>JBBQNG010000211.1:0-7611 GCA_038329645.1 Burkholderiales bacterium
TCGATGCCTGGTCGAGGTCGTGCCGGTCGGGCAGGCGGCCTTCCTCGAACATGGATTGCGACCAGCGAAATTCCGGCGGTACGCCCAGCGGCATGGTGACGATCCAGCTGCCCGGCGGTGTCGCGGCGGCAAGCACGCGCAGGCGCTCGACGAGCTCCGCGATCGAGCGGCAGCCCGAGATCGAAGGCAGCAACTCCTTGAGGCCTTCGCGGTCGAGGTGCGCATGCCCGTCGGTCAGGCCCGGCATCAAGGTGCGCCCGGCCAGCTCGATCACGCGAGTGGCAGGACCGGCAAGGCCGGACACGCATGCGTCGTTGCCTACAGCCGCAATGCGATCGCCGCTGACGGCCACGGCCGTGGTTTGCGCACCGCCGGCCAGCGTAATCACGCTGCCGCCGCGCAGCACCAGGTCTGCGTCCTTGCGCAACGGCTTACTCCGGCTTGATCCCTGCGTCTTTGACGATGCGCGCGTACTTCACGTAATCCTGCTGCAGGATTTCGCCGAAGGCTTCGGGCGTTGTGTGCGCGATCTCGCTGTAGCCGTCGGTCACGCGCTTGGTGACCTCCTTGTCGGCGAGTGCCTCGCCAAGCGCATGGTTGAGCCTCTCGACGACAGTCCGCGGCACGCCAACAGGCAGCATCACGCCATGCCAGCCGACCAGCACGAAGCCGGGCAGCGTTTCGGCGATGACGGGGACGTCGGGCAGCGGGAGGCCGCGCGTCGGGCGGGTGAGGGCGACCGGGCGGATCCTGCCTGCGCGGATCTGGGGCAGGGAAGTGTTGTAGAGGTCGAACAGGATGTTGACCTGCCCGCTGAGCAGGTCGGTGAGCGCGGGGGCGTTGCCTTTGTACTGGACGTGGACGATGTCGGTCTTGGTGATCGTGGGCAGCCAGAGGCAGCCGAAAGTCATCAGGCCACCGCCCGAAGCGCAGGTGACGCTGCCGGGTTTGGCTCGCGCGGCCGCGATGATCTCGGCCACGGTCTTCGGCTCGAAACCGGGGTTGGCCACCAGCGCGTACGACTGGACCGTCATCTGCGCCAGCGGGGCAAGCTCCTTGATGGGATCGACCATGTTCTTGAACAGGGACGGATTGGTCACGATGTTGGGCACGACGTAGAGCATCGTGTAGCCGTCGGGTGCGGAGCGCGCCGCCGCCTCGTGGCCGATGTTGCTGTTGCCCCCTACACGATTGTCGATGATGACCGGCTGGCCGAGGCGCTCGGCGAGCTTGGGCGCGACGACGCGTGCGATGACGTCGGCCGGTCCGCCGGCGGAGAACGGGACGATCCAGCGCACGGGCTTGGCGGGCCAGGCCTGGGCGAGCGCGTAGGGGCCGGCCAGGCCGAGCGCGAGCGTCAGGGCCAGGCGCGCAATGTTTTCCATTTTAGGCATATCTATTGGCCCAAGGGCCGCTCCTGGTGCAGATCTTGTGAATCAATTGTATTAGAATCTACAACCGGCGCGAAGGACCCGCGCGGCGCCGGTAGACGATCATGAGCCAGCCGCCGAGCATGCCGCCGAGGTGCGCGAAATGCGCCACGCCCGAGGCGGTGCCGGTCACGCCGAAGAGCAGCTCGACGACCGCGAACACGAACACGAATGTACGCGCTTTCATCGGGATCGGCGGGATCAGCAGCACCACCGTGCGTTGGGGGAAGTACACCCCGAAGGCGAGCAGCAGCCCGTAGATGCCGCCCGAAGCGCCGACCACCGGGATCGCCGGGCCGCCGATCAGCGCGTTGACGCCGAGGTGCGTGAGCCCGGCGGCGACGACACTCGCGAAATAGTAGGCGAGGAAAAAGCGCGTGCCGAACAGCCGCTCGACTTCGCTGCCGAACATGTACAGGCCGAACATGTTGAACAGGATGTGGCTCATGCTTCCATGCAGGAACGCGTACGTGACCAGCTGCCAGGGCGCGAAGCCCGGGCTCGCAAAGTCGGCCGAGGCGGGCGGCCACAGTCCGAACGATTCGACCAGCGGGAAGTTCGCCTGCAGCAGGTACACCGCGACGTTGGCGATGACGAGCGCGAGGGTGACGGGCGGCATCCGGGTATCTTAGCCGCGCGCGGCCCGGTCCTGAAAGCTCAGGGCGAAACGGGGGTCGGCGCGGGCAGGGGCATGCCCCGGCTCTGCATCTGCGCGCGCACCAGGTCGGGACGGTCGCTGATGATGCCGTCGACGCCGAAATCGAGCATGCGGGCGATGTCGGCCGGCGAATTCACGGTCCACACCACCACGGCCAGGCCGAGCGCCCGCGCCTGGGTGAGGTTCGCTGCGTCGACGTCGCCGAAATAGGGCGACCAGACCCGCCCGCCGGCGGCCCTGACCATCGCTGGCAGCGAGCCGTGCACGTCGTGGCGCACGCCGGCGGTCCATGTCCCGGCTGTATCGACGCTGTCGAACCAGGGCTGCTGCGCCGTGAGGTACACGGTCGGGATCTCCGGCGCTTCGGCCTGGACGACCTTGAGCGTGCGCCAGTCGAAAGACTGGACGGTCGAGCGATTTGCCACGCCGCCGGCGCGGATCGCCGCGATCACCGCGCGGGCGAATGCCTCCGGTGGAAGCGTCGCTTGCGGTGCGCGCGGATCGATCTTGGTTTCGATGTTGAAGCGCACTACGCTGTTGCCCGCTTTGCCTGCGAGCGCAAAAACGTCCGCGAGCCGGGGAATGCGCGTCCCGTCAGCCGGCACCTGCTGCGGGTAGCGCTTGCCGTAGGGGCTCGCCGGGTTGAGGCGGCCGACGTCGTATTGGAGGAGCTCGGCCAAGGTCAGCGTGCCGATCAGGGGGCCGGGTGTGGCCAGCCAGGCGCCGCCGGGACCCCGCGCCGTGTCGGGGTGCGGCATGGGCTCATGCGATACCACCACCACGCCGTCCTTGGTGACACCGGTGTCAAGCTCGAGAGTCGTGACGCCAAGCGACAGCGCGGCTGCGAAGGCCGGAAGCGTATTCTCCGGCGCGAGTCCGCGCGCGCCGCGATGGCCTTGCAGGTCGAAGGCGTGTGCTGTGGAGAGTACCGCAATCGCGAGGGTGGCCAGCACCGCTCGCAAACCGTGTCGGCCCATCTGGTCAGCCCGGTGGGGGCTTCTTTTTCCCGGACTTCTTTTCCGCCAGCTTGGCCTTCTCCAGCGCGGTGACTTTTTTCAGCTCGGCATCGCGGTCGTCCCTGCGCTTCTGCGCTTCGAGGCGCAGCTCCTCCTCAGAGGGCGGGACCCAGTCGAGGAATTTCGGTCGGTTGCGCTCGAAAAATGCGCTCGAGGATTCCCTTTGCCCGCCGGTGTCAGTCTTTTTCGCGGCTTTCGCCATCGGTCCTTCCTTCCCCGATCGTGTTGTCGGTTCGGTCGCGCTGGGAATTGGCCAGGTTGAAGGCCGTGTAAGGTCCCCGCACGGTGCGCGCCTGCGCAGGCGTGGCGCCCTGCTTTTCCGCCGTCAGGATGCCGCACCAAAATGACGGCCTGGCCGACCCGCTCTTGATTTCGTTCATATTCCCCTCCCCCGGGGCGTGGCTGCGGCATCTACTGTAGACCTTCTGCGACCTGCCGGGGGAACCATCGCTCGTGTGCCAGAATGGAACTGCCCTATCCCGCGCCCTGGAGCCCGCATGACAGCCGACGCAAACCACGATCTTTCGCGCTACGACGCGCTCATGGACGTAGTGCGCAATCGCATGACCACGCGCCAGTTCGACCCGTCGTATGTCGTGCCGCGCAACCATTACGAGCTGATCCTCGAGGCTGCCCGCCACGCCCCGTCGGGCGCCAACGCCCAGCCGTGGCATTTCATCGTGGTTACCGACCCCGCGGTGAAAAAGCGCATCGCCGATTATTTCGTCGAGGAGCAAAGGCAGCGCGCCAGGCTCCGGATGAAGTTCCCGACGCCGAACTATCGCGGCCTCGAAACCGCGCCGGGATTCGTCGTCGTTGCGTCGGACTTTCGCTGGACGCGCGCATTCCCGGTGCTCATGGACGGCTCCGAGCTCGACCGGCAGTACCACGAGAACGCGGAGCGCATCCTGCTGCAGAGCGTTGCGGCCGCGACGATGTCTGCGCACCTGGCCGCCGCCGCGCTCGGCTACAACGTCTGGTGGGTCACCGCGATCGGGCAGGCCGACGCGCAGAAGCAGATCAAGCCGTTGCTTGCAATCCCCGACGAGCTTTCGGTGCTCGACATCCTGCTGTTCGGCCCGCCGGCAAAACCGGCCTACAAGCGCTGGAAGAAGACTCTGCCGCAGATCATGAGCTGGGAGAAGTTCGACCCCGCCAACCGCATCACCGAGGAAGGCATCGACGCATGGGTCAAGGAGACCCGGCACAAGGTGATGTACCGCGACGAAAGCAAGGTGGACTGAAAAAGTCTCCAGCGCTGCAGTCAGAACCCGTTACGTCATTGGTCCGGCATCGTTCAAGGTGACCGCAATTGCGCGCCGGGGATCGGGGGGGAGCCTTTGGCGCACAGCTTCGGTACCGCTCGCCCGAAGTCCCGGATTGCTTTCGGAGACAGGTCCTGACTGCAGCGCTGGAGCTGAGAGGAGAAACGAGCCATGCCAAGTTACCGTCCCGGCGCCTCCCGATATGTAGGAGGATTCGCCGAGAGTTTGTAGGAAAAGCACTGACAATCGCCTGTTGATGCGGCATACCCGTTAGCGGGCGGCTTTCTTCTCGCTCTTGCGGTCCTGGACGTAGGTGCCGATCACCAGCCAGAACCCGCCGGCTGCCGCCGCGAGGAACAGAAGCATTGCGAGTCCGGGATAGCCGAGGATCCTGAAAGGCGTGTCCACGCGCATCAGCAGAGAGGCCCCGACGATCAGCGCGGCAAGGATCAGCCCGGTGGAGATGCGGTTGGCGATTTTCTGCAGGCCCTCCATCAGCAGCTTCGAGTCGAGCACGCGCACCTTGACCTCGAGTTCGGCATTGGCGACCGAGTCGAGGATCCGGTTGAGGCGCGCCGGCAGCCCAGTGACGAAATCCTTCATCTCGAGCAGCGACTGGAGCATGCTGCCTTGGGTCGCGTTCTTGCTCATGCGCTGGGAAAGGATCTCGGTCACGTTGCGCCGCACCGAGGCGCGTGTGTCGAACGCGGGGTCGAGGATGCGTCCAACCTCGTCGAGCTGCAGCAGCGTCTTGCCCAGCAGCGTGAGCTCGCTGGGAACGAACAGCCCGTTGTCGGCCGCGATGCGGCTCACCTGGAGCAGACTCTTGCCGACGTTCATCTGCTGCAACCCCTCGTCCTGGTGCAGGGCGAGCAGCTGGCGGATGCGGCGGGTGAATTCGTCTGCGTCGAACTCCTCGGTGGTGCGGCTGATGCGGATCGCAACCTGCGCGGCCTCGTCGCTCTTGCCTTCGCTTATGGCGAGCAGCATTTTGAC
The DNA here is from genome assembly GCA_038329645.1 of Burkholderiales bacterium. Classification (GTDB taxonomy): domain Bacteria; phylum Pseudomonadota; class Gammaproteobacteria; order Burkholderiales; family SG8-39; genus SZAS-79. The sequence continues at coordinate 5,366 of JBBQNG010000211.1, forward strand.
CAGGTTCTCCTGCATCGCGGGAGTGGTGTGCCCGACCATGCCCAGGTCGAGCAGCGCGATGCGCCCGTCGGACGTGACGAACACGTTGCCCGGGTGCGGGTCTGCGTGAAAAAGCCCGTCGACGAGGACCTGCTTCAGGTAGGCGCGAAAGAGCTCCTCCGCGAGCGCCGCGCCTTTCAGTTCGAGGTTGGCCAGAGGGCCGAGCGCGGTGATCTTGCGTCCCTCCACGTGCTCCATGGTGAGTACGCGGCGGGTACTGTAATCGGCTATCGGCTGCGGAATCCGGATCAGCTCGAATTCCGCAAGATTGCGGCCGACCGCAACCAGGTTCTGCGCCTCGCGCTCGTAGTTCAACTCCTGCTGGATGGTGATGCGCATCTCTTCGAGCATGACCTGGAAGCGATAGCGTCGCCCGACGTCGGTGTGGTTGTCGAAGAACTCGGCGATCTGCGCGAGCACCTCGAAATCCTCAGCGATCTGCGCGGTAATTTCCGGCCGCTGCACTTTGACCGCTACGGGCCGCCCGTCGCGCAGCGTGGCGCAATGCACCTGGCCGAGGGACGCCGCTGCGATCGGCGCGGTATCGAAGGTCGCGAAAGCCTTGGAGATGCGCACGCCGAGTTCGGCCGACACGATCGCCTCGACGTCGGCGTAGGCGAAGGGCTTGACATTGTCCTGCAGCCGCGCGAGCGCCTTGAGATAGGGCTCCGGCAGCAGGTCGGGCCGGCTGGCGAGCACTTGCCCGACCTTCACGTACGTCGGGCCCATCGCCTCCAGGTCATCGGCGAGCTTTTCGGGTGAAGTGTCCGCGGCGGCTTCGGCGGTGGCGTTGGCGGCGTCGACCGTACCGTCGATGCCCATCTGGCGCACGAGGTCCGAGCGCCCGTATTTCCAGAACAACATCGCGATCTGTTTGTAGCGCGCGAGATGCTCGGCCGACATCATGATCTTCATTGCTTGCTTCCTGAGCGCATTGAAGGTCAAGGCTAACCGCCGCGCCCGGGCGGCCTCTGTGCCTTTGCGCACACACCAAGCGGCTCGTCCCTGTAGGTGTTACGGCGACACGCGAATACGCACAACATCCGGCGGCGGCATCGAGGAGGAAGGCGTCTAATGGCACTTTGAACAGGAGGCGGTCATGCTGAAGAAAGTGATGGCGCTCGCCGCGACGACGGCGATGCTCGGGGTCAACGCTGCGGCGTATGCCCTGAATACCGCAAGGTCGGCGGTGAGGAGCGTTACCGGATCGCCAGCGGGCGAAGAAAACCCAAGCGCCAAGATCGGCACGAGCATCCAGCCCTCCATCCCGCCGATGCCGGCGGAGGAGCCCGCCCCCAGGGTCGCGAGCCGGGCGGGTCGAACCAAGGGGGCCGGCATGCAAAAGACTGCTGCGGCGAAGGGCGCGGCCCGCAAGTCCCCACGCAAGAGGCCGGGCCGGAAGTAAGTTGCTAAAGACCCCTACCGAAGGAATCTGAAATGAAACACTGCAAATTTATCGCCGCCGCCCTCGGGTTGCTGGTCCTGTCGGGTTGCGCGACCTACGACCGCGCGGCCATGAGCGATTCGCGCGTGATCGATCGCCCCGCGGTCGCCTACGTGCTCAGCGCGCCGGACCCGACGCCCGGTGCGGGCGGTCCCGGCGGCTCGGGCGCGGGTGCCGCGCGCAGGTAGGCTGGCCGGCGCACCTTCAGGCGGGCGCGTACCGCGCTGCAATCGCGCGGCGCGTCCCGGCGCGCGCGAGAAGCCAAACGACGATAGCGATGTTCACCACGTTTGCGCCGACGCCGAACGCAAATGCATTCCGGTAGGCGCCGGTGAGGTCGAAGATCCAGCCGCCCAGCCAACCGCCCGCGCCCATGCCAAACAATGCAGCCAGCAGCACCACCCCGGTCCGGCCGCCCGCTTCGGACGGGCTGAAATACTCGCGCACGATCAGCGTGTAGGACGGCACGATGCCGCCCTGGAAAAAGCCGAACAGGATCGACAGCGCGTAGAGCGAGCCCACGCTGTCGAAAGGCACGAACAGGACCAGTGCCGCGCACTGCGCAGTCGAGCCGAGCAGCAGGGTGCGCAACCCGCCGATCTTATCCGACAGCCATCCCATCAGGATGCGGCTCGCGACGCCCGCACCCAGCATGAGCGAAAGCATTTGGGCGCCGCGGATCGCGCCGTAGCCGAGGTCGCTGCAGTAGGCGACGATATGGACTTGCGGCAGGGCCATTGCGACACAGCAGAAGAAGCCCGCG
>JBBQNG010000212.1:0-7560 GCA_038329645.1 Burkholderiales bacterium
TCGAGCATGGGGGCGTGGCGCGCGGGAAAAAACGGCGCTCTGGTAGACTCAAAGAATGCCGGACATTGTACTTCACCTCGCCGTGAGCGCCCTCTACGGCGGGCTGGCGCTGCATTTCTGGCGCACTCGGTGGCGGCCCCAACCGGCGCCGCCCTCCGGCATGGCGGGCTGGGAGCGCGCCGCGCTTATCGTGCCGCTCGCCCTGCATGCCTGGCTGCTGAACCTCGATCTCATCGCGCCGGCGCAGCCGCGCTTCGGGTTCGGGCAGGCCCTATCAGCGATGCTCCTGCTCGCCGTCGCCGTCTACTGGGTGGAGAGCCTGTTCTACAACCTCGAGGGCATGTTGCCGCTCGTGCTCCCGCTCGCCGCGCTCGCGGTGCCGCTTCCCGCACTGTTCCCGGGAATAGCGATCGCGCACTCGGCGTCGCTCGAGTTTCGCCTCCACCTCATCCTCGGCATGGCAGCGTACAGCGTGTTCACGATCGCAATGCTGCACGCGCTGCTGATGGCGCTCGCCGAGCGATCGCTGCACACCGCACGCAAGCCGCTGGGCGAGGGCCCGCTCGCGGGGCCGCTTGCCGGCCTGCCGCCTCTGCTCACCCAGGAGCGCCTGCTGTTCAGGCTGATCGCGCTTGCCTTCGGCCTCCTCACGTTAACGCTGGCCTCCGGGCTGGTGTTCTCCGAATCGCTTTTCGGCCGTGCGCTGCGCTTCGATCACAAGACGCTCTTCGCATTGCTCTCCTGGCTCACCTTCGCGATCCTCCTCATCGGGCGCTACGCGTACGGGTGGCGCGGCCGCACGGCCGTGCGTTTCACGCTGCTGGGCTTCGTGATGCTCCTGCTCGCCTACGTGGGGAGCCGGTTCGTGCTCGAAGTCATCCTGCGCCGGGTGTAGCGGCCCGCTGCCGTGGAATCGATCCCGCTCAGCTGGCAGTTCGGCGCATTGGCAGTGCTGCTTGTGGTGTCCGCATTTTTCTCGATTGCGGAAACCAGCATGATGGCGCTCAACCGCTACCGGCTGAAGCACCTCGTCGGGCAGGGACATGGCGGAGCGAAGCGGGCCGCCGCGCTGCTCGCGCAAACGCACCGGCTTCTCGGCGTGATCCTGCTCGGCAACAACCTCGTCAACGCCGGCTCGGCGACGCTCGCCTCCGTAATCACGATCCGCCTTTTCGGCGACAGCGAAATCGCGCTCGGCGCCGGCACCCTCGCAGTGACCTTCCTGATCCTGGTTTTTTCCGAGATCACGCCCAAGGTCATCGGCGCGGCCTACGCGGAACGCGTGGCCCTGCCGCTTGCATACCTGCTCGGACCGCTGCTCAAGCTCTTCACGCCCGTGGTGTGGTTCGTGAACCTGTTCGTGGCCGGCCTCCTCAGGATCCTGCGCATCGACCCCAGCAAGGGCAACGAGCCGCAACAGCTCTCCACTGACGAGATTCGCACGCTGGTGCTCGAGTCCGGCCAGTTCATGCCGAAGAAGCACCGCTCGATCCTGGTCAATCTGTTCGACCTCGGCAGCATCACGGTGCAGGACATCATGCTGCCGCGCGCCAAGATCGAGTCGATCACGCTCGAGGAGGACCTCGAGGACATCGCGCACCAGCTTGCCACCGCGTACCACATGCGCCTGCCGGTGTTCGGCGACCGGGAGGGCAACCTCGTGGGCGTGCTTCACCTGCGCAAGGTGCTCGGCCTGCTGCATTCGGGCGAGCTGACGCGCGAGGCGATCGAGGAATTGTGCGACGAGCCGTACTTCGTTCCGGCCTCCACGGCCCTCCTCGCGCAGCTCCAGTATTTCCAGGAGAACTCGGAGCGCATCGCGCTGGTAGTCGACGAGTACGGCGAACTGATGGGCCTCGTGACGCTCGAGGACATCATCGAGGAAATCATCGGCAAGTTCACCACCTCGATGCCGAGCACCGTCGGCAAGGTCGCGTGGGATGCGAGCGGCTCGGCACTCGCCGATGGCGCGATGACGGTGCGCGAAATAAATCGCTCGCTCAACCTCAGCCTGCCCACCGGCGGCCCGAAGACGCTGAACGGCCTCATCCTCGAGCACCTGCAGGACATCCCGGAAGCCGACGTGAGCATCCGCATTGCGGGCGTGGCGATGGAGATCCTCCACACCCAGGGCCGCGCAGTGAAGTCGGTGCGTCTTTTCAAGCCTATCGAACCGTTTCCTGAAGAGGTCGAAGCGACTTAGCGCAGGGTCTGCTCCGGGGGGTAAATTTCGGCCGCAAACCTCAATTGCCTCAATCTCTTATGCGCGATACTTGAGCCTTTACAAACCACCCCGTGCAGGGCATCATCGGGGCCGATAAATGCGCCGTGCGCCGATCGGTTGTGGAGCTTGCGTGACAGGCATCACGGCGCACAAGCATATTAGGGGGCTATTCTCCCTAAGGAATCGGATGCGCGGCTCCGCATGTGAGCCGCCGCGGGCGGAAACGAGCTAGGGGAAACGAAAAATGGCGACTGCCGTAGCAGCCAAGGACAAAGGCCCCAAGGAAATCAATTTCCAGTGGGAGGGCAAGGACAAGGCGGGCAAGGCCGTGCGCGGCGACCTCCGCGCCACAGGCGAAAACGTCGTCAAGGCTACCCTGCGGCGCCAGGGCGTCATGGTCACCAAGATCAAGAAGCAGAAAATGGGCGGCGGCGGCAGGGTCTCCGAGAAAGACATTACGTTGTTTTCCCGCCAGCTCGCGACGATGATGAAGGCTGGCGTACCGCTGCTGCAGGCGTTCGACATCGTAGGCAAGGGCGCCTCGAACCCCGCGGTCACCAAGCTGCTCATGGACGTCAAGCTGGAAGTCGAGACCGGCTCGCCGCTCGCGGCGGCCTTCCGCAAGTACCCGAAATACTTCGATCCGCTGTTCTGCAACCTGGTGGCCGCGGGCGAGCAGGCCGGTATTCTTGAGACCCTGCTCGATCGCCTGGCGACCTATAAGGAAAAGACCCTCGCCATCAAGTCGAAGATCAAGTCGGCCCTGTTCTACCCGATCGCGATCATCGTGGTGGCTTTCGTGATCACGGCCGTGATCATGATTTTCGTGATCCCGGCGTTCAAGACCGTGTTCGCCAACTTCGGCGCGGACCTGCCGGCGCCGACGCTGGTGGTGCTTGCGATATCGGAATACTTCGTGGCGTACTGGTACCTCATCTTCGGCATTGCGTTCGGGGGCGTATACGGGTTCCTCGCGCTATGGAAAAAGTCGCTGGCCGTGCAGATTTTCATGGACCGCCTGGCCCTCAAGGTGCCGGTCTTCGGAGAGCTCATCCGAAAGGCCACCATCGCGCGCTGGACCCGGACCTGCTCCACAATGTTCGCCGCCGGCGTGCCGCTGGTCGAGGCGCTCGATTCGGTCGGCGGCGCCTCGGGCAACTGGGTCTACATGAATGCCACCAAGCAGATCCAGGGCGAGGTCTCCACGGGCACCGCGCTGTACATGGCGATGGTGAATGCCAACGTGTTCCCTAACATGGTCCTGCAGATGGTGTCGATCGGCGAGGAAACCGGCGCGCTCGATTCGATGCTTAGCAAGTCCGCGGACTTTTACGAAGCCGAGGTCGACGACGCGGTCGACGCGCTGTCCTCGCTGATGGAACCGATGATCATGGTCGTCCTGGGCGTATTGATCGGCGGCATGGTGATCGCCATGTACCTGCCGATCTTCAAAATGGGCCAGGCTGTCTGATGCGGCGGGCATGGCTTCGCTCGCCTGGCTGACCGACGCGTCCGTCTTTCCGTGGGTAGCGCTGGCGTTCGGTCTGTGCGCCGGCTCGTTCCTGAATGTGGTCATCCATCGCCTGCCGAGGATGATGGAGCGGGAGTGGAAAGAGCAGTGCGCTGAATTGGCCGCGGGCACAGGGGAACCTGGCGGTTCCCCTGTGCCCCCCCCCTCAAAGCTTCCGGTTGCGAAGGCCGAGCCGTATAACCTCGTCGTGCCGAGATCGGCGTGTCCGCAGTGCGGGCACAAGATTACGGCGCTGGAGAATATCCCGCTGGTTTCGTACGCCGTCCTGCGCGGCAAGTGCTCGGGCTGCGCCACGAAGATCGGCCTGCGCTATCCAATGGTCGAGCTGGCATCGGGCCTGGCCGCTGCGTACGCCGCCACGCGCTTCGGTTTCACCCTCGCCGGCCTGGGCGCGATGCTGTTCGCCTGGGCGCTCATCGCGCTGGCGGTGATCGACTACGACACCCAGTTGCTGCCCGACGACATCACCCTGCCCCTGCTCTGGACCGGGCTGATCGTCAACCTGCGGAGTACCTTCGTCCCCCTGGACGCAGCGGTAGTCGGCGCGATCGCGGGGTACCTCGCTCTATGGAGCGTCTACTGGGTGTTCAAGCTTGTGACCGGCAAGGAAGGCATGGGCTACGGCGACTTCAAGCTCCTTGCGGCGATCTGCGCCTGGCTCGGCTGGCAGGCGCTGGCGATGGTGATCCTGCTCTCCTCGGTGGTCGGCGCTACGGTCGGGATTGCCCTTATGGTTTTCACCAAGCATGGGCGGGACAAACCGATCCCGTTCGGCCCGTATCTTGCCGCGGCCGGGTTCATCGCGCTGTTCTGGGGGGATGCGCTCTCCCGCAGGTACCTCCCCCTCCTTTCCTGACTCCCATCGGATCAGCAGATGGCATACGTGATCGGGCTGACCGGCGGGATCGGCAGCGGCAAGAGCGCCGCGGCCGACCTATTCGCGCAGCTTGGCGCGGCGGTGGTCGACACGGACGCAATCGCCCACGAGCTGACCCGCCCGGGCGGGGCGGCCATCCCCAGGGTGCGCGAGCAGTTCGGGGAGGGCTGCATCGGGCCCGATGGAGCCATGGATCGCAAGAGAGTGCGCGAGCTCGTATTCGACGATCCCTTGGCGAAGAAAAGGCTCGAGGCGCTCCTGCACCCCATGATCCGGGCCGAATCGCAGCGCCGCATTGCCGCCGCCGAGGGGGCGGCGCCCTACGTGGTGCACGTGGTGCCCCTGCTGGTCGAGTCGTTGGACTACCACAGCCGGGTCCAGCGCGTCCTAGTGGTCGATTGCGCGGAGGACGTGCAGGTCGAGCGGGTAAGGCAGCGCAGCGGTCTGGCCGAGGATGAAATTCGCCGCATTATCGCGGCACAGGCCTCGCGGGGGGAACGGCTGGCGGCCGCCGACGATGTGATCGACAACAGCGGCCCGCTCGCCGCACTGCAGCCCCAGGTCCTGGCGCTGCATGCGCGCTACGTCGCGCTGGCCGGCCAGGCCACCCCGGCATGAGATCGATCCGCGATTGCCTGCCATGGCCAATTGCTTCAAAATTCAGCGAGATTCCGCTTTCACCGGTGCGAGCCCGGCACAACAACGGCGCGTCGTGATCACCTACGAGTACCCGCTCAACGAACGAATCCGCACACTCCTGCGCCTGGAGGACCTGTTCGAGCGCTCGGGGCATTTCATCCGCCAGCCCGAGCCGCAAGACCATCACGTCGCGCTGCTGACCCTGTTCGAGATCATGGAAGTCGCCGGCCGCGCCGACCTCAAGTCGGACCTGCTGCAGGAGCTCGAGCGCCAGAAGCAGGTGCTGCGCGCATTCCGCAACAATCCCGAGATCTCCGAAGCAGCGCTCAACCAGGTGCTCGGCGACATGGAGCAGGCGTCGACCGCCTTGTTCGGAATGACAGGCAGGATCGGCCAGTACCTGCGCGAGAACGAATGGCTCATGTCGATCAAGCAGCGCACCGGCATTCCCGGCGGCGCCTGCCAGTTCGACCTGCCCTCCTACCACTACTGGCTGCACAAGGCGTCCGCAGAGCGCGGCCTCGAGCTCGCCGACTGGACGAGCCCCCTATACCCCTTGCGCGACGGCTCGGCGATCATCCTGCGCATCCTGCGCGAATCGGGCAAGCCCGCGCAGTTCGTGGCGCCGCAGGGCACCTACCAGCAGATGCTCGGCGGCAAGACCGCGCAGATGCTGCGCGTGCGCCTCGACGATACGGTCGGCTGCGTGCCGGAGATGAGCGCGAACAAGTACGTGCTCAACATCCGCTTCCTCACCCAGGGCGGCGAAGACCCGCGTCCCCGCACCTGCGAAGGCGACATCAGCTTCGAGCTGACCTTCTGCAACCTGTAGACCGATGGGCTCGAAACCCACTGTTCCCTGCCCCCGCTGCGGCATGCAGGTCGCGTGGAGCGGCGAGAACCGGTTTCGGCCCTTCTGCAGCGAGCGCTGCAAAATGATCGACTTGGGCCAGTGGGCGACCGAGGCGTACCGGGTACCGCAGGCCGAGGCGCCGGACCCGGGCCGGGAGACGCCGGAGTCGTGAGGCGTAATTTCCGTTTATGGCAATCCAACTAACCGGAAATCCGCTCCAGAAGCCAATATTTTAAAAATAAGTTCAAGATTGTCGGTTCGCCCAAGCACCCGTAATCATCGCTATCCCATGCGCCCCGGAGCGCCATGCGTCTTCGGTGTCGGCCGGGGACAGGCCGCCGATCGCGTAGACGGGGAGCGTCGCACCTCGCGCCAGCTGCGTAAACCTATCCCACCCCAGCGTCGCCGCGCCAGGATGTGAGCGCGTCGCCTTCACCGATCCGAGAACGGCAAAGTCAAGCTCGAGCTTCATCGCCTGCGCAAGTTCGGCAACGTCGTGGCAGGAGGCGGCGACCAGCATCCCTTGCGGCCGGACTTCAAGCCGCATCAGCGCCTGTGCGGTGAGGTGCACGCCGTCCGCTCCGGTTTCGCGCGCAAGCTCTTCATCCGAATTCAGCAAAACGCGTGCGCCGAACCGATGTGCAAGCCTGCAAACCTTCCGTGCGAGTTCCGGCAACGCGTCGCGGGACAGTTCCTTCTCCCGCAACTGCAGCAGCTTGAGCCCCCCCCGCAGCCTCGACTCGAGCCGCTTCAGGAATTCTTCCTCACCCAGCAATTGGGCCGCACTCACCGCATATTCGGCAGGCAGCCCGAGCGAAGCGATGATCGGCGCGTTGGCGGGCAGCATCGGCGCGAGCAGGGGCTCATCCAGCCGCTGCCAGGCGAGGTCCTGGCCCTCCCTGCCGTGCGGCTCGCCTTCCCACTGGGTGACGCGGAAGAAATTCAACCGCACGGTCGCATGCGGATACGTGAACACGCGCGTGAGCCACGGCCATGCGCTGCGCACCTCAATGCCGAGCTCCTCGTGCAGCTCGCGGGAGAGGGCCTCGCCCGCCGGCTCGCCGGCCTCCACCTTGCCGCCGGGAAATTCCCACCAGCCGGCGTAGACTTTCCCGGCCGGGCGCTTTGCGAGCAGGAAGGCGCCGTCGGCGCGCAGGATCACCGCCGCGGCCACCTCGACGACCACGCTATTTTTTCGGCTTTGACGCGTGCCCGCCCGGCCCGGAGCCACCTACGTGGCGACCAGCCCAATCCCGCGCGAACTGGAACGCGATGCGGCCGCTGCGCGAGCCGCGCAGCAGCGCCCACTGCAGGACCTCTTCACGCGCCGCCGCGATCTCGCGCTCGCCGCAGCCGAAGTGCCGCATCCAGTGCGCCGCGATGGCGAGGTACTCGTCCTGGTCGAAAGGGTAGAACGAGACCCACAGGCCGAAGCG
>JBBQNG010000213.1:0-7558 GCA_038329645.1 Burkholderiales bacterium
CGCCCGTCCAAAGGAACATCCGGGTGCGCTTGCCCGGCGGGGCGAGCACCTTGTCGATATAGCTGATCGACCCCTGAATTTCGACGCGCGAGTCATAGGTGTAGTTCGGGATCTTGAGCGAGTAGGTCTCGGACGCGGACACCGGCTTGACCGAGGATTCCGCCGCCTGCCAGCGGAACGGATGCGAGAACGAGTGGCTGGCGATCTCCACGGTGTCGAGCGCGAAAATCCGCCTTGCGAGCGCTTCGAGCGCCGGGGACTGCGCCGGATACATGCCCCGCGCGGAAGTCTCGCCTTCGATCACCGAAATCGTATGGGGCAGCCGGTAGCGCTCGAGGATCTCCTTCATGAGGACCTCGCCCGAATACGGCGCCGCGCGGGTCTCGGCGCGGCTGGCGAAGCCGTCGCCGTCGATATGGGCGATGAGCAGGCGGCGCCCGTTTTCGGTTGTCACGTCGGGCACCGGCATCGGCGGCAGCGCAAGCGCGCGCTGGTAGAACGCAAACGGGTCGACGATCCAGCGCTTGGAGGAATTTCCGGGCAGCGATGCGACATCGTAGGGATAGAGCGCGTAGCCGCCCCAGGCGGTCAGCGCCACTGCGTCCTGGCGGCCCGCGGGCGGCGCGGCGAGGGTGAGCAACGGCGTGCCCTGCTTTACGGTCAGCGGGACATAGCTGCGGCGGTCGGGAAAGGGCGCCAGCTCGAAGCCCATCATGGGGTCGCGCAATTCGACGGAAAGGGGAACAAGCGCCGTGCTTTGCGCGCCGAGCGCCAGCCCCAGCTCCGCTGCCCGCGTCGCGTCCATGCTGAATCCCAGACTGCCGAGGATGGCCACCCGGATGCCGTTGGCCATCTGCTGCCTCAGCCACGCGTAGAGCCGGCCTTCGGTGAGCGAATTGTCGGTGAACCGGGTGACGATGCCGGCCACCCGCCCCGTAAGCGGGTACGCGGGCAGGGGCTCGCGCGCGTTGACGTACTCCACCGTGTACCCCAGGTAGTTGAGGGGCATGGTGGCGACGCGGTGGGCGTCGAGGTAGATGACCTGCTCCTCCTGCTTGAGGCCTTCGTAGAGCATGAGGATCTTGCGCGGCATGACTTCGATCGCGCCTACGCCGAGGATGTCGAGCGCCGGCGTCGACACCCAGGGCACGAACCCGTCGGCGGCGATGCGCTTCGCGGTGGCGCGAGCCAGCTCGCGCTCGCGGGCCGGCACGTAGTCGATGAAGATCGCGGGCAGCTTGTATTGCGTTTGCACCCGCCGCATCTGGCCGGTCAGCCATTCGCGGTCGGCGGGCGGCACCTCCGTATATTTCTTCGCGCCATGGTCGTAGCTGCGATACAGGGACTCGGCCGCCACCGCGTAGGCGAGGCCGTGCACCGCGGGGAGGATTTCGAACCCGCGATTGAACATCAGCTTCGCTTCGGGGAACTTTTTCTTCAGCAGCACGATGACCGCGGTGAGCCCCGCCTCCTGGCGAGCGCGCGCTTCATCCGTCTTCGCCACCAGGTGGTAGGAATCGAGCGTGTCGAGGAAAAAGCCGCGGAACCCCCGCTCCCAAAGGGGGCGCACGATCGTCTCGCAGAAGAATTCCGCCCATCCGGTTTGCGCCTGGTCTATGACGGCACTGTCGAAAGCCGGGTTTACACCCGCCTTCCACGCCTGCGGGATCGCTTTGAAGTAGGGCCGCGAGGGATGGACTTCGCCCAGGCTCACATAAGCAAACCAGCCAGTGCGTTTCGCGGCCGGCAAGGGCTTGGGCGCGTGGTCGGGTTCGAGCACCACGGCGTCGAACGCAGCGAGCTCGTCCAGGGGCGGCGAGGCGCCATAAAACAATGCGACCGAGGGCGCGCCGGCCGGCGCCTGCGCGGGCGACGCGGCGGCGGCCGATGTCAGCAGGAAGGCGAGCACGATTCGGGCGAACATGGCGAATCCCATCTTACACTATCCTATCCAAAACAATGCCTTACGAAATTAATCTAATGTTGACTCATGTTGACGTTAACGTAAACGTCAAGTAGGATCGCCCCAGCCATCCGGAGCGCCCGCGTATAGACTGCGCCATGTCCGCGCTCACCTCTCGCCAAGCGGGGCCGCAATGACTGACCTCAGCGACTCGAAGAACCTCGTCTACAAAGCGAAGCACAAGATCCGCTTCGTGACTGCCGCGAGCCTGTTCGACGGTCACGATGCCTCGATCAACATCATGCGCCGCATCCTGCAGGGCTCGGGGTGCGAGGTCATCCATTTGGGCCACAATCGCTCGGTCGACGAGGTCGTCACCGCTGCGTTGCAGGAAGACGTCCAGGGCCTCGCGGTGTCTTCCTACCAGGGCGGCCACCTCGAGTACTTCAAGTACATGATCGACCTGCTCAGGAGCCGTGGCGGGGAGCACATCAAGGTGTTCGGCGGCGGCGGCGGCGTGATCGTGGCCGAGGAGATCGCCGAGCTGCACGCCTATGGCGTCGAGCGCATCTACTCGCCCGAGGACGGCCAGAAAATGGGCCTGCAGGGCATGATCAACGACATGCTCGCGCGTTGCGATTTCGACACCGCGCAGTACGCGCCGAAGGACCTCGAAGCAGTGAAGAAGGGCGATCGCCGCGCGTTGTCGCAGCTGATCACCTCGATCGAGGCGGGAACGCTCGACACCAGGCTCAAAGGCGAGCTCGCGAAAGCCGCGGCCGGCGAGGCCGCGCCCGCGCTCGGCATCACCGGCACGGGCGGCGCGGGCAAATCCTCGATCACCGACGAGCTCGTGCGCAGGTTCCGCCTGGATCAAGACGACAAGCTGAAGATTGCGGTGATCGCGGTCGATCCGTCACGGCGCAAGACCGGCGGCGCGCTGCTCGGCGACCGCATCCGCATGAATTCGATCTAGGCCGAAAACGTGTTCATGCGCTCGCTCGCGACCCGCGCTTCCGGCGCCGAGATTTCGGCGTGCCTGCCCGACGTGATCGCGGCCTGCCGCGCGGCCGGTTTCGACCTCGTCATCGTCGAGACCTCGGGCATCGGGCAGGGAGACGCCGCGATCGTGCCGCACGTCAACGCATCGCTGTACGTGATGACGCCGGAGTTCGGCGCCGCGAGCCAGCTCGAGAAGATCGACATGCTCGATTTCGCCGATTTCGTCGCCATCAACAAGTTCGACCGCAAGGGCGCCGAAGATGCGTTGCGTGACGTGAGGAAGCAGGTGCAGCGAAACCGCGAAGCCTTCAGGCAGTCGCCCGACGAGATGCCCGTGTACGGCACCATCGCCTCGCGTTTCAACGACGACGGCGTGACCGCGCTCTACCAGGCGCTGCTGCCCAAGCTCGCTGGTTTCGGGCTAAAACCCGCGGCGGGAAAGCTTCCAACCGTGACCGGAAAGACGTCCTCGGGCGTCAACGTGGTGATTCCCGCGCAGCGTTCGAGGTATCTCGCCGAAATCGCCGAATGCCTGCGCAGCTATCTCGCGAACGCCGAGGACCAGGCGCGCATCGCGCGCGAGCGGCAGCAGCTGGTCGGGGCGCGCACCATGCTCGCCGCCGCCGGCAAGGACGGCCTCGCCCTCGATCCGCTGATCGTAGAAAAGGACGCTGCGCTCGAGGCGCGCTCGAAGAAGCTGATCGAGATGTGGCCCGACACGCTGAAGGCCTATTCGGGCGAAGAGTACGTAGTGAAGATCCGCGACAAGGAGGTGCGCACCAAGCTCACCTCCACGTCGCTTTCCGGCACCAAGGTGCCCAAGGTGGCGTTGCCCCGCTACGCCGATCACGGCGAGATCCTGTGCTGGCAGCTGCGCGAGAACGTGCCGGGGTCGTTCCCGTTCACCGCCGGGGTGTTCGCGTTCAAACGCGAGAACGAAGATCCCACCCGGATGTTTGCCGGCGAAGGCGACCCCTTCCGCACCAACCGGCGCTTTCACCTGTTGTCGAAAGACATGCCGGCCAAGCGCCTGTCGACGGCGTTCGATTCGGTCACCCTGTACGGCTTCGACCCGGACGAGCGGCCGGACATCTACGGCAAGGTCGGCAATTCGGGCGTTTCGATCGCCACGCTCGAAGACATGAAGGTGCTGTACTCGGGTTTCGACCTGACGGACACCAATACCTCGGTGTCGATGACGATCAACGGGCCGGCGCCGACCCTGCTGGCGATGTTCTTCAACACCGCGATCGATCAGCAGGTCGACAAATTCCGCGTCGACAACAAACGCGAGCCGACCGAGGACGAGCAGCAGAAGATCCGCGACTGGACGCTGGCCACCGTGCGCGGCACTGTGCAGGCCGACATCCTCAAGGAAGACCAGGGCCAGAACACCTGCATCTTCTCGACCGAATTCTCGCTCAAGGTCATGGGCGACATCCAGGAGTATTTCGTGCGCCACCAGGTGCGCAATTTTTATTCCGTGTCGATCTCGGGGTACCACATCGCCGAGGCGGGCGCGAACCCGATCTCGCAGCTCGCATTCACGTTGTCCAACGGCTTCACCTTTGTCGAGACATATCTGGCGCGCGGCATGCACATCGACGATTTCGCGCCCAACCTGTCGTTCTTTTTCTCCTACGGCATGGACCCCGAGTACACGGTGATCGGCCGCGTGGCGCGCCGCATCTGGGCGGTGGCGATGAAGAACCGTTACGGCGCCAACGAGCGCTCGCAGAAGCTCAAGTTCCACTCGCAAACTTCCGGCCGATCGCTGCACGCGCAGGAGATTTCGTTCAACGACATCCGCACGACCTTGCAGGCGCTGGTGTCGACCTACGACAACACCAATTCGCTGCACACCAACGCCTACGACGAGGCGATCACGACGCCGACCGAGGAATCCGTGCGGCGCGCGATGGCGATCCAGATGATCATCAACCGCGAGTGGGGCCTGGCGAAGAACGAGAACCCGAACCAGGGTTCGTTTGTCATCGACGCGCTGACCGACCTCGTGGAAGAGGCGGTGCTTAAAGAGTTCGAGGCGATCTCGGCGCGCGGCGGCGTGCTCGGCGCGATGGAAACGGGCTACCAGCGCGGCAAGATCCAGGAAGAGTCGATGTATTACGAGCACAAGAAGCACGACGGCTCCTACCCGATCGTCGGCGTGAACATGTTCCGCAACCCGCATTCGGAAGACACGCCGCAGCGGATCGAGCTGATCCGCTCGACCGAAGAAGAAAAGCAGTCGCAACTCAAGCGCCTGCGCGATTTCCAGGGCAAGAATGCGAAAGAGTCGGCCGCCATGCTCGGCAGTTTGCAGCAGGCCGTGATCCACAACGAAAACGTGTTTGCGGTGCTGATGGACGCGGTGCGCGTTTGTTCGCTCGGCCAGATCACCCATGCATTGTTCGAGGTGGGCGGACAGTACCGCAGGAGCATGTAGTAATTCGGGTAGTAGAATATGCACAGGGGATAATCACCATGACCGACAACACCGAAAGCATCATTCTGGAACACCTAAAAGCAATCAGGAACGATCTCGGTACGCTCAAGGAGGACAGCACTTTTATGAAGGCTCGGTTGTCCTCAATCGAGCATCAAATGGCTGGTGTTCATACCGATCTGGCTGCGATCAACGCTAGACTGGACAGCCACGACAAACGATTTGAGCGCGTCGAAAGGCGGCTTGAACTGACTTCCGCGTGACCGCTCTGCGACCAGTCAGCTAGGCCCCTATCAAGGGGCAGGGTCTCGCGGGCGATGAACCAATCGCAGATTGACTATACCCGCAACACCACCTTGCCGAAGTGCGAGTTGGCCTTCATGTAGGCCAGCGCCGCCACGGCCTCATCGAGCGCGAAAGTGCGGTCGATGGGTAGCCTGAGCTTGCCGGCGGCCACCGCGTCCCAAAGGTCGGCGCGCATCACGCGATTGATTTCGCGCACCTCCTCAACTGACCTCGTTCGAAACGTCACGCCGATGTACGAGATGCGCTTCATCGCGTGCAGGTCGTAGTCGAACTCGCCTTTGAATCCGCCCAGCCGTCCGACGTTTACGATTCGTCCCAACACGCGCGCCGCTTTCATATTCGCGTTCGCCACGCTTGCAGAGACCTGGTCGACGATGAGGTGGACGCCTTTGCCCTCCGTGGCGGCGATGACTTCGTCCGCCCAGCCGGGATTCTTTGTGTCAATCGCGAGATCCGCGCCCCAGTCCTTCAATTTGGCCCGCCGCCCGGCATCGGTGGATGAGCCGATCACCACGCTCGCGCCCATGTGCCTGGCGATCTGCAATCCCATGATCCCAACGCCCGAGCTCGCGCCCTGGATCAGTACGCTCTCGCCTTTCCGGAGCCCACCGACGGTCACCAGCGCGTTGTGCATGGTCTGCAGGGAGATCGGGAGCGTCGCGGCCTGCTCGAACGACATGTCCTTTGACGGCAGCACATGCACGCGCCCCCAATCGGCCACTGCATACTCGGCATAACCCGCCGCACCCGACGCCATGACACGGTCGCCGGCTTTGATGCCGCGCACCTCGCTGCCTACCTCGGCCACCTCACCGGCGAACTCCATGCCGACGATGGTGCCTGCGCCGCCTACCGCACCGTGGGCCTTGCCTGCCGCAACCGCGAGATCGGCGCGATTCAGGCCGCACGCGCGCACGCGTATGAGTACCTGACTCGGGGCCGGCTTGGGGGCCGACACTTCCTGCACCTCCACGCCATTGGGCGCAACTACAGCTGCCTTCACTGGAACCTCCGGGCATTTCGACTGGTTGTGCCGCAGTGTAGCGCCGGCGTGCGAAACTGGTGTCCGCAGGCGCAACTACAAAGGAGCGAGACGATGTCCCTGGCAAGATTGCTGGCCGTTGCGCTGCTCGCGCTCCTCCCGGGCGCGGCCTTTGCGCAGGCGCCATTCGCCGCCAAGCCCGTGCGCATCATCGTGCCCTATCCGCCCGGCGGCGGGATCGACATCCTGGCCCGTGCGCTCGCACCCGAGCTCTCCCAGCTTTGGGGCCAGCCGGTGCTGGTCGAGAATATCGCCGGCGCGGGCGGCATCATCGGCACGGAAAAAGCGGCCGCAGCCCCCGGCGACGGGCACACCTTGCTGATGGCGACCAATCCCGCTGTCGTGGGCAACCGGTTCCTGTACAAGAGCCTGCCTTACGACCCGGACCGGAGCCTCACCCCGGTGACGATGATTTTGCAGAGCGGGCAAGTTGCCGTCGCGCACCCTTCCTTGCCGGTCACGACAATGAAGGAGCTCATCGAACTGGCCCGGCGCACTCCGGGCAAGATTGCCTACTCGTCCTACGGCAACGGTTCGCAACCGCACTTGTTCTTCGAGTCCCTAGCCAAGCGCGAAGGCGTCGAGTTCAACCATATCCCCTACAAGGGCATCGCTCCCGCGCAAACCGCGGCGGTCGCGGGCGAGGTGATGCTGACCATAGCCAGCCCGGGGCAGGTCGGCGCGATGGTCAAGGCCGGCAAGCTGAAACCCCTCGCGATCGGCGCGGCCACCCGATCGCGCGATTTCCCGGCGGTGCCAACCACCGCCGAAGCGGGGTATCCGTATGCGCTGAGCATGATCTGGTATGGGATGTTCGCCCCGGCGGCCACGCCGCCCGCGCTGGTCGAGCGCATCGCGC
>JBBQNG010000214.1:0-7490 GCA_038329645.1 Burkholderiales bacterium
AGCAGGCGCAATACGTTGAGCCCCGCGAGGCGCGCGGCGTCCTTGGTCGCCTGGCGCTGCGCATCGTCGAAATACGCGGGCACCGTAACTACCGCGCCGACGAGCTCCCCACCCAGCGACGATTCGGCTCGCGCGCGCAGCACCTTGAGGATTTCGGCAGACACTTCCACCGGGCTCTTCACGCCGGCGACCGTGCGCAGCTGCACCATGCCGGGCGCATCCACGAAGTCGTATGGCGCGTTCTCGATGTTGGCGACGTCCCTGAGGCCGCGCCCCATGAAACGCTTGGCCGAATAGATCGTGTTCTTCGGATCGGCGGAAGGGTCGGTGAACTGCGCGTCCTGCGCGGCGTACCCCACTTCGGTGTGGCCGTCTGGAAAATAGCGCACCACCGAAGGCAGCAGCGCGCGCCCCTGCTCGTCGGGCAGGCACACAGCGGTGCCGCTGCGCACGGTCGCGACCAGCGAGTTGGTCGTGCCCAGGTCGATGCCGACCGCGAGGCGATGCTCGTGCGGCGCGCTCGATTCGCCGGGCTCGGAGATTTGCAGCAGCGCCATCAGCGCTCCTTAAACGTGGCCATGGCTACTTTTCCAGCGGCTCGTACGCCGCGCCGACCTCGTCGCCGAAGCGGGCGAGGAACTGCAGCTCGCGCAGCATGCCGACCGCCGCGGGATAGTCCTTTTCGCCGTCTATTTTCGCGGCGAGAAGCGCTTCTAGCCGTTGGCGATCCCTGGTCAGCTGGGCGGCGAGCGCGTCGAGCGCGGCGGCGTCCCTGGCTTATTCAAGCGACTCGCGCAGCTCCATCTGGAGCATAAGGAAGGCCGGCGGCATGGCGGTGTTCGTTTCGAAACCGACATCCAGCCCCGCCTGCTCGAGCAGGTACTTGGCGCGCAGCACCGGGTCCTTCAACGTGCGATACGCCTCGTTCACGCGCGTGGTCCATTGCATCGACGCGCGCTTTTCCGCATCGCCGGAATTGACGAATTTGTCCGGATGGATGCGCGCCTGGATCTCGCGATACGCGCGCTCGAGCGAAACCGCATCCAGCACATACGCGCTTGGAAGGCCGAACAGCGAGAAATGGTCCTGGGCGATGTTCATGGAATGAAAAAAGGGGCTTGCGCCCCCGGGTGTTGCACTGACCTCCCACGCGCCTCCGCAGACGTATGCCGCCTGTCGGCAGGTCACGCGAGGGTCGTGTAACCTTAATTCTATACTTTCCTAGATGTTGAAGCTCTCGCCGCAGCCGCACTCGTCCTTCACGTTCGGGTTCCTGAACTTGAAGCCCTCGTTCAGGCCCTCGCGCGTGTAGTCGAGCTCCGTGCCGTCGATGTACGGCAGGCTTTTCGGGTCGACGAGCACTTTCACGCCGTGGCTGTCGAACAGCACGTCGTCCGGGTTCACCGCATCGGCGAACTCCAGCTTGTACGCCATGCCCGAGCATCCCGTCGTGCGCACACCCAGGCGCAGGCCCACCCCCTTGCCGCGCTTCGACAGGTATCCGCTGACGTGATCGGCGGCTTTTTCAGTAAGAGTAATGGCCATATGTTTCAGTTGTTCGCTTGAAGATTAACCGTTCGCAACCTGCTTGTGCGGGATTTCGTCGCCGTGCTTTTGCTTATAGTCCGCAACGGCGGCCTTGATCGCGTCCTCGGCCAGGATCGAGCAGTGGATCTTGACCGGCGGCAGCGACAATTCGGATGCGATCTGGGTGTTCTTGATGCCCATCGCCTCGTCGAGCGTCTTGCCCTTGACCCATTCGGTGATCAGGGACGAGGAGGCGATCGCCGAGCCGCAGCCGTACGTCTTGAAGCGCGCGTCCTCGATCGTGCCATCCTTGCCGACCTTGATCTGCAGCTTCATCACGTCGCCGCACGCGGGCGCCCCGACCATGCCGGTGCCGACGGACTCGTCGCCTTTCTCGAAGGACCCCACGTTGCGGGGATTTTCGTAGTGGTCGATGACCTTGTCGCTGTATGCCATGGCAACGCTCCTATTTGATGCGTCCTAATGTGCAGCCCACTGCACGGTGTTGAGATCAACCCCATCCTTGTACATTTCCCAGAGCGGCGACAACTCCCTCAGCTTCGCCACCTTGGCCTTGACCAGGGTGACCGCGAAGTCGACTTCGTCCTGGGTGGTGAATTTTCCCAATGTAAACCGGATCGACGAGTGCGCGAGCTCGTCCGAGCGTCCCAGCGCCCGCAGCACGTATGAAGGCTCGAGGGACGCCGACGTGCACGCCGAGCCCGATGACACCGCGATGTCCTTGATCGCCATGATGAGCGACTCGCCCTCGACGTAGTTGAAGCTCACGTTGAGGTTGCCGGGAATGCGCTTTTCCAGGTCGCCGTTGAGTACCACGGCTTCCATGTCCGAGAGGCCTTTCCAGAGGCGGTCGCGCAGCATGCGGATGCGCTCGTTGTCGGTCGCCATCTCGGCCTTGGCGATCCTCGCGGCTTCGCCCATGCCGACGATCTGGTGCGTTGCCAGCGTGCCCGAGCGGAAACCGCGCTCGTGGCCGCCGCCGTGGATCTGCGCTTCGATCCTCACCCGCGGCTTCCTGCGGATGTACAGCGCGCCGATGCCCTTGGGACCGTACATCTTGTGCGCGGTGATCGTCATGAGATCGACTTTGAGCTTGGCGAGGTCGATCTCGACCTTGCCCGCCGCCTGCACCGCATCGCAGTGCAGGATGATGCCCTTGGCGCGGCAGATCTCGCCCAGCTCGGCGATCGGCTGGATCACGCCGATCTCGTTGTTCACCATCATGATCGAGGCGAGGATGGTGTCGGGACGGATCGCGGCCTTGAATTTATCCAGGTCGACGAGGCCATCGTCCTCCACGTCGAGATAGGTGCACTCGAAGCCCTGGCGCTCGAGCTCGCGCATCGTGTCGAGGGTCGCCTTGTGCTCGGTTTTCTGCGTGATGAGGTGCTTGCCCTTGGTCTTGTAGAACTGGGCGGCGCCCTTGATCGCGAGGTTGTTGCCTTCGGTCGCGCCTGAGGTCCACACGATTTCCCGCGGGTCTGCGCCGAGCAGCGCGGCGACGTGGCCGCGCGCGTCCTCCACAGCCTCCTCGGTCTTCCAACCATACGCGTGCGAACGCGAGGCCGGGTTGCCGAAATGCTCCGTGAGGAACGGGATCATCTTCGCGGCCACGCGCGGGTCGACCGGCGTGGTGGCGGAGTAATCGAGGTAGATCGGGTACTTCATCCTGGCAGGCCTCCTTAAGCGATGGCTTCGGCGGGCGTCTTGGTGGCGCGCAGGTCCTTCAGCACGCTGGTGTCCTTGCCGGCGCGCTGGTGGTCGACGAGGTCCTGCAGCGTGACCGAACTCAGGTACTCGAACATCTTGGTGTTGAGCGTCGCCCACAGGTCGTGCGTCATGCAGCGCTTTTCGCCGTCGACGCAGTTCTCCTTGCCGCCGCACTGGGTCGCATCCAGCGGCTCGTCCACCGCGAGGATGATGTCGGCCACCGACATCTCCCGCGTGGGCTGCGCGAGGTTGTAGCCGCCGCCCGGCCCGCGCACGCTCGAAACGAGCTTGTGGCGGCGCAGCTTGCCGAACAGCTGCTCCAGGTACGACAACGAAATATGCTGGCGCTCGCTGATCGCCGAGAGCGTGACGGGGCCGCCGGTCTGACGCAACGCCAGGTCGACCATCGCGGTCACCGCAAACCTGCCTTTAGTCGTCAGTCTCATGGATTTTCCTAGAGGTTTACCCCGGGCGCTTATCCCGAGTGTTGATACCCGCGTGTTAATACCCTAGTGTTGATACCTGATCTAATTAGTCAAGTATAGCAATCCCGACTGCAATAGTCAAGTATTTTAACCTTTTACTTCACGGCCCTGAGGGGCTCGCCGGGCGCTTCGCGCAAGGAGATATCGAGCTCCAGACGGTCCAATTTGGCGCGCAATGCCTTGACGGTCTGGTCCAGTTCCTGCGAGTGCTCCACCAGCGTCCGGATCGTCTCGGCGTAGGGGTCGTCGCAGTCGCTCACGACCGCATAAGCAGCAAACCGCGCCGAGGTGGCCGAGTCGCCCTCCACCACCCGCCCAGGCACGCCTACTACGGTCGCGCCCGGCGGCACTTCCCTCACCACTACGGCATTCGACCCGATCTTGGCGCCATCGCCGACGAAGATTGGCCCTAGCACCTTGGCCCCCGCGCCGATAACCACGCCCTTGCCCAGCGTCGGGTGGCGCTTGCCGCCGTTCCACGAGGTGCCGCCCAGCGTTACGCCGTGGTACAGAGTGCAGTCGTCGCCGATCTCAGCGGTCTGGCCGATAACCACGCCCATGCCATGGTCGATGAACACGCGCCGACCGACCTTGGCGCCCGGGTGGATCTCGATCCCGGTCAGCCAGCGCCCCAGGTGCGAAACGAACCGTCCTGCCCAGCGCAGCCGCGCGTTCCAGAGCACCCGCGCAAAGCGGTGGATCCACAGTGCGTGCAAACCGGGATAACACGTGAGCACTTCCCACGTCGTTCGGGCTGCGGGGTCGCGGTCGAAAACCGCCCGGATATCTTCGCGGAGTCGGGTAATCATGAGCCAATGGTAGGAATGCCTACCGAATTAGTCAACTATTCGCCAGGAGGGTTCCTGAGCTTCAGGAGCGCCTTCAGTAAGCCCCTGAGGATGTTGATTTCTTCGCGCTCGGGCCGGGCCCGCGCGAAGAGCCGGCGCCAGCGTTCGCGCAGCCTGCCGGGGTTCGCCAGGTCGAGGAATCCGCTCGCGATCGAGGCCGCCTCCAGATGGCTGTAAAGGCCCTCCAGGTCCCGCACCGTCGCCAACGGCTCGGCTGGGATTGCGGGTATCGCGCCGCCCGTTGCCGCCATCCTCAGTTCATACGCCACGATCTGCACGGCTTGCGAGAGGTTGAGGGAGCTCCACGCCGGGTCGGTCGGGATGCGGACGTGATGCTGGCATGCGAGCAGCTCTTCGTTGGTGAGCCCGGAGGCCTCGTTGCCGAAAACGAAAGCGATCGGACCGGCGCCCGAATCGCGCAGCGCGGCCTTGGCTGCCTCGCGCACCACGACGTTCTCCGGCCCCCACTCGCGAGGGCGGGCCGACAACGCATAAGCCGCAATGCAATCGTCGATTGCCCCGGCAAGCGAACCGGCGACACGCGCGGCGGCAAGCACGTCGTCCGCGCCGCTCGCCAGCGCCGTCGCTTCAGGATCAGGGAACCGTTTGGGATTGACCAACACCAGCGAAGCGAGGCCCATGTTCTTCATGGCGCGCGCCGCCGACCCGATGTTGCCCGGATGGCTGGTGCGCACGAGCACGATGCGGAATCTCGAAAGGAGGGAGCTCATCGGTGCCCGCAGTCTAAAATACGCATTCTGCTTTCGTCCCTGAAGAAGATCCCATGCACCCGATGCTCAACACCGCCATCAAGGCGGCCCGCCGCGCCGGAGCGATCATCAATCGCGCCACCGTCGCCGGCGGCTTCGAGGTGCAGACCAAGCGCGCCAACGATTTCGTCACCGAGATCGACAGGGCCGCCGAGGCCGCCATCATCGACATTGTGCGCCAGGCTTACCCGGACCACGCGATCCTCGCCGAGGAGTCGGGCGAGAACGCGGGCGGTGCGACGAGCGAGTACACCTGGGTCATCGACCCGCTCGACGGCACCACCAACTTCATCCACGGCTTCCCCCAGTTCTGCGTGTCGATCGGCGTGCGCTATCGCGGGCAGATCGCGCACGCCGTCGTGTACGACCCGGTCAAGAACGAGCTGTTCACCGGCTCCAAGGGTCGCGGCGCATTCCTGGACGATCACCGCGTGCGGGTGACCAAGTGCGCGCACCTGCGCGACGCCCTCGTAGGCACGGGCTTCCCGTTCAAGGAGCTCACGCGCCTCGAGCTCTATATGAAGCAGATGCGTACGATGATGACGTCGAGCGCGGGCGTGCGGCGCGCGGGCGCCGCTGCGCTCGACCTCGCCTATGTGGCCTGCGGCCGTCTCGACGGATTCTGGGAGATGGGCCTGTCGCGCTGGGACATGGCCGCCGGATCCCTGCTCGTCAAGGAAGCCGGCGGACTGGTCGGCGGACTGACCGGCGAGGACGACTGGTACGAATCGGGCGACATCGTCGCGGGAACGCCCAAAGTGTTCGCGCAGCTCATCGAGGCGCTGAAGTAGGCGCGATGCCCATCGAGGACGTCGCCCTGGTCGTGTTCGACATGGCCGGCACGACTATCGAGGACGCGGGCCAGGTGCCTGAAGCCTTCACCAGCGTCCTGCTCAAACACGGAATCCGGATCACCGACAGCGAGCTCAACGCATTGCGCGGAGCATCCAAGCGCGATGCGATCCGGCACTTCGTCGCGCTGCAGGATCCAGCGGATATCGAGGCCCACACCGACACGATCTTCGCCGACTTCCGCGATCACCTGGCGGGCCTGTTCCGCTCGGGCGGCGTAAAACCGATTCGTGGCGCGGCCGAGACTTTTTCCTGGCTGCGCGCGCGCGGAACCAAGGTCGCGCTCAACACCGGCTTCGACCGCACCATCGCCGGCCTCATCGTCGAAGCCGTCGGCTGGCAGAAGGCCGTGGATACGCTGGTCTGCGGCGACGACGTCGCGCACGGCCGGCCGGCGCCGGACCTTATCCTGGAGTCCATGAAGCGGACCGGAGTCGCAGCGGCCGGCCACGTCATGACGGTAGGCGACACGGTGCTCGACCTGCGCGCGGGAAAGAACGCCGGCGCCGGCTGGGTTGTCGGGGTGCTTTCCGGCGCACATGGCCACGCCCAGCTCGAGACGGAGCCGCACGACCACCTCATCGCCAGCGTGCGTGAACTGCCGGAGCTGTTTCGGGTCAACTCTCGGCCCATATAGAATCCCGACCCATGGCCGACGAACTCGACTTCTCCAGTAATGCGCCCGCGGCGAAGCCGGCAGCCGCCGCCGTGCAAGCCGTGCAGGGCACCGCGCAAAGCGCCGTTTACAGCCCGGCGCTCGCGCTCGAATTTTTCCGTGCCACAGGCACGGTCGAGCAAAAGCCCGCCGGCAAGCCGATCTTCAGCGAGAACGAGAAGTCGGGTGGCCTGTTTTCCAAGGGCGCCCGCATGTACCTGCTGCTCGATGGCGAAATCGGGCTGATGATCAAAAACAAATTCTTCGGCGTGGTCAAGGCCGGCGAGATCTTCGGCGAGCTCGCGGTGATCGCCGGCGTGCCGCGCAGCGCCACCGCGATGGCGAAAGCCGATTGCAAGGTGCTGTCGCTCGACGAAAAGCAATTCCACGCCGCACTCCAAAAAACGCCGGAGTTCGCCCTCATGCTCATGAGCAGCATGGGCGCGCGCCTGCGCCAGAGCATCGCCAAGCTGGCCGCCTCGCCCGCCACGGCCGATGCAGCGCCAGTGGACCGCAGCAACGTGATCGACAAGAAAATGCTGGGTGAGCTTGCCAAGGAGCTGAGCCGCCAGCCGCCGATCACCTACGGGCCGGGCAAGACCATCGTCGCCGCGGGTGCCGT
>JBBQNG010000215.1:0-7395 GCA_038329645.1 Burkholderiales bacterium
GGACTCGACGACGTCAAGGCCGACGAAAAGAAGCTCGGCAAGGACAGCGCCGCCGACAAGCGCGCCAAGGAACGCATCAATTCGGAGGCCCGCAAGGCGAGCACGGCCGCAGATTCGGTGATCCCCGGCCCCGTTTCCCAGTCCCCGGTAAAGATCCGCCGGCCGGCCAAGTGGGGCAAGCCGGTTGCGATTGCCCTGTTCGTGATCGTCCTTGGCGGGCTGGGGCTGCTGCACGTCACGCCGTTGTCGAACACGCAGTACGAAAACATGGCTTCGGCGGCAATCGGCCAGCCTGTCAAGATCGGCTCGGTGCACTTTTCCGTAATCACCGGGGTCGAGCTCAAGTTCGAAGGCATTGCGATCGGCGAAAACGTGCGCATCGCGAGCGCCCGCGCAGTGCCGCAGATCGGCACGCTGTTCAGCGACAGGAAAGTTTTCACCCATGTCACCGCCGAAGGCCTGGTCGTGCCGCAAAGCGCGCTGGCCACGATCCTGTCCGGTGCGCTCAAGAGCGACACCTTGGCGGTTGACCGCATTACCGCGCCCAAGGCCAAACTTACGGGCCCCATTGCGCTGCCCGAGCTGGACCTCGACATCGCACTCGCGCCAAGCGGGGCGCTGACCGCCGTCGATTTCAAGTCCGCCGAAACCAAGCTGGCGGGGCGCGTGGTCCCGCAGGCCGACGGCGCCGGCATCGAGCTCAGCGCGGGCACGCTCGCGCTCCCGTTCGCGCCTGCGATTTCGTTATCGGACTTCAGCATGAAGGGGACGTTTACCGGCCAGGAGATGGCGCTGAGCGCCTGGAGCGCCAAGCTTTATGACGGGCAGCTGGCGGGCACGGCACGCATCCGCTGGGGCTCGCGCTGGACCGTCGAAGGCGACATGCGCGTCAGGCAGATGAACGTGAGCGTCCTCGCTCCGGCGCTGATGTCCGAAGGCCGGGCAGATGCGCGCGGCACGTTCTCGATGAGCGGCGCCCCGGTCGACAAGCTCGGCGCGGAGGCGCGTTTGGACGGCACGTTCGCGGTGGGCAAGGGTGTGCTCGGCAGCTTCAGCCTGGCACGCGCGCTGCAAAGCACCGGCGGTCAGGCTGCCGGGCGCACCGAGTTCTCCGAGCTGACCGGCGCCGGTACTTACAACAAGGGCGCGGTGCAGCTGCGCGACATGAAGCTCACGGCGGGCCTGCTCACCGCCAACGGCGCTGCCGACATCGACACGGGCGGGCGCCTTTCCGGCCGCATCAACGCCGAGCTCGGTGCACAACGGGGGGCGTTTGCGCTTACCGGCACTTCCAAGGAACCGCAGATCAGGAAGTAGGTTGTGCGCCGCCGCGCCGCAGTCATGCTGCGGGTATAATTCAGCTTTACCGGCCCCTGCCAGCGATGTCCAAGATTCTCAAGCTGCGCGGCGCGAGCGCGCTCTCCGATTTCCGCCTGGCCAAGCTCCTCTCGCAACTCAAGTCTGTCCACCCGGGCGTAAAGTCCGTCGCGGCCGAATTCCGCCACTTCGTCGAGGTCCTCGAGCCGCTCGACGCGCCGGAATCCGAACTTCTCGCCCGCCTCCTGACGTACGGTGCCCCGCTCGAGAGCAGTCCGCCCAAAGACCGCTTCTTCCTCGTCGTGCCGCGCATCGGGACGATCTCGCCGTGGTCGTCGAAAGCCACCGACATCGCGCGCCAGTGCGGGCTGCCGAAAGTGCGCCGCATCGAGCGGGGAACCGCGTACCACCTCGGCGTGCCGGGCAAGCCCGCGGCGGGCGAGCGCGAGACGCTGGCCGCGCTGCTCCACGATCGGATGACCGAAACGGTGCTCGCCTCCGAGGACGAAGCCGATGCGCTCTTCAATCATGTCCCGCCGCGTCCGCTGGAACGCATTGCGCTGGGCGGCGATCCACGCGGCGCGCTGGCCGCGGCGAATGCACGGCTTGGCCTGGCGCTGTCGGCCGACGAGATCGACTACCTTGCCGATGCGTATGCGGCACTGGGACGCGATCCCACCGATGCCGAGCTGTCGATGTTCGCGCAGGCCAACTCCGAGCACTGCCGGCACAAGATCTTCAACGCTTCCTGGATCGTCGACGGAGTAAAGCAGGACCAGTCGCTGTTCGGCATGATCAAGCACACCCACGCCGCCAATCCGCAAGGCACCGTGCTCGCGTACACCGACAACGCGGCGATCATGGAAGGGCGCGTGGCGGAGCGCTTCTACCCGGATGGCAATGCGCTCTACAAGCCGCATGCCGAGCTCACCCATACCGTGATGAAGTGCGAGACCCACAATCACCCGACCGCAATCTCGCCTTTCCCGGGCGCGGCGACCGGCGCCGGCGGCGAGATCCGCGACGAAGGGGCGACCGGACGGGGTGCCAAGCCCAAGGCGGGCCTCGTAGGCTTCTCGGTATCGAACCTGCGCATCCCGGGCGGCGTTCAGCCGTGGGAGGCGGTCGACTACGGCCGCCCCAACCGCATCGTCTCGGCCCTCGAGATCATGGTCGAAGGGCCCATCGGCGCTGCTGCGTTCAACAATGAGTTCGGCAGGCCTAACCTGGCGGGCTATTTCCGCGTGTTCGAGCAGGACGTGGCCGGCATCCAGCGCGGTTACCACAAGCCGATCATGCTCGCGGGGGGCATCGGCAACATCGCCCAGTCCCAGTCGGCCAAGGCCGGGCTGCCGGCGGGGACCCTGCTGATCCAGCTCGGCGGCCCCGGCATGCTGATCGGCATGGGCGGCGGCGCGGCCTCGAGCATGGGTGCGGGCACGAACACCGAGGACCTAGACTTCGATTCGGTGCAGCGGGGCAATGCGGAGATCCAGCGCCGCGCGCAGGAGGTCATCGACCGGTGCTGGCAGCTCGGCGCGGCCAATCCCGTGCTCTCCATCCACGACGTCGGGGCGGGCGGGCTGTCTAACGCGATGCCGGAGCTTGCGCATTCCGCGGGACGCGGCGCGCGCTTCGACCTGCGCGCGATCCCCTCCGAGGACACCGGCATGTCGCCGCGCGAGATCTGGTGCAACGAGGCGCAGGAGCGCTATGTGCTCGGCATCGCGCCGCAGGACATGGCGCGGTTTCGCGCCATGTGCGAGCGTGAACGCTGCCCCTATTCGGTGCTCGGTAGCGCGACTGAGGAGGCGCAGCTGCTGGTGGCCGATCCGCAGCTCGGCGGCAAGCCCGTGGACCTGGCGATGGAAACCCTGCTCGGCAAGCCGCCCAGGATGCTGCGCGACGTCAAGCGCGTGACGCGCCCGCCCGCGGGCTTCGACACCGGCGGCATCGACCTGAAGGATGCGGCGTATCGCGTGCTGCGCCACCCTTCGGTTGCGGACAAAACGTTCCTCGTCTCGATCGGCGACCGCACGGTCGGCGGCCTGTGCTCGCGCGATCCCTTCGTCGGTCCCTGGCAGGTGCCGGTGGCCGACTGCGCGGTGACGCTGCTCGACTACGAGAGTTACGCGGGCGAAGCGTACGCCATCGGCGAGCGCACGCCGCTCGCGCTCATCGACGCACCCGCGTCGGGCCGCATGGCAGTGGGCGAGGCGGTGACCAACCTCGCGGCTGCCCGCGTCGATTCGCTCGATCGCGTGAAGCTGTCGGCCAACTGGATGGCCGCGGCCGGATACCCGGGCGAGGATGCGGCGCTGTTCGACACCGTCAGGGCGGTCGCCATGGACCTTTGTCCCGCGCTCGGCATCGCCATTCCGGTGGGGAAGGATTCGCTGTCGATGCGAACGGCGTGGAGCGAGGGCCCGGTGCAGAAAGAGGTCGTTGCGCCCCTGTCCCTCATCGTGACGGCCTTTGCACCGGTCAGCGACGCGCGCGGCACGCTCACGCCGCG
This sequence comes from Burkholderiales bacterium, assembly GCA_038329645.1. Classification (GTDB taxonomy): domain Bacteria; phylum Pseudomonadota; class Gammaproteobacteria; order Burkholderiales; family SG8-39; genus SZAS-79. Next base: position 3,833 of record JBBQNG010000215.1, read on the forward strand.
CCTGCGCACCGACGCGGGCGAGACCGAATTGCTGCTCGTCGATCTCGGTGCTGGCCGCAACCGCCTGGGCGGCAGCATCCTCGCGCAAGTCCACAACCAGTTCGGCACCGAAGCGCCCGACCTGGACGAGCCCGGGCGCCTGGCCGGATTTTTCCGCGCGGTGCAGCGCCTTTCGCGCGCCGGGCTCGTGCTCGCCTATCACGACCGGTCGGACGGCGGGCTGTTCGCGACCGTGTGCGAGATGGCCTTTGCCGGGCACTGCGGGGTGACGATCAGCCTCGACGCGATCGCGTCGGACGCCTGGAGCGAGGATGTCGACGGCTTCCGCCGCAACGGCGAGGACCAGCTCGCCGGACGCGTGCGCGACCGGGTCCTCGCGGCCTTGTTCTCGGAGGAACTCGGCGCCGTGCTCCAGATCCGCGCGGCAGACCGCCAAAAAGTCATGGATGTGCTGCGCGAGGAAGGCGCGCATCCCTTCGCCAGCCTGATCGGATTTACGAACGACAAGGACGAGATCCGCTTTGCGCGCAACGCAAAGAATTTCTTCGCGGAAAAGCGCACCGACCTGCAGCGCGCGTGGTCCGAGACGACCTATCGCATGCAGGCCCTGCGCGACAACCCGGAATGCGCGAAAGAGGAATACGACCGAATTCTGGAGGCTTCCGACCCGGGGCTTGCGGTCGCGCTCACTTTCGATCCGGCCGAGGAAATTGCTGCGCCGTACATTGCAAAAGGGGCACGGCCTCGCGTCGCGGTCCTGCGCGAGCAGGGCGTCAACGGCCAGGTCGAGATGGCGGCGGCATTCCATCGAGCGGGGTTCGCGGCGGTGGACGTCCACATGAGCGACATCATCGCGGGCCGCATGAGCCTGGCCGGCTTCGCGGGGTTTGCCGCGGGCGGCGGGTTTTCCTACGGCGACGTGCTAGGCGCCGGGCAGGGCTGGGCGAAATCGATCCTGTTCAACCCGCGCGCGCTGGAGGAGTTCGAGGCGTTCTTCGGCCGTGGCAATACTTTCGCGCTCGGCGTCTGCAACGGCTGCCAGATGATGACCGCGTTAAGGAACCTCATTCCCGGTGCGTCGCAATGGCCGGCTTTCCTGCGCAACCGTTCCGAGCAGTTCGAAGCACGGTTCGTCGAGGTGGAGATCACTCCGAGCCCTTCGTTGTTCTTCGAGGGCATGCAGGGCAGCCGCATGCCCGTGGCCACCGCGCACGGCGAGGGACGCGCGGTGTTCGATGCGCCAGGGCATCTCAAGAATGCGCTAGTCTCAATGCGCTTCGTCGACCACCATGGGAAGATCGCCGAGACGTATCCGCAGAACCCGAACGGCTCCCCGGGGGGGATCACGGGCCTGACGACTGCCGACGGGCGCTTTACCGTCGTGATGCCGCATCCGGAGCGTGTTTTCCGCTCGGTGCAGATGTCCTGGGCGCCGGATAATGCCGGCGAGGACTCGCCCTGGATGCGCATGTTCCGCAATTGCCGCCGCAAGGTCGGCTGAGTTTTCATCCTACCCACCACAAGGAGACACCGCCATGACCGAAATCGTCCGCCGCGAATCGAAGGGCATCCTCAGCAGTGCCGTGGAATACGGCGACACCGTCTACCTCGCCGGCCTGACCGCGGACGACCAGTCCAAGGACTCGAAGGGCCAGGCCGAGGAGATCCTCGCCAAGATCGACCGACTGCTTGCCGCGTGCGGCTCGAACAAGTCGAAGGTGCTCACCGCGACCATCTGGGTGAGCGACATCCGCAATCGCGCCAACATGAACGAAGCATGGACCGCGTGGGCCGACCCGAAGAACCTGCCGGCGCGCGCCTGTGTCGAAGCGAAGATGGCCGACCCGAAATGCCTGGTCGAGATCATGGTGGTCGCGGCCAAGTAGGCGCCGGTCGCATGCTCGCCAGCCTGGTCATTTCGACGATCGCGTTTTTCGTGGCGAGCTATTACATCAAGCGGTACCTGGTAAAAATGGAGATTCCGCAAGGCGCGGCACGCAGCATCTCGGTGTTCGTCCTCGCGCTTGCGGTCTCCTACGCCGTTGGTTTTGCAGTCGACCTGGTCATCCACTGATGGCGGCAATGAAGACGATCCTGGTCGTCGAGGACGACGACACCATGCGGGAACTTCTCAAGCTGCACCTGACCAGGGCCGGTTACGCGGTACGCGTGGCGTCCAACGGGATAGAGGCCGGCCATGCAATTCTCGGCATCACTCCCGACCTCGTCATCACCGACGTGCGCATGCCGCACATGAGCGGATTCGAGCTGGTCGAGGCGCTCAGGCAGGACCCGGCGATGAAGGACATCCCGGTGATCTTCCTTACCATCGAGGGCGACTCCTACGACCGCGGCGAGTCGCTCGGGGCGCTGGAATACCTCCACAAGCCGATCCGCGTTGAAGTGCTGCTGCAGAAAGTCGCCAAGCACCTGCCGAGCGGGAAAGAATGAAGCTGGGCACCGCAGACCTGGCAAGGATCTCCGGCGAAACGCTCGCGCACTACGACCAGCGCGCCGCCGACTTCTGGGCGGGGACGCGCTGGCACGACGTCAGCCAGAACATCGGGTCGCTCCTGCGGCATATCACCGCCAATCCGCCGTTCACCATCCTCGATTTCGGCTGCGGGCCCGGGCGCGACCTCGCCGCGTTCGCGAAGCTCGGCCACATCGCGATCGGCCTCGAAGGCTCCGAACGTTTCGCCACCATGGCGCGCGAATTCAGCGGCTGCGAGGTCTGGCGGCAGGATTTCCTCGGCCTCGACCTGCCGGCGGAGCGGTTCGACGGGGTGTTCGCGAATGCCTCACTGTTTCACGTACCCAGCCAGGAATTGTCGGGCGTCCTGAAAAAACTGCATGCGACGCTCAAGGCCGGCGGCGTGCTGTTCAGCTCCAACCCGCGCGGGGCGAACGAGGAAGGCTGGAACAAGGGGCGCTATGGCGCCTACCATGACCTTGCGGCATGGCGTGGCTACATGACCGGCGCGGGATTCACTGAGCTCGAGCATTACTATCGGCCCGAAGGATTGCCGCGCGAGCAGCAGTCGTGGCTCGCAAGCGTCTGGCGCAAGTAGAATCTTTTTCTTTCCAAGGAGACCAAATGCTTCACGAACTGCGAATCTACAAATGCATACCCGGCCGGCTGCCGGACCTCAACAAGCGCTTCGAGTCGGTCACGCTCAAGCTGTGGGAAAAGCACGGCTTCAGGCCGGTCGGCTTCTGGACCGCGCGCATCGGCCCGAGCAACCAGGACCTGTATTACCTGCTCGAGTGGAAGGACCTGGCCGAGCGCGAGCGCGTATGGGACGGCTTCATGACGGATCCGGAGTGGCTCAAGGCGCGCGCGGAGTCGGAGAAGAACGGCCCTATCGTGGCCAACATCGAGAACATCATGCTCTCGCCGACGGCGTATTCGAAGTTGAAATAGGAGGGTGCAATGCAAGGGCCCGGCATTATTCTTCACGCTGCCGGTAAGGTGCACGTGAGCGGTACCGAGCGCCTGCATTCGCTCGACAGCCTGCGCGCGGTGGCGATGCTGCTCGGCATCGTGCTGCACGCCGCGATGT
>JBBQNG010000216.1:0-7375 GCA_038329645.1 Burkholderiales bacterium
TAGCAGGGTGCGCGGGCGACCTCCGGCCGGCGATCGGGAACTGCGTCACCGGTATAACAAATCATATATTCAAATTACCCTGGGAGTGGCTCTGCCGCTTATTCTAATATTTCTAATGTTTTAGATTTGCGAGTTTCAAGGCCTTCCGGCTGATTGTCACTTGAGGCGCAATCTCGCACGCCGCCCCGCCACAGCAATTCTCGGTCAGATAGGCAAGCACGTCATTCATGCGAAACAGGTCGACCGAGTAGAAGACGAACCGGCCGTCGGTGCGCGAATTGACGAGGCCCGCGTTCGCCAGTTGGGCGAGATGGAACGAGGCAGTCGCGGGCGGCAGACGCAGCTTCGCCGAAATGGCCCCGGCCGCGAGACCGTCGGGTCCGGCCTGCACCAGCAGCCTGTAGACGGCCAGGCGCGTATCCTGCGCCAGCGCGGCGAGCGCCTTAACGACTTGTGCGGGTTTCATGGAGTGCGCAGTGTAAGCCCGCGGCGAGCCCCGCTCCGACGATCTGTGCCGCAACAAAGCCCGGCGCATCGAGCGGCCGGATGCCCGCGAACGTGTCAGTCAGCGCGCGAGCCAGGGTCACCGCGGGATTCGCGAACGACGTCGATGCCGTGAACCAGTAGGCCGCGGTAATGTAGCCGCCTACTGCAAACGGCGCGTATCGCGCCGACTCGCCGCGACAACCGAGAATCACGGTCAGCAGCCCGAACGTCGCGACCACTTCGCTCCACCATTGTCCCGCGCCGGTTCGCACGTGCGTCGAGAGCTGGAGGATCGGCAACTCGAACATTGCGTGTGCCGCGAGCACACCTGCAACGGCGCCGACGCATTGCACCACCGTGTAAAGGACTGCTTCCTGCCACGGCAGGTCCCCCTTCCACGCCACCATGGCGCTGACCAGAGGATTGAAGTGCGCGCCGGACACCCACCCGAACGCGATGATCAGCGCGACCAGGGCGCCGCCGGTGGCGATCGAATTAGCGAGCAGCGCGAGGTGGACATTCCCGCCCGCAAGCTTCGCTCCCATGATTCCCGATCCGACGACTGCCGCCAAAAGCAGCGCCGTACCTACCCCTTCCGCCAGGCTTCGTCTCGCCAGTGTGCTCAAAGCGGCCTCATTGCTTCGCGATCTGGTCAGGATTTCGCTTCAGCGCCAGGCGGTCCAGCCGCTCGACCGGGAGGTTGAGCAGCAGGTTGATGCGGTTCGAAAGCGTCGCATAGGCGGCGAGGAAGGCTTTGCGCTTTTGCTCATCGGTGCCTTCCACCGCAGCGGGATCGGGCACGCCCCAGTGCGCTGTTGCAGGCTGACCGGGCCAGAAGGGACAGGTCTCGGCGGCAGCGGAGTCGAAAACCGTGATCACGATGTCCATGGGCGGCGCACCTGGCGCTGCAAACTCGTCCCAGCTCTTGCTTCGCACGCCTTCGGTCGGCACGCCGTTGCGCTTCAGAAGCTCAAGCGCGAACGGGTTGACCACGCCGCCGGGCTTGCTGCCGGCGCTGTAGGCACGCACGCGCCCTTTTGCCGCCTTGTTGAGATAGGCTTCGGCGTGGATGGAGCGGGCCGAATTGCCGGTACACAGGAATAAAACGTTCAAGATCTGCCTTTTCGGTCGATTCGATATTTCCAAGGATATGGAAATAATATTACGGTTTCGAGAACCCGAAGGAATCGCTTGACAACCATTTTTCTAGTGATATAGTTTCCTCATGGCTTCCATCGCTAAATGCCAGCCCGCCCTCGCCGAGGATCACGCCGCAGCGATGCTTGCCGCGCTCGGCAGCACCGTGCGTCTCAAGGTCTACCGGCTGCTGTTGCGCGCCGGCACGCAGGGCCTCAGCGTCACGTCGTTGCAGCGCTCGTCGGGCATTCCCGCGTCGACGCTCAACCACCATCTTGCGGCGTTGGTCGGCGCGGGGCTTGTTGTCCAGGAACGCATTGGGCGCGAGCTGCTGTGCCGTGCGGAGTACTCGGAAATCCGGAGATTGAGTGCGTTCCTGCTCCAGGAGTGCTGCGCGGACGCCCCAGTTGGCGTGCTCAAGATGCTCGGAATAGCGGGCTGATTTTTTTTGCCCATATACAACTAAATTTCTAGGAAGGTAGATTTCATGGATCGCATGCTGATCAATCCCTCCCGCCTCCCGGTTGCCGTCATCGGCGCCGGCCCGGTCGGCCTCGCGGCGGCCGCTCACCTGAATGCGAATGGATTTACGCCGCTGATCTTCGAAGTTGCAGACTGGATCGCAGCGCATTACGAATCGTTTCGCCATGTGCGCCTGTTTTCGCCGTGGCAATACAACGTCGATCGCGAGGCGGTGCGGCAGCTCGAGCTCACCGGATGGAAACTCGCAGCACCCGACCACCTGCCAACCGCGGGCGAGATGATCGACGACTACCTCGCCCCGCTCGCACGCCTGGGACCGATCGCCGCAGGGCTGCGCCTCGGCCGCAAGGTCACGCACATCTCGCGCGATGGATTCGACAAGGTGCGCACCGAAGGACGCGAGCGGGCCGCTTTCATGGTTCGCGCGCTGGGTCCGGGCGGGCCCGAGGAGCATCGGGTATGGGGCGTGCTCGATGCCTCCGGCACATGGGGCAATCCGAATCCGCTCGGCGCGAATGGCTTGCCTGCGCTTGGCGAGACACGCTTCTCTTCGCGGATCGTGCACGGCATGCCCGACGTACTCGGACGCGATCGCGAGCGCTATGCAGGCAGGAAGACGCTCGTCGTCGGCGCCGGCCATTCGGCCACCGGCACCCTGATCGCGCTCGCCGAGTTGGCGAAGGCGGCCCCCCTCACCCGTATGGCATGGGTAATCAGGGGAGAAAAGTTCGAGAAGATCTACGGCGGCGGTGAAGGCGACGGCCTGCCCGCGCGCGGCGCGCTCGGCACGCGGCTCAGGGAGCTCGTCGAAAGCGGCCGGGTCGAAGTGCACGCGGGGTTGCGGATCGCGTCGCTGAAAAATTCACCAGAAGGTATCGTGGTGCTGGCCGACGATGGGCGGAACGTTTCGGCGATCGACGAGATCGTCGCGAGCACCGGCTCGCGTCCCGATTTGTCGCTGGCGCGCGAGCTGCGCATTAGGCTCGACCCGTGGCTTGAGAGCACCGAGGCCCTTGCGCCGTTGATCGACCCGAATGTGCACAGCTGTGGGTCGGTCCGCCCGCACGGCCATCGCGAGCTTGCGCACCCGGAAGCGCGCTTCTACGCGATCGGCGCGAAGAGTTACGGCCGCGCGCCGAACTTCCTGCTGGCCACCGGCTACGAGCAGGCGCGTTCGGTGGTGGCCGCGCTCGCAGGCGATTTCGCGGCGGCCGACGATGTGCGTCTCGTGCTGCCCGAAACCGGCGTCTGTTCGACCCGGCCGGCAAAAGCCAAAGCGGAAGCCAAAGCTTGCTGCGGCGGCCCGGCGCCGGCAGAAGCTAAGGCGTGTTGTGTCAAGGATGCAGACGCGAAGGCCGCGGGCAAGTCCGGTTGCGGCTGCGGCCCGGCGGCAATGCCAGACCGCAAGGAACCCGCCAAGTCGAGCGCCTGCTGTTGACCGGCACCGGCATGACCGGCCGCAGCCTGGTCGCGATGATGGCCGCGGCGCAGCTCGGCTCGCTGCTGCCGCACGTCACCCTGCCCGCGGTCATGCCGGCGCACCTCATTCCGGAATGGGGCCTCACCTACTCTGACGGCGGCCTCATGGCGGCAAGCTACGCCGCCGGCTACATGTTCGCCGTGCCCGTGCTGACGACGCTGACCGACCGGGTCGATGCGCGCTGGATCCTGTTCTGGGGGTCGATCGTGAGCGGCCTGGCCACGATCCTCTTCGGGCTCCTCGCCTCGGGCCTCGCTTCGGCGATCGTCCTCTGGAGCCTCGCCGGCGCGGGGTTTGCGGGCGCGTACATGCCGGGCCTCAAGGCGCTCACCGACCGCCTCGGGGCGGGCGACACGTCGCGCAGCATCACGCTCTACACGGCGAGCTTTTCGGTCGGCGTCGGCCTGTCGTTCCTCGTTTCTCAGGTGGTCGCGGAGCATTGGGGATGGCGGGCGGCGTTCCTCATCACCGGCCTGGGACCGGCCGCAATGGCCGCGGCGGCGCTAGCACTGAGCCCGGTGCCGCCGCCCGCGCGCCAGGGCGCGCTGCTCGATTTCCGGCCCGTCTTCCGCAATCGGACCGCGCTTGGGTACATCTTCGGCTACGGCGCGCACTGCTTCGAGCTGTACGGCATGCGCACCTGGATCGTGGCGTTCTGGGGCTTTGTGGCTGCGCGCGCAGGCGGCGCTGCGACATTCGACGCAGTGACCGTGAGCGTGGCGGTGACCGTGCTCGCTCTGCCGGCCAGCGTCCTCGGCAACGAGGCGGCCCTGCGCTTCGGGCGGCACCGGGCGATCTCCCTGGTCATGCTGGCCTCAGCGGCCGTGGCCATCGCGATCGGCTTCACCGCGGGCCTGTCGCCGTGGCTCACGCTCTTCCTGCTGCTGTGCTACGCGTTCACGGTGCCCGCGGACTCGGGCGCGCTTACCTCGGGGATGTCGGCATCGGCCGAGCCTCGCTACCGCGGCGCCACGCTTGCCCTGCACTCCACGGTCGGTTTCGGGCTTTCGGCCGCCGGCGGCTGGGCCGTCGGCGCGGCGATCGACGCCTGGGGCGGGCCGCAGAGCGAAAGCGGGTGGCTCGCAGCTTTCCTCGTCATGGCCGCGGGCATTCTTTTCGGCCCGATTGCGCTTTGGTGGTCGCGCGCAGCCCCGGAAAAATGAGACGAACCTATAGCGGTTCGTATATAACAATTGGCAGGAGAGCCTCGCAGCTTATGGTTCTATGAAATTTAAAGTTCTAAAATTGCAATGAAGCCGGGCGAAGGCCGCGTCATCGCAACACTCGGCACTGCGCAAACGCTTGCCTGGGCGTCGAGCTATTACCTCGCGGCCATCCTCGCCAATCCGATTGCAGCCGAACTGCGGCTGGGCACAGCCTGGGTTTTCGTCGCCTTTTCGAGCGGCCTGCTTGCCGCCGGGTTCCTCGGGCCGGTTTCCGGAAGGTTGATCGATCGCTTTGGCGGCCACCGGGTTCTGCCCGGATCGAACCTGCTCTTCGCCATCGCGCTTGCCTCGATCGGGCTCGCAAACGGACCCGTGTCGCTCATCTGCTCGTGGACGCTCATGGGGGTTGCGATGAGTTGCGGGCTGTATGAAGCAGCCTTCTCCACCCTGGCCCGAATCTATGGAACCGACGCTCGCCGCGCGATCACCGGCATCACGCTGATCGCCGGCTTCGCGAGCACCATCGGCTGGCCGCTGACGGCGTGGTACGAAGCGAGCTTCGGCTGGCGGACCGCCTGCTACCTGTGGGCGGCGACGCATCTCGTCGTTTGCCTTCCGCTGAACCTCCTCCTGCCCGCCGGCACACGCACTGCGCCGGTAGCCGCCAGCGAGGCTGCGGCCTCGGCTGCGCCGCCGAAGCGATGGATGATGGCGGCGCTCACATTCGTGTTTGCGGGGACCTGGTTCGGCAGCACGTCAATGGCTGCGCACCTGCCGCGCGTGCTGCAGGAAGCTGGCGCCACGCTGCCAGCCGCCGTGGCGGCCGCCGCCTTGATCGGGCCAGCGCAAGTCGCCGCGCGCGCATTTGAGTTCTGGCTGATGCGGCACGTACAGCCGCTTGTATCAGCCCAAGTCGCCTCCCTCGCCCATCCGGTCGGGGTTGGCGTGCTGCTTTCTTTCGGCGCCCCCGCTGCCCCGTTCTTCACCGTGCTCCATGGCGCCGGCAATGGCGTGATGACGATTGCGAACGGAACGCTCCCGCTCCACTTGTTCGGCGCCGGCGGCTATGGACTCCGACAGGGTCTCCTGATGATGCCCGCGCGGCTGTTGCAGTCGGGCGCGCCTTTCCTGTTCGATGTCCTGCTGTCTAGGTTCGGTACCGCGGCCCTGGGGTTCACCGCCGCTTTGGGGATCGCATCCTTCATTACACTGTCGCTGCTGCGCACCAGTCGCCCACGCACCTGAGGAGTAATCATGGCACCCGACCCCACCACTCCCGCAGGCGTCGACTCACGGTCCGAAAACCTTCTGCGCCGCGTGCTCGGCGGGATGTCGATCTTCACCATGCTGATGACCGTGCCCCAGGTATGGACGATCTGGGTCGGCCACCAGGCCGCGGGCGTGTCAGTAGTGTCGTGGAGTGCCTATCTCCTGTCCGCCGTGCTTTGGTTCTGGTATGGGCTGCAGAAGAAAGACCGGAATATCTACCTGCCGTGCATCGGATGGGCGGGATTGGATGTGGCGGTGATCGCCGGTGCGCTTATCTACAGCTAGCGCGCGGCTATGATGGCGCCTTCCCTTTTGAAAATCCTTCCATGCTCACTTCCCCCGCCAGCATCTTCGGGATATTCCTGCGTCTCGGGTGCACATCGTTTGGCGGGCCGATCGCGCACCTGGGATATTTGCGCGCGGAGTTTGTCAATCGGCGCAAGTGGCTGGACGATGAAGCCTTTGCCGATCTTGTAGCGATCTGCCAACTCACCCCCGGACCGGCCAGCAGCAAGATCGGCATTGCGCTCGGCGCGTCGCGCGCAGGCATTTCCGGTGCAATCGCCGCCTGGTTCGGCTTCACGCTGCCCTCCGCGCTGATCATGATCGCTTTTGGATACGGACTGGAAATGTTCGCGCCGGATGGCGCCGACAAAGGCTGGCTGCACGGACTCAAGATCGCCGCCGTCGCAGTGGTCGCCCAGGCCGTATGGAACATGGGGCGGCAGCTCTGCCCCGACCGCATACGCGCCTCCTTTGCGATCGTTGCCGCTTTGCTGGTCCTGGCCTGGGGCAGCCCGCTCGCCCAGCTTGCTGCAATCGTTTTCGGTGCGATAGCCGGGTGGCGCCTGTTGCCCGGTGCGTCGCTGCCTTCTTCGGGGCATCTCGATTTCCGCATCAGCAGGGGTATCGGATGGACGATGTGGGCGCTCTTTTTCGGCCTTCTGTTCGGGTTACCTGTCTTAGCCCAGTGGACCGGCAACCATGCAGTGGCTCTCTTCGACAGTTTCTATCGAGCCGGCTCACTCGTATTTGGCGGGGGCCATGTAGTGCTGCCGATGCTGCGAGCCGAGGTCGTTCCTGCGGGCTGGGTGCCTGACGATGTATTTCTCGCGGGCTATGGCGTGGCACAGGCGGTACCCGGTCCGCTCTTCACCTTTGCCGCCTATCTGGGAACCGTCTCAAGCGGGGAGCCAAACGGCTGGAGCGGGGGAATCCTGACCCTGGTGGCTATCTTCCTGCCGGCGTTCTTCCTGGCGCTGGGGCCGCTGCCGTTCTGGAATGCGTGGCGCCAGAAGCCGGTCATCCGCTCGATCCTGAGCGGGGTGAACGCGGCGGTGGTCGGGATCCTGCT
>JBBQNG010000217.1:0-7333 GCA_038329645.1 Burkholderiales bacterium
TCGAGGTTCAGTCATATACATTAAGGTGCAACAATTACATTAAAGTTGCAAGTTAATTCGTAAGTTGCACCTAAAAACTCCGAAAGCCCCTATATTCCTAATTAAATCAGTCGACTGCCTTTCCCCCCAGCAAACCGTCCAGCGCCACCCGCATCTGCCGCGAACTCTCCAACCAGTCGCCCAAAGCCTTTTCCAGCCCGCCCTCCCCGCCGACGACATACCCCGCCCGCCCCTGCTCCGCCACGGCCGGCGCGACATACAGCGGAATACTCAGGTTCCCGTCCTTGGCGCGGATGTCCGCGACCGAAACCACGCGCGAGAACCCCGCCACGTCCGCGAAGTCACGGTACGCCGCCACGATCCGGGCGATATGGGCATCGGTCAGAAAACTCTGCGCGCGCTCGCGCGTAACCTCGCCGACGGCATTGATGAACAGGATCTTCTTGCGCCGCTCTTTGGGCTTAGACGTGCGGCAGATAACCACGCACGCTTCCATCGGCGAGTTGTAGAACAGATTGGGGCCGAGGCCGAGCACGCATTCGATCACATCCGCCTCGACGACCTTGCGCCGCATGTCGGCCTCCTCCTGCCGAAACAGCACGCCATGCGGAAACAGGATGGCGCAGCGCCCGGCTTTGGGCGTCATGCTCAACAGAATGTGCTGCCAGAAGGCGTAGTCGGCACGGCCCTGCGGCGGAGTGCCGTAGAGATTGCGTCCCCAAGGATCCGAACTGAACGCATCGCGGTCCCACTGCTTGATGGAATATGGTGGATTGGCCAGCACCAGGTCGAAGCGCATCAGGCGGTCACCCTCGACCAGCTTAGGCTCGGACAGCGTGTCGCCGCGCTCGATGCGAAAGTCCTCGATGCCGTGCAGGAAGCAGTTCATGCGCGCGATCGAGGAAGTCATGAGGTTCCTCTCCTGCCCGTATAGACGCACGTTGCGCCACTCCTGTCCCTGGCGACGCAAATGAGTTATGGCCGAAAGCAGCATCCCGCCGGAGCCACAGGTGGGGTCGTAGATGCTCTCGGCCGGTAGCGGCGCGAGCATTTCGGTCATCAGGTGCACCACCGTGCGGTTGGTGTAGAACTCGGCCGCCGTATGTCCTGAGTCGTCTGCAAATTTCTTGATCAGGTATTCGTACCCGTTGCCGAGCTCGTCCTCGGGCAAGGCCGCAACCGTAAGTTCGAGCGTGCTGAAGTGCTCAATAAGGTCGCGCAGCATAGCGTCGGACAGCCGGTCCTTGTTGGTCCACTGCGCGTCGCCGAAGATACCGTACAGCTTGTCGGGGTTGGCGGTCTCGATGGCGCGCATGGCGGCCTGCAGCGCACGGCCCACGTTCTTCGCGACCTTGCGCAGCTCGCCCCAGTGCGCTTCAAGCGGAACCTGGAAGCGATGGTTCTCCGGGTAAGCGGCAAACGCCTTGTCGCCGCCAGACTCCGCCAGCGCGGTCTGGGTTTCCTCGTCGTACACGTCGCATAGGCGCTTGAAGAAGAGCAGCGGGAAAATGAACTGCTTGTAGTCACCGGCGTCGATGGTTCCGCGCAGGAGGACGGCGGCGCCCCAAAGGTAGGACTCCAGTTGCTGCTGGGTGATTCGCGCGCTCACAGCAGCAGTCCCTCGCGCTTCAGCAGGGCAACCAGCTTGTCTTCAGCCGCATAAGCCGCCTGTGCACTCTCCCGCAACCGCTGCATCGCCTCCTCGACCGTCGGCACCGCCTGCCCAGCCTTCGGCTCCACATAGCGCGGAATATTGAGGTTGTGATCGTTTGCGGCGATCTCCTCGAGCGTCGCCACGCGCGCGATACCTTCGACATCCTTGAAGTCGCGCACCCAGCCGTGAATGCGCTCTACGTGCTCGGGCAGCAGCTCGTTTTGCGCACGGCCGGTCTTGAACTCCTTCGAAGCGTCGAGAATCAGCACTTTCTTCCGGTGATCCTTGGGCTTCTTTTGACGTAGCACCAGGATGCAGGCTGCAAGACCGGTGCCGTAGAAAAGATTGGGCCCCAAGCCGATCACGGCCTCCAGCAGGTCCATACCGAGGATCTTCTCGCGGATGCGGCCTTCGGCACCCATCCTGAACAACGCCCCGTGCGGCAGTACCACGGCCATTCGGCCGGACTTGGGCGCCATCGAGCGGATCATGTGCTGCACCCAGGCGTAGTCGCCGCTGTTGTCGGGAGGCATGCCGGCAAAATTTCGGCCGTAGGGATCGCTTGCCCAGACCTCCTCGCCCCATTTTTTCAATGAAAACGGCGGATTGGCGATCACGCAGTCGAAGGTAGCAAGGCTGTCGCCCGAAAAAAATGCTGGATTGCGCAGCGTGTCGCCACGCACGACCTGGAAGTCCGCCGCTCCGTGCAGGAAAAGGTTCATCCGTGCGATAGCGGAGGTCGTGAGGTTCTTCTCCTGACCAAACAGCTTGCCCCAGAGTAAGCGATCGTCACCGTGGTTCGCTTTAACGTGATGGATGGCTTCGAGGAGCATGCCACCGGTTCCGCAGGCCGGGTCATAGATGGACTCACCTTCGCGCGGATCGAGGATGTTGACCATCAACCGGACAATGGAACGCGGCGTGTAAAATTCGCCCGCCTTCTTGTTGGTGGCGTCGGCGAATTTTTTTATCAGGTATTCATAGGACTGCCCGAGGACGTCGGCCTGCGCGGCCTGATTGCCCAGATTGATCCGCGAGAAGTGTTCGATCAGATCGCGCAGGAGCGCATCCGACAGACGCTCTTTGTTGGTCCACTGGGCATCGCCGAAGATGCCGTAGAGCGTTTCAGGGTTAGCCTTTTCGATTCCGCGCATGGCGGTCTGGAGCGCCTGGCCCACGTTTGTCGTGATCGCGCGCACGTCCCGCCAGTGGCAGCGGTCCGGGATCTGGAACCGGTAGTTCTGCGGGAACAGCGCGTATTCGTCATCGCCACCGGACTCTTGCAGCGCAGCTTGATATTCCTCGTCGTATGCGTCGGATATGCGTTTGAAGAAAAGCAGAGGGAACACGTAGGTCTTAAAGTCTGCCGCATCCACCGGTCCGCGCAGGATATTAGCGGCCTCCCACAGGTGGGATTCGAGATGGTCAAGACTTGTCGTGCCGTTTGCCATGTCGTGATCTGCGTGGAATAAGTGCGAGTGCGGTATTGCTAAATTACGCTACACAATTGGCAGGAGAGCAGCTCCTGTACAGCCTCTTCAGAATTAAAAGTTTAACTTTCAGGTCAGCGTCGGCCGCCCGGAGATCGGGTACTTGGGATCCGAATATCCCGGCGTGGACGGGTGCCCGGGCGCGACCAGGCCGTCGACCAGCGCCTCGTCCTCGGCGCCGAACGTGTGCTTGAGCGCGCCAAGGTAGCCGTCCCACTGCTCCATTGTGCGCGGCCCGGCGAGCACCGAACTCACCAGCCGGTTGTTCAGCACCCAGTTGAGCGCGAACTGGCCGGCGGTCATGCCGCGCTTTTCGGCGTGCGCCTTGATCGTCTGCGCCATGACCATGGATTCCCCGCGGAACTCGGTCTGCATCATGCGCTTGTCGCCGCGCGCGGCCCTGCTCCCTTCGGCCGGCGCCGCGCCCGGCTTGTACTTGCCGGTGAGCACGCCTCGCGCCAGCGGCGAATAAGGCACCACGCCCAGGCCGAACGCGGCCGAAGCCGGGATCACCTCGACCTCGGGCATGCGGTTCATCGCGTTGTAGTAAGGCTGGCAGACGACCGGCCTCGGAACGCCGAGCCGGTCGCACGTCAGCGCGACCTGGGCGATGCGCCAGCCGCGGTAATTCGACAACCCGAAGTAGCGCGTCTTGCCGGCTCGGATCATGTCGCCGATCGCGGCGACCGACTCCTCCATGCGCGCGTTCTCGTCGTCGATGTGGAAGTAATAGATGTCGACGTGGTCCATCCCGAGGCGCGCGAGCGAAGCGTCGAGTGCGTCGACGATCTCATGGCGCGAAAGGCTCATGTCGTCGGGCGCAGGCCGGCCGGTGTTGCCGCACTTGCTCGCTACGATCCAGCGGTTGCGATCGGCCTTGACGAGCTTGCCGAGGACCGTCTCGGACTTTCCGCCCGCGTACTGGTTGGCGGTATCGACGAAATTCACGCCGGCATCGCGTGCCGAATTGATGATCCGCCCGGCCTCCGCCTCGTCGGTGCGGTCGCCGAACATCATCGTGCCCAGGCAGATCTCGGAAACCCTGAGGCCGCTCTGGCCCAACAGCCTGGTCTTCATCTCATAGCCTTTCGAAAATGGCGGCGATGCCCTGCCCGCCGCCGATACACATGGTGACGAGCGCATATTTGCCCCGGATGCGCCCGAGCTCGTAGAGCGCCTTCACCGTGAGGATTGCGCCG
The DNA here is from genome assembly GCA_038329645.1 of Burkholderiales bacterium. Lineage (GTDB taxonomy): Bacteria > Pseudomonadota > Gammaproteobacteria > Burkholderiales > SG8-39 > SZAS-79. The sequence continues at coordinate 4,344 of JBBQNG010000217.1, forward strand.
GTCGCACCGATCGGATGGCCCAGCGCCACCGCGCCCCCGTTGGGGTTGACCTTTGCCGGGTCGAGACCGAGGTCGCGCGTCACCGCCATCGCCTGTACGGCGAAGGCTTCGTTGGATTCGATCACGTCCATGTCGGCGGGCTTGAGGCCGGCCTTCTCGAAGACGCGCCTGACCGCGGGAATCGGGCCGAGGCCCATGAGCTGCGGATCCACCCCGGCGTGCGCGTATGCAACCAGGCGCGCCATCGGCTTCGCGCCCGCCTTCTTCGCCGCACCGGCTTCCATCATCACGATGGCCGCGCCCGCGTCGTTGAGGCCGGACGCATTGCCCGCGGTCACCGTGCCGTCTTTCTTGAACACGGTCTTGAGCTTCTGCATGTCCTCGATCTTTAGTTCGGGGCGCACGTGTTCGTCCGCCGTGTACTGGACCGGGCCCTTCTTCGACTTGAGCTCGATCGGCACGACCTGGCTCGTGAAATAGCCCTTGGCAAGGGCATTGGCTGCGCGCCTGTGGCTTTCCATCGAATAGGCGTCCTGCGCTTCGCGGCCGATGCCGTACTTGGCGGCGATGTTCTCCGCGGTGACGCCCATGTGCCCGTGCCCGAACGGGTCGTGCAGCGCGCCGGTCATCGCGTCGACCACGGCACCGTCGCCCATCCTCTGGCCCCAGCGACCGGCCGGCAGGAAATACGCTGCGCGGCTCATGCTTTCGGCCCCACCGCCGATCACGATGTCGGTATCGCCGAGAAGAATGTGTTGTGCCGCCGAAACGATCGCCTGCAGTCCGCTGCCGCACAGGCGGTTCACCGTGAGGCACGGCGTGCCCACAGGGAGGCCCGCGTCGATGGCGGCTACGCGCGAAAGATACATGTCACGCGCCTCGCCGTGGATTACGCCGCCGATGACCACATGGCCGACCGTGTTCGGGTTGATCTTTGCGCGAGCGACGGCTTCCTTTATCGCGATCGAGCCGAGTTTCGTCGCCGGTATGTCCTTGAGCGAGCCGCCGTAGTCGCCTATGCCTGTACGTGTTCCGGATACAACCATGACTTCACGTGTGCTCATGCAATTCTCCCAAAAAGGTCGTGCGCGTCGGATTTCTCGACGAGCACGTCGGCGAATTCGCCGGATTTCAGTTTTGCGCCGTCGCGGATGCGCACGACGCCATCGATCTCGGGGGCATCGGCCGCGGAGCGCGCGATGGCGCCCTTGCGCGAATTGCTATTTGCGTTCTCGTCGACCAGCACGCGCAATGTCTTGCCGATTTTCGCCTTGAGGCGCGCGGTGCTGATCTTTTGCTGTGCGAGCATGAACCTTTCCCGCCGCTCATCGCGCACTTCCGCCGGCACGGGATCGGGAAACTCGTTGGCCTTCGCGCCGTCCACGGGCGAGTAGGCAAAGCAGCCCACGCGATCGAGCTGCGCTTCTTCGAGGAATTCGAGGAGTTCTTCGAACTCGGCTTCCGTCTCGCCGGGAAAGCCGGCGATGAAAGTGCTGCGGATCGTGATGTCAGGGCAAATGCCGCGCCAAGTGCGGATGCGCTCGAGCGTGTTCTCCGCATTCGCCGGGCGCTTCATGAGCTTGAGGATGCGCTTCGACGCATGCTGGAAAGGCACGTCGAGGTAGGGAAGGATCTTCCCTTCGGCCATCAGCGGGATGACCTCGTCCACGCTGGGATACGGATAGACATAGTGGAGCCTGACCCAGATGCCGAGCTCGCCGAGCGCTTCGCACAGCGCCGTCATCTTCGTTTTGAGCGGCCGCCCCTGCCAGAAACCCGTGCGGTACTTGACGTCTACGCCGTACGCGCTCGTGTCCTGCGAGATCACGAGCAGCTCCTTCACTCCGGCGTTCACGAGGTTTTCGGCTTCCTGCATCACCTCGCCGATGGGGCGCGACACGAGGTCGCCGCGCATCGAGGGGATGATGCAGAACGTGCAGCGGTGATTGCAGCCTTCGGAAATTTTGAGGTATGCGAAGTGCTTCGGCGTAAGGCGGATGCCCTGAGGGGGCACGAGATCGGTGTAGGGATCGTGCAGCTTAGGCAGGTGCGCGTGCACCGCTTTCATCACGCCTTCGGTGTCGTGCGGCCCGGTGACCGCCAGTACCGATGGGTGCGCCGCCTCGATCACACCCTCCTTCGCGCCCAGGCACCCGGTCACGATGACCTTGCCGTTCTCCGCCAGTGCCTCGCCGATCGCGTCGAGGGACTCCTCGACCGCCGAGTCGATGAAGCCGCACGTGTTGACGACAACGAGGTCCGCGCCGTCGTAGCTGGGCGCGATCACGTAGCCTTCGGCGCGCAACTGGGTGAGGATGCGCTCGGAATCGACCAGCGCCTTGGGGCACCCCAGCGAGACGAAGCCGACCCGCGGGGGCGTTTTGGATGCGGCCTTGGCGGCCGCGGATGCCGCCATCAGGACTTCTTGTCGGACGATCCCTGGTCGGGCTTGCCGCCGGGCGGGAACCCCGGAAAGGTGAAGCCGGTGAACATGTTGCGCGACTGGCTGGTCATCTGCTCCTGCAGCTGCGCGAACATCTTCTGGCTCTGTTCCATGTAGGTCTGCATGAGGCCCTGCATCGCGGGGCCCTGCATGCTCATGAACTGGGTCCACATCTCGGTGGGCACCTTGGCGCCGTCGCCATAGAGCTTGTTCGACTGCTCCTGGAGCGACTTCTGCATCTCCTGGAACGCGTTGATGTTCTTCTCCAGGTAGCCGCCCATCATGCCCTGCATGGCGTTGCCGTAGGTGCGGATCATCTGCGACAGGGCATCCGAGGTGAACATCGGCTGCCCGCTGGATTCCTCCTCGAGGATGATCTGCAGCAGGATCTGGCGCGTCAGGTCCTCGCCGGTCTTCGCGTCGACCGCCTGGAACTCCTCCTGCTTGAGCACCATCTGCTTGACGTCGACGAGCGTGATGTAGCTCGACGTCTTGGTGTCGTAAAGCCGGCGATTGGGGTACTTCTTGATCAGTCGGACCTGGTTTT
>JBBQNG010000218.1:0-7297 GCA_038329645.1 Burkholderiales bacterium
GACTGGCTGCACCGGCTGCGCATCCCGCAGGCGATTGCGGCTGCGCTGGTGATGGCAGTGCTGGTCGGCGGCGGATCATGGATCGCCTATTCCTTGATCGATGAGGCGACGGTCATGATCGAGAAGCTGCCGAACGCGGCACGCAAACTGCGCGCGAAGCTGACAACCTCCCGCAACGCGGTCCCGACTGCAATCCAGAACGTGCAGGAGGCTGCGGCAGAGCTGCAGCGCGCAGCGAGCGATGTAGCCGCCAAACCAGGCGCGCGCGCCGCGCCGGCCCCCGCGGCACACGCCCCGGACTCTATGGCATGGTTGAGCGACTATGCGCTTGCCCAGTCGGCCCTGCTGCTTTCGATTGCGGCAAAAGCGCCGATCGTCCTGCTCCTCGCGTATTTCCTGCTGGCCTCCGGCGACCACTTCCGGCGCAAGCTCGTGCAATTCGCCGGCCCGTCGCTTTCGCGCAAGAAGGACGTGCTGCGCATCCTCGAGGAAGTCGATTCCCAGGTCCAGACCTACCTGCTCGTAATGCTGGCTTCGAATGCGCTGGTCGGGCTCGCCACATGGCTGGCGCTCGAGGCAATGGGCGTCGAGCAGGCCGGTGTATGGGGTGTGTTCGCCGGAGTCTTGCACTTCGTGCCCTATCTCGGCCCGGTGGTCGTTGCGGCCTTCGTGGGCATCGCCGGTTTCGTACAGTTCGGGTCCGCGCTGCATGCGCTGGCCGTGGCCGGGGCTACCCTGCTTGTCGCCGGCCTGATTGGTATGGTGTTCATGACGTGGCTGCAAAGCCGGGTGGCGCGCGTGAATGCCGCGGTCCTGTTCATCGCCCTGCTCTTTTTCGGCTGGCTGTGGGGAATCGCTGGGGTCCTTCTGGGCGCGCCGCTGATCGCAATTGCCCGGGTCGTATGCGACCGCGTCGACGCACTCAAGCCGGCGGGCGAAATGCTCGGCGCCTGACCCAGCGTACGGGAGCGCACGGAGTTTTCACACCGCTTCTGCCAGTATCAGTCTGCGGGCGATCCGTCCCCGAATACCACCAAGGAAGCCTCATCATGCTCTACACCATCGCTGTCGTTCTTCTCATCCTCTGGCTGCTGGGGATGGTTACCTCATACACCATTGGCGGCTTCATCCACATCCTGCTGGTCATTGCGATCGTCGTGGTCCTGCTCAGGGTCATCAGCGGGCGCAAGGTCGTCTAGTTCGGGAAAGCGAAGGGCGCGCCCGGTTATCCCGGGACGCGCCCTTGCCTTCCGCGTACTGTATAAGCAGCTTCGCGCTTAGCGCTTGCCGACTTCGTGCCCGATCAGGCCGCCTACCGCCGCGCCGCCGATTGTGCCCACCGGGCCGCCCACCAGCGCTGAGCCGGCCACGCCGCCCACTACCGCACCGATTCCCGTATCGCGCTGGGACCGGGTCAGGCCCATGTCGGCGCAGCCGCTGAGGCCTACAATCATCACAACTGCCATTGCACTGCCCAGGTACTTTTTCATAATCGACTCTCCTATTGGGGGTTGAACTACGTCACACGCAAGTGTTACCGGAACTATGCCTCCGCATCGCCGTACGGTTAACCAGCCAAGCGCTTCATTTGGGATAGGTCAATGTCCTACACGCCCCTGTTCGCGGCGCCGGCCAGCGTGTGCAATGCGGCTTTGTGCGGCCCCGGGCGCGAACGCCCGGGGCCTGCCGCATGCACCAGTGGACGCCTCGGGTGAGGCGTCTTAGTTTTTCGCCGATTCGCTCGACGGCGGCACCACGACCACGGTGTCACCGGTCCTGCCGGTGGCGCCTTGCGGCCCGGGCGGGCCGGCCGGGCCGGGAACGGGCACGGCGGGGGTCACAATTGCAGGGGTGGTGACAACGGCCGCATTCGGCGGCATAACCACAGTTCTACTTTCGCACCCGGCAACCGCGAGGGCGCCGAGAAACACGACGGGCACTATGAGAATTTTCATGATGGTTTCCAATGTCCAAGTTGTTGGTGGATGGATCTTCACCTGACGCAAGCGGGTCAGGCAGAACTACCCCCGCGCGCTCCGCACAGGTACAAATTATTGTGCGCAATTTACCTACGCCGCGAAGTCGGAAACTCGCGCGACCCGATGCCGGAAAAACGCCTATATCACGCACAGGCAGTCCGATCTCCCGATTGTGTGAGTGAGCGCACAGAGCGCAGCCCGCCCGCCGCCGACAATGGATCCGCATTCGCCAGTTCTCCCTCCTCCCCTGAAATCTGGCGGGTGTAGGCCCCCGGTCATTGCTCATTTCCGGGGGCCTTTTTTTTGGGATTGCGGCATGGCTCTTTCCATCATCGGCACGGCGCGCGCGGAACGGGTTTCCTGGCTGCTTGCGGCCGTGGCGCTTATCGCGATCCTCAAGCTGCATCTCCTGTCCGCGCTGTTCGCGGGCTTGCTGGTCTACGAGCTGATTCACATCCTGGCGCCGCTGCTGCAGCGCCGGCTGTTCAGCGAGCGCTCCCGCCTGGCCGCCGTGATCGTTCTCGCCACGCTTATCGTGGGGCTGCTGGTGGTTGCCATCGTCGGTGCGATTGCGTTCTTCAGGAGCGACGCCGGCAGCCTCGCCGCCCTGCTGCAACGCATGGCCGACATCATCGACGGCGCGCGCAGCTCGCTGCCGGCGTGGATGGTCGCCTGGCTGCCGGCCGACGCCGACGACCTGCGGCAGACGCTCGCCGGGTGGCTGCGCGCGCATTCGTCGGAGCTGCAGCATTGGGGCGCCACCGCCGGGCGAGTCTCGTTCCATATCGTGGCCGGGATGATCATCGGGGCGATGGTGTCGCTGCGCGAAGTCTCGCCTTCGCAGGCAAGGGGCCCGCTCGGGCGGGCCCTTGCCGAGCGCGCGTTGCGCCTGGGCGATGCGTTCCGGCAGGTCGTCTTCGCGCAGGTGCGAATAGCGGCGCTGAACACTTTGTTCACTTCCGTCTACCTGTTGGTGCTGCTGCCGGCCCTGGGCATCAAGCTCCCGCTCACAAGCACCCTGATTGCGGTGACCTTCGTGGCGGGACTCCTGCCGGTCGTGGGCAACGTCATCTCCAACACCATCATCGTGATCGTCAGCCTTGCGCACTCGCCGCATCTGGCGCTGGCGTCGCTGGCCTTCCTGGTGGCGATGCACAAGCTCGAGTACTTCCTCAACGCGCGGATCGTGGGATCGCGAATCCAGGCACTCGCGTGGGAGCTGCTGCTTGCGATGCTCGTTTTCGAGTCGGCCTTCGGCCTGCCGGGCTTGATCGCGGCCCCGGTGTATTACGCCTACCTGAAGCGCGAACTGGTCGATGCCGGGATGATATGAATGCGAACCCGCCAGCCCGCGCGGGCGATTCGGCCGCCCTCAAAGACGCGAAGCTCGCCCGGGCCAAGCGCGCAGCAACCGGATTGCTGGTATTGGCGGGCGTCCTGTATGTCGCCGCCACGCTGCTTACGCCGCGGCATCCGCTGCTGGCGTATGTCGGGGCAACCTGCGAAGCGGCCATGGTGGGTGCGCTCGCCGACTGGTTCGCCGTGGTGGCCCTCTTCCGCCATCCGCTCAATATTCCACTGCCCCACACGGCGATCATCCCAAAGAACAAGGCGCGCATCGCACAGGGGCTTGGCGAGTTCATCCAGGAGCAGTTCCTGTCGACGCCCGCATTGCTGGCGAAGATTCGCGAATTCGATCCCGCACGGCAACTTTCCGCATGGCTGCTCCAGGCTCAAAACGCTTCATTGCTCGCGCGATACCTCGCGCACGCGGCTTCGCGCGGCATGGGCGCGCTCGACGACGAGCGCGTGCGCAATTTCCTGCAGCGCACGTTGCTTTCCAGGCTTCACCGCCTCGACGCGGCGACGCTGCTGGCGGGCGTGCTGGAAGTGCTCACCGAAAACCGCCGTCACCACGCGCTTCTCGATCAGGCGCTCATGGCGGTCAGGGAATTGCTCGGTCGCGAAGAGACACGCCAATTCCTGCGCAGGGAAATCGCCGCCCAGATGCCGATGCTCAAATGGGTCAACCAGGTCGTCCACCTGGACGAGAAAGCCGCCAACCGGCTGCTGGACGTGGCGATTGCGCGCCTCGGGGAAGTGCTGGCCGATCCCGACCACGACCTGCGGCGCCGGTTCGACGCGCTTGCGTTACGCTTCATCGACCGGCTCAAGGAGGATCCCGCCACCCGCGCCAGCGTCGAGCAGACGCGCGACGAGCTGCTGCGCAATCCGGCGATCGCAGCCTACCTCGCCGGCCTTTGGACGGAGTTCCGCGACTGGCTCGAGGCGGACCTCGCGCGGCCCGACTCCTCCACCGAGCGCCGCATCGCTGGCCTTGCGCGCGCCTTCGGCGAGAGGATCGCCGCCGACGCCGGCATCCGGGCCTGGATCAACGAGCAGATCGCAGGGGCGGCTCCCCGGATCGTGGAGCAGCACCGCCTCGGCGTCGGGCGCTTCATCGAACGCCAGATCAACGACTGGAACGATGCTACCCTGGTGCGCGAGCTCGAGCGCAACATCGGCCCCGATCTCCAGTACATCCGCATCAACGGCACGCTGGTAGGCGGAGCCGCCGGACTGATCATTTACTCCCTGACCCGCTTTCTTGCCGGGGCGCCCCATGTGGGTTGAGCTGATCGGCTGGTGCGGCGCGGTCGTATTGCTTCTCACGCTCGGGCGGCAGGTCTACACCCAATGGCGCGACGGGCAATCGGTAGGCCTGTCTCGGTGGCTTTTTGTCGGCCAATTGACGGCCTCCACTGCGTTCCTCGTTTACAGCTGGCTGCTTCAAAACTGGGTGTTCGTAGTGACCAATGCGCTATTGCTCGTGACTGCAGCGGCAGGCGAACTGATCTTCCTGCACAATCGGCGGCAGGAGCCCGCCAGCAAAAACCGGCGTCCGCAAACTCCTGCGGCCCTGTAAGAATCCGCTTACACCACTTTTGGTGCCGCGGGAAATGGCCCCGCCCGCCTTGTCTGGTTATTCTAGCGACCACGGTGAGGCACAAAGATGACCAGCGCCGTGCAATTTTTTCGGCAATCCGAGATTCAGGGGGTGACCATGGAACTTCCCACCGAGCCCATCGGCAGCATCCCGCGCCCCCTCGGGCTGATCGAGGCGGTCGCAAAAGCCGGTGATGGCGACGATCCTTCGCTCGCCCCCGCGTATGAGGCGGCGGTGCGCGACACGGTAGAGAAATTCGAGGCGACCGGCTCACCGGTCATCACCGACGGCGAGCAGCGCAAATACCACAACTTCTGGACGTATTGCGTGCACGGCCTGCGAAATACGGCGCCCGAAGGGTTCCGGATCCCGTTCGCGGCGGGCCACACGCGCAGGATGCCCCGCCTTACGTCGGGGCCGTTCCGCTACAAGCGCTATGCGGACAGCTTCATGGACGTGGCGATGCGGTATGCCCGCGTGCCCGTGAAGCAAGCCGTGATTTCGCCCTCGGCGCTCAGCCTGATGTATCCGGCCGAAGGCATTCCCGACTACTCCCGCGAGGAGTTCATCGACGACCTGCTGCGCGAGCACGAAACCGAAGTCCGCCGCTGCCTGCAGAAAGGCGCGCACAAGGTCCAGATCGACTTCACCGAAGGCAGGCTTGCGATGAAGGTCGACCCCAGCGGCCGCCTGCTGGCCAGTTTCATCGAGCTGAACAACCTGGCGCTGGCGAATTTTTCCGCCGCAGACCGCGCGCGGATCGGCGTGCATACCTGCCCTGGAGGCGACCGGGATTCCACGCACAGCGCGGATGTCGACTATGCAGAGCTGCTGCCCAGCCTGTTCGAGCTCAACGCGGGAAATTTCTACGTCGCGCTGGCGGGCGAAACCGATCGCCCGCGCGTGCTGGAGATCATCCGGCGGTTCATGAAGCCCGGCCAGCGCATTTTTGTGGGCGTGGTCGCACCCATCGATCCCCACGTGGAAACCCCCGAAGAGGTCCGCGATCGCATCGTCGAGGCCGCGCGGTATATTCCGATCGATCAGCTCGGCACCACCGACGATTGCGGCTTCTCGCCTTTTTGCGACGATACATCGACCACGCGTGAAACGGCTTTCCGCAAAATCGCGGCCCGCGTGGAAGGTACGCGAATGGCCGCAAAGGAACTGGGCTTGCGCAAGTGACCGACAAGAAATCCGAAGACGAGCTGCTGCGCTCGGTCGCCCTGCAGAACATGAAAAGCATCCTGCTCGCGCGCAAGCGGGCCGAGGATGCCCTGGTGACGGCCAAGGAGGAGCTGCGCGAAACCGCCCACCAACTCCAGCTTGCCCTCGACGCGGGCCATCTGGGCGCGTGGTTCTGGGACGCGGCCGCCGACCAGCTCACGATGGCACCCCGCGCAGCCGCGCTGTTCGGTGTCCCGCCGGAAGTTCCGCTGACGCGCGCGCAAGTGCGCGCTCTCCTGCACCCCGAGGACAGCGAGCGGGCACGCAGCGCATTGGATGGCGCGCTTGCCACGAGGACCGACTACGACGTCGAGTACCGCCTGAAACGCAGCCCGGCGGGCGAGACGCTTTGGATCGGGGCGAAGGGGCGCGGCAGCTTCGCGGCCGACGGGACCGTGCTGGGCATGACCGGCGTCATGCAGGACATCAGCGCACGCAAGGCCACGGAAGAGGCGCTCCGCAGGGCGGCGGACGAGCGCAAGGACCTCCTCGAGAGCGAGCGCGCCGCGCGCGCCTACGCCGAGCGCACCAATTCGATCAAGGACGATTTCCTCGCCACGCTCTCCCACGAGCTGAGGACTCCGCTTTCGGCGATCCTGGGGTGGGCCCACGCACTGCGCAGCCGGCGGATGGGGGAGGAAGAAATGCGCCAGGGCCTGGAGAAAATCGAGCGCAACGCGCGCATGCAGGCGCAGCTCATCGAGGACCTGCTCGACATGAACCGGATCACTTCCGGCAAGGTGCGGCTCGACGTGCAGCCACTACAGCCGATCTCGTTCATCGAAGCAGCCGTCGAGACCCTGCGGCCGGCAGCCGACGCAAAAGGCATCCACCTCAGCAAGATGCTCGACCCGTCGGCCGGCCCGATCTACGGCGATCCCCAGCGCCTGCAGCAGATTGTGTGGAACCTGCTGTCCAACGCGATCAAGTTCACCCCCAAGGAGGGCAAGGTCCACGTGCTGCTCGAACGGGTCAACTCACATGTCGAGATCAGCGTGGCCGACACCGGGATCGGGATCGACGAGCAGTTCCTGCCGCACGTTTTCGAGCGCTTCCGCCAGGCGGACGCCTCGACGACGCGCCGTTTCGGCGGCCTCGGGCTGGGCCTGTCGATCGTGAAGCATCTTGTCGAACTGCACGGCGG
>JBBQNG010000219.1:0-7245 GCA_038329645.1 Burkholderiales bacterium
AATAGCTCTCGACTCTGTGGGGTCGTCTTTGCTTTGCTATGCAGGTTCATCCGGGCCTCCTCGTTGGCTCGCTGCCGGCTTCCACCAACAGCTTCCCACCGCTGCGCCCGGGTGAACAACCTCTTGAGCCTTTACAGCTAGTCGCTCGCTTCGCCGGGAGAATGAAGAGGCCGACGATGAGCACACTGCACAATTTGCGATATCGCACGGAGGGAATGCTACTACGTCGATACCGTGGCCCCTCGGGCGTGCGCTTTCGGGCGGGTGATCGGGTCTGTTTCGACGGACTCCTGAGATGAAGATAGAGCCGGGGGCGGAGTGCCCCCGGCTCTACTGCCATCTGGTGTCCGAGGCTCAGAGTCCCGCGGCGCTGCGGATCCGCGCGAGAAGTTGCATCATGGCGGACCATTCGCGCTGGAGCTCGGGAACGTTGGACCTCCGGAACTGCTGATCGGCCTCGCGGCCATCGTCCCAGAGGTGAGAGACATTGCCGCGAAGGTCTTCCGGGTTCATGCCTGCTTCATAGCGCTCGTGGAAAGCATTGGCCTGTTCTGCGAAGTGTTGAATCGAACGAACCGATTCGCTCTGTCCCGCGTCGTCTCGGTAGCGCCCGGAGAGCTGAGTCACCGCCTCCGTCAGGCGCGTTGAGCGCTGTGCGAGCTCGTGCGCCAGCGTCCCGAACTGTTGAGCGTCGTACGCGCCGCGGGCCTCGTTTGCGCCGTGGACCTCGTACCGATCGGCCGGGCGGCTGTCTCGCGGGTATGCGGGCTGTCCGTAACCACGTGGATCCGGCGAGGACCCGTAGGAGCCCCCTGAGGTGTCGGTCTGATAGAGCCGGATCATCTGATTCAGAATCTCGACCGTACGGTTCCAGTCTCCGAGCGTATGGGGGTCGTTATAACGCGAGCGCTGGACCCGGTACTGGACCACTCTGGCGTCCCTCAGAAGGGCCCGCAGCTCATCATCCATTTGCCAGGGCGCCGTTTGGTATGTGTCCATCCTCTCGTGGAAGTTCCCCGCCCTGCGGGTGAAATTCGCGAGAGATCGCTGAAACGTTCTGTCGTTCGAGTAAAAGCGGTTTCCTTCGTGCTGGGCCTGATCGTTTGCGTGCTGCGCCTGGCCCTCCAGGTCGTGCGCCAGCCGCTGCATCTGCTGGTATCCGCGGTCCGACAAAGTTTCAGACGGGTCATGAGCGGTGGCCGTGGTTGCCACAGCGAAGAAGAGTCCGACCCACGCGGCGACTGCTGTGAACGATCGTGTTCTGTTTTTCATACCAATGCCTCCAGATGACACACAGCAAATATCAGTCCATGAGTTGAAACGTAGAGTTCTCAGTCGTTTGCGTGGATCGCCTGATGTCCGGGCGTCCTCAAATGGAGGCGCCGTGGGACAAACTTCTGGAACATCGCGGACGGTCATCGAGTTTCCGAAACCATCGATTTCATCGCGATCCATCGATCCGCCTCCATGACGACCTCCCTCTTGCCCTGGTCGGAAATAATCTCTGGCTGCCCTGGCTGGAATGGCTCGCGGGAGTCGCGCTCCTGGGAGTGTGGCGGCGCGCGGCCGCGCTGCTGACCGGCCTCGTCCTCATTCTGTTCATCGCGGCGGTCGCGATCAACTTTGCGCGCGGACACGCGATCGATCGCGGCTGCTTCGACGTTCGCGAGGCGGGCAAGACGGAGGTCGAGCGGCTCGCGGACATGCGCTGGGTCCTTTGCGCGACGTCGGGATGCTTCTTCTCGTGGCTCAGCTGTTCTTCGCCACGCGGCGAACCCGGAACGCTGACGGACGGCGTCTCCGCCGGGCGACAAGAAAAAGCGCCATGCGTCGGCCTCCGCCGTGACGAAGTCCGCTTCCGTGATGATCCCGACGAAGCGCAGTGGCGAATCCGGCTTGATCGTGTCCGGTTCCGTCGGCACGACGTCCCGAATTCCGCCTCGATCGTGCTCCTGCGGCCGCCAAAGCGCCTGATCTGTTCGCATCAGCGCGTGGGATCCGGTCGGCGCTTCGCGGGGTCCGGTCGCGGCGGACAGGCCTCGACGCGCTGGAAGGTCGCCTTACCTCGGCGCGAGTCCCGCGCCGCCCGGAATTGGCGCGGTCGGTCGGCCCTGTCAGACGATAACGCGGTCAGAGCCTGGCAGCATGCTGCGAATGCATTGTGCACCCCGCTGCGGATGCGGCGATTGAGTGCCCGACTGAGTGTTACGCAATGGCTACCGCGGATCGAGTGCTTCACTCACGCCGAGAGGTTCAGGCCATGGAAGGCCATGCGGATGCAGGCGACCGACCCTTCCCCCTCATATTGTCAGCTCGAGATGCGTCGCTTCCGAGACGAGACGACGTCTGCTAGCCGGAAGGCGACGGCGACGATCGATCGCGACCGGCGGGAGCTGCTGCGCTGTACGCTGCTGGGGCAACCAGTTGATTGGATTGTGAGGTGCCATGTCGATCAACCCGCCCTCGAGGCTTCCCAAGAATCTCCTCACCGGCGGCCGGCGCGAGAAGGCGCAGATCCAGGTCTCGCAGATCGTGGTTGCGTCGGCGGCCCTGGACGTTACGGGTGTCTACGCGCGACTGGGCACAAGCCCTGAAGGGCTGACCACCGACCAAGCTGCCGCGCGCCTGTCCGAGTACGGGCCGAACGTCCTCGCCAAGGACCATCGGGCGGGGATCGGAAAGCTGCTGTGGCACGCGGTGTTGAACCCGCTCGTGATTCTCCTCGCGGTGTTAGTGGCCATCTCTTTTGCCACGGGCGATGCGCGCGCCGGGATCGTGATGTCGATGATGATCGCTCTTGGAGTCGGCCTGAAGCTCATTCAAGAAGCCAAGGCCGACAATGCCGCGGCCAAGCTCAAGGCCATGATCTCAGTCACGGCCACCGTGATCCGCGACGGCACGCCGCAAGAAATCGCCATCTCACAGCTCGTGCCCGGCGACGTGGTCCGAATGGCCGCGGGGGACATGATCCCCGCCGACGTGCGCATGGTCGTGGCCAAGGACGTCTTCGTGAACCAAGGCCCGCTCACGGGAGAGAGCTTTCCTGTCGAGAAGTTTGCGGTGGAAAAGAACGCCGCGACCACCGCGCCCATCGAATTGACCAGCGTCGCATTCTTGGGGACGAGCGTCGAGAGCGGCTCGGCAGTGGCCGTCGTCGTTTCCACCGGAACAGACACTTTCCTGGGTGGCATGGCCCAGTCGCTGTCGGATCAGCCGGAGCAAACCGCCTTCGACAAAGGCATCGCACGCTTCACCTGGCTGATGCTGCGCTTCATCCTGGTGATGGTGCCCCTGGTCTTCGTGATCAACGGGCTGACCAAGGGCAATTGGGGCGATGCCTTTTTCTTCGCCGTCGCGGTGGCCGTGGGTCTGACGCCCGAAATGCTCCCTATGATCGTGACGGTCTGCCTCTCCAAGGGCGCGATGGCGATGAGCCGCAAGAAGGTGATCGTCAAACGCATCAATGCGATTCAGAACCTGGGCGCCATGGACGTGTTGTGTACAGACAAAACCGGTACGCTAACCGTCGACCACGTCATCCTGGAAAAGTACTGCGACGTGGTGCTGCGCAAGGACGACGGAGTGCTGGCGCTGGCGTATCTCAACAGTCACTTCCAGACGGGCTTGAAGAACGTGCTGGACCGGGCCGTTCTGGCTCATGAGGAGGCCCAGTCCGAGGCGCACATCTCCGACTACTCCAAGGTGGACGAGATTCCCTTCGACTTCCAGCGCCGCGTCATGTCGGTCGTCGTCCGCACGCCCGAGGGGATGGACCGCATCATCACCAAGGGAGCTCCCGAGGCGGTTTTCGACCGCTGCAGAGAGTTCGAGCTCGACGGTGAACTGTTCCCGATGGACAACATCCTCATCGAGGAACTCAAGGAGGAGTACGAAAGACTGAGCGCCGACGGCTTCCGGGTGCTGGCCATCGCCAGCAAGGAAATCGAAGCGCGGGGCGTCGTCGCAGGCGACTCCACTCCCTACGGCAAGGCCGACGAGTGCGACCTGGTGTTGAATGGCTACGTCGCGTTCCTCGATCCACCCAAGGAGACCGCCAAGGCGGCCATCGAAGCCCTGCAGAAGCACGGAGTCAGCGTCAAGGTCGTCACCGGAGACAATGACCTCGTCGCCCGCAAGATCTGCAAAGAGGTCGGGCTGTCCACCGACTTCGTTCTCCTCGGCGGAGAAGTCGAAAAGATGACCGATGAGGAGCTAGGGAACGCGGCAGAACGAACCACGCTCTTCGCTCGCGTTTCCCCGGCCCACAAGCAGCGGATCATTAAGGCCCTGCAATCGCGCAAGCACATTGTCGGATTCATGGGCGACGGCATCAACGACGCCCCGGCGTTGCGCGCCGCGGATGTCGGTATCAGCGTCGATACCGCCGTGGACATCGCCAAGGAGTCGGCGGACATGATCTTGCTGGAAAAGTCCCTGATGGTTCTGGAGGAGGGCGTCCTCGATGGGCGCAAGGTCTTCGCCAACATCTTGAAGTACATCCGGATGGGCGCGAGCAGCAACTTCGGCAACATGTTCAGTGTGTTGGGCGCGAGCGTTTTCGTGCCGTTCCTGCCCATGCTGCCGATCCAGATCCTCGCCAACAACCTTCTCTACGACATCAGTCAGACCGCAATCCCCACCGACGATGTGGATCCCGAGCAAGTCGAAAAGCCCCGCCCGTGGGAAATGAAGAGCTTGATGCGCTTCATCGTCTTCATCGGCCCGTGCTCCTCGATCTTCGACTACACGACCTACTTCATGATGCTCTACATCTTTCACAGCTGGAACGTCAGCACGCCTGCCGCCGCCGCTCAGAGCGAGCGTCTTTTCCAGACGGGCTGGTTCGTGGAGAGCCTGCTCACGCAGACGCTCATCATCCACGTCATCCGCACCAGGAAGATCCCGTTCCTGCAGAGTCGCCCGTCCTGGCCGCTGATGGTCATGTCCGTCTGCATCATGGCTATCGGAATCGCCCTGCCCTTCACGCCGCTGGGAACCTATCTCGGTTTCACCACGCTGCCGCCGCTCTACTGGCCGCTCCTCGGGGTGACCCTCCTGTGCTACGTGATGCTGACCCAGGGCGTGAAGACGTGGCTGGTGCGGCGAAGGTGGATCTGAGCGAAGGCGATCGCCGTTCGACGGCCGACCTGCGTGTCTGACGGAAGTCGAATGCGAGATCGTGGCGTCGCCTCCGCTGGAAGGGAGGTTCTCTTCCGCCGGCGCCCTTTGGGCTTGGGCGTGCTCGGCGAGCTCGGCGAACTCGTCCGGTTCGTCGCCGACGTGCCCGATCGATCCGAATCCGAGGGTGAGATCCGGGAATCCTCGCCCGAGGGCTCCCGCGCCGGCTACTGGTGACCTCTTCGGAGCCATTCTCTACTGAGGCCGCTCTCACGCCGAGGTTTCGACGGGCATGTTCGAGAGTCGGAAGCGCGATCCCATCGGGCCCTGCCAGTTTCAATGACTTCATCCGCGCCGGATAACCGCGATGCCTGGCATTGTTCTGCCGGCCAAAACCAATTTCCGACCTCTCGCGATCGGCCAGGGAGTTCGCTATCTGGACGAACGAAGCCCCTTCGACCTCACTCAACGCGACGATGGTCGTCGCTCAACCCTCCCTTTCGTTGCAGGCGTTTCCTCGGTAGAGAGTTCCCGCGAGCGGTGCGGAGCCGCTGGGCAGGGCGACGACGATTTGATCAAGCTCTCTGGCCTGAAGTGATGGGAGAGCAGTATCTGCAGCACTGCTTTATCGGTCTCCAAGGCTACGCAGCGCGGCCTGCAGGCGTGCCCGGGCCTCCTCAGGGAGACCGGCGAGATCGGCCTGCGTTTCGGTGCCGGCAACCTCAAACATCGTCCGAGGATCCAAAATGGAGACCCGGACGTCACCGTCTTCCTGACGCAGGACGACGTTGCAAGGGAGAAGGAGGCCGATCGACCGGTCCGCCTCGAGCGCCTGATGCGCCAGCTGCGGATTGCAGGCGCCCAGGATGAGATAAGGCTCCATGTCGGCACCGAGCTTTTCCTTGAGAGTCTTCTGAATGTCGATTTCCGTCAGAACTCCGAATCCCTGACCTTTCAATGCGTCGACCACTCGGGCCTTCACTTCCGCGAAGGCTCCTTTGACCCTGGCCGACATCTCATAACGTGCGGGCATCTTTTTCTCCAGCTCGGTCGGGCGCTCGCAGCCAGCCTAATTGGGTTGGTGCTTCGAATGCTCGTCCGACTTGCCGGGATCAGGCTTGCCTTCCATCCCCTTCATCATGGGGCACTCCATCATGCCCTTCATCATTCCCGTCTGCATGTGCTCCATCATGTGCTTCATCATTTCCGGCTGCATGGCCATCATCTGCTGACGCATCTCTTTGCGCTGGGCGACGAGTTCGGATACGACTGCAGCGACCGCATCAACCTTCTTGCCGCCTTTCGCCGCCTGCATTTGTTTCACCAGATCATCAAGGCGCGCGTCCATGGCATCCATCTTGGCCATCATCTCTTTGTGCCGCGCCATCATCGACTCGTCCATCATGCCGGGCTTGGCCGGCATCTCCATCTTGTGCGCTGCCGGAGACGGAGGGGGCGTCGGCTGCTGTGCCCACAGGGCGGCGGCGCCGAAGGAAGCGACGAGGACTGAAATCGTTTGATTCACCTTCATGGAATGACTCCTTTTGTTAACCTGACCACTCATCTGGTTGCACTCGTGTGGTGAATAATGATGCCTTGAAAGTCGTCGTGCATTTCTCGCTCAGAAGGAAAGACATTTAAGCGCATCATTCCCGCGTTTCGGTGCTCACTTCCTGAAGTCGCTCGATCGCCGAGCGTACTCATGTCTGCCGATTCCCCCGTGCGCGCAAACGGCGTTCAAGCTTCTCTCTAAGGGGAGTCGCCCGGTGGCGTTCGTCGGCCGAAACTCTTGAAGACAAGCCAGAGGACGCCGATCACGACCACGACCCCAAAGATCCACCAGACGTTCATCCAACCCATCCCGTAACCCCCGTGCATCTCGAACTCCTTTCTATTCTTCGCTCAGGCGCAACGGCGAACGCCTGAGACTCGAGTGGCTCTCGACCACTCGCGCCTTGACTTCTGCCCGGGCGCCGTGGACGCGAACGGCCACTCTAGCAGCCCGTGGAAAAAGTCTGATTTTGTCGGCATGAAGTAACTGCCAGACTCGTTGTCATCGGCAAAGACAGTCGAGGGGGGGCACGATGTCGATGGGTAGCCGGGAAGGTGGCGAGCAACCGTTCCTGT
>JBBQNG010000220.1:0-7221 GCA_038329645.1 Burkholderiales bacterium
GTCAGCGGCGTGCGCGGCTTCGGCGGCACCTTGGGCGGCTTCGGGAACAGCACCGCCTCGCTGAACCACCAGTTGAGCTCCGACCCGCAGCCGTCAGTGGCGGCAGTCGGCCCCTGGGGCCTGCACCCGGGGCTGTCGCGCGGGCAGCGCATGCGCACATGAAAGTGGTAGTCGTGACCCACGATCGGCCGCACCTTGTTCAGCCACTTGCGATCGGTCGGCCCCGCATCGCGGCAGAGCGCCTTCTTGATGGCCGCGTTGACGAAGATGCGCTCGACCTCGGGCTCCTCGGCCGCGGCCCTGATGAGCACGACGTGGCCCGGCGTCCAGACCGTGGGATCGACGTCCTTGCGCGAAGCGTCCACGACCATGGTCGCGGACATGTCCTCGCGTTCCTCCCGCGTAAGCACGCGCGCGGGCATAGGCGTGAGCCAGAGGTCGGCATCCAGCCCAACCTGGTGGCTTTCGTGCCCGGTGAGCATCGGGCCGCCGCGCGGCTGCGAAAGGTCGCCGACGAGGATGCCCGGCCAACCCGCGAGCTTGTGCGTCTTCTCCGCCACGCGCTCCACCAGCTTCACGAGCTCCGGATGGCCCCAGTTGCGGTTGCGCGACAGGCGCATGACTTGCCAGGCGTCCCCGTTGACGGGCACCGGCACACCTCCCGCAAGGCAGCCCTTGGAATAAAAGCCCAGGACGCGCGCCGGCAGCCTGGCGGGCGCCATCACCCGGCCGAACAACTCCTTCGCCTGGGTCGACGGATCGGCGGGACCAGCCAGGGGAGGCAGGGGTTGGAGCGTGCCCGGCGTTTGCGCACCGGCAGGGCTTGCAATGAACGCGAGCAGCGCAAAAGCAAGGAAAGTACTCACTCCTTGCACTCGACGATGCCTTTTAGCACATTCTTCTGCTGCCCGATGAACGCCTTCGTGACAACGTTCCACGCTGCGCCCTTGCACACGCTGTCGGCCTGTTCCTTCCAGTTCTTTTCCAGCGTCTCGGCGGCAGTAAGGATCGCAATGCCCTTGACGCTTATCTCATAGCGATTGGTGCCGACGCGGGTTTGTGACGTGTCGACTATTGGATTGGAACTGCACGCGGCGAGCGTGAGCGCAAGGAGAATAGCGGTATGCCTTGGCAACATAGTCCAAGGTTACGCCTCTAGGGTTTCTTCTGTTTATCCGCGACCACGCGCCCTTGGGCGTTGACGTAGACGCGATACCGGTTGCCGTCCGAACAGGTGGCGATATGGTCGTCCTTGCCCTGGGTTTGCGCACTCGTTACCGCACCGCAGGGTTGGCCCAACAGCGACAGCGTTTCGGTCAGGTCCTTCAGCTTGCTTACACCCTCAGCCGCTTCGACCGACGAAATCGCGATCGAAGCCAGCACGAGGACGGCCAACACGAGGGCTCTCATGAAAGGCTCCTGAACTTGACGGGATCGGTGAGCACGCCCCAGATCGCTTCGCGCGAGGCGCTCACGTCATTGGCCAGCTTCGGGTCGCCATCGAGGAGCGACTGCACCTTCGCGAGCAGGCTCTCGTAGGGCGGGCGCAGCGAGGCAACGCTCCCACCCGACGCATGTGCCGTGCGGAACCGCGCGAGCAGGTCGTCGATCTGGTTTTTCAAAGCCAGCTTCGACATGATGCCGATGGCCTTGGTGTCCTTGAGGCGGCTTTCCAGCGTATGGAGATCCAGCGCCGCAGGGCGTGCAACCGCAACCGGCGTTTCCTTGCGCGGCGCTTCAACGGGCACGGGCGCGCGTGCGGCCTGCACTACGGGCGGCACTACTACTGCCTTGTGGGCGGGAGCTGCGGGTGCCGCGGCGGGTTTGGCCGCTTTGGCAGCGGGAGCGGGGGTTGTCGCAGCCGCAGCGGGGGCCTCTGGGACCGCCGCGGGGGCCGTATCGATTTGCGTAGCCGCTGCAACCGGCGGCTCGGGGAGCAACTCCGGTTGCACGACAGCAGTGGGCGGCGGCGCGTCAGGCGTCCGGGCAACGTTTCCAGGCAGAGCCAAACAGCCTGCAACCGCGACTGCCATGGCGCTCAACAGGTAAGTGCGTACTTCCAGGGTCGATGGGTTCATAGGGCGACCATAGGACGGAAAACGGCAGGCGTCTGTCGGCCAAGCCGCATAAGTGCGTCAGACAATAAAAAAGGCAGGGACGGAACCCTGCCCTTTTTCAAGCCTGATGGCCCCGAGAATGTACCGGTACCGACAAATAACTCCCAGGAGATCCGCGGCTGGCGCGCCTTTCGAGAAATAATGTTCAGAATTAAGGCGCCGGGGCGGGCCTCAGATCCCCCACAGCGTCGCCGCGGTCTTCCCCAGCACCCACTCCTTCTGCGCCTCCGTGATCCCCGACTCGTTCACGATCGCAAGCGAACGCGTATAGAGATCCTCCGGCGTCTTCAGCGCGCTCCAGGTCTGCTCCCAGTCGGTGCCGAAGATGACCCGCTCCGGCCCGATCTCGGCCACCGCCCGCGCCACGTGCGCGGGCTTGCTCTGCACTGTGTCGAGATAGACGTTGTCGTGCTTGAAGGCGACGATCAGGCACATCTCGAACAGGAAGTCGTAGCCGCGGCCCATCTTGGTGATGACGATGGGGACTTCGGGGAAACTCTCCGCAAGGACGTCGAGGAACAAAGGCATGCCGTGGTAGATCGGCGTGCCGAACTGGGTCCACGCGGTCTGGAACATGATCGGGCTCTTGTGCTTGGCCAGGATCTCGAACAGCGGCACGAAGTCCTTCGCCATGCGGTCGGGCGCGGACTCCGAGGTGAACCGCCCGACGCGGATCTCACCCATGCCCTTCAGCTTGAGCTCGCCGATCCAGTAGTCGACGTTGCGCGCGAGCTCGGCCCAGTCGATCGGGTCCTGCGGCCCCTGGATCTTGTTGTTGTACAAGGGCCGGTAGAGGCCCGCGAGGCGGTCTGGGTGCTTTTTCACCGCTTTGGCCACGTCCTCGTTGGTGCCCACCCCGCGCGACTGGATCAGCGCCTTGGCCACGCCAACCGTGTCCATCTCGGCGATCAGGTCCTCGGTGAGGTCGTCGGTGCCCTTGAGCATCTCCTTGAAGATTTCGGGATGCCGGCGCCGCATGAGGATTGGGTCGCGCACGCAACTGATGTACGGGCTGAGATCGAGGCCGCGGTTGCCGAAGGGATGGGTGTGGGCATCGATGATGCGGGGTTTCATTTCTTAAGGCGTTCGTTCTGCGGGAACATGTAGCGCTTGGCCTCGTCGTCGTTCTCGGTCTTGAAGGCGACGCGCGTCTTGAGCGCTTCTGCACGCACGGCGGCAGGGCGCGCGCTGATCTCGTCGAGCAGCCGCTTCACGTTCGGGTAAGTGGTCCAGGTCGCATCCCCCGTGCCCAGCACAAAGGGCACCAGCCGCGCCCAGCCCCAGAACGCCATGTCGACGATCGTGTACTCGTTGCCCGCCACGTACTTCGACTTGGCCAGGCGATCGTCGATCAGTTTCCAGTGGCGATGCGCCTCGAAATCGTAGCGGTTGAGCGCGTATTCCTTGGGCTCGGGGGCCACGTTGCGGAAGTGGACCGACTGCCCGGAGAAAGGCCCGATCCCGCTGGCGATGAACATCAGCCAAGAGAGCATCTCGGCGCGCGCGGGGCTGGCCGCATCGAGCGGGACGAACTTCTTCGCGCGGTCGGCCAGATACAGCAGGATCGCGTTGCTGTCGAACATCGTGACGTTGCCATCGGCGATCGCAGGCACCTTGGCGTTCGGGTTCACCTTGAGGAACTCGGGGGCATGCTGCTGGCCCTTGCGGGTGTCGACCGGCACGGGCTCGTAGGCCAGGCCCAGCTCCTCGAGCAGCAGGGCGACCTTCATGGGATTGGGGGCGGCGTTGTAGTAGAACTTCAGCATGGGATTCTTTCCAGTAGTTGGGGGGACAACGAGAGTATAAGTGCGGGCAGGGCCTTACTGCAGGTTGGGCTTCTTCAAATAGTCGTTGCGGTCGCCCGATTTCACCGCGAGGTGCACCACGCTGCCCGCGCGCCCCAGGGTGAGCGGAACCTCCACTCCCGCGGGTCCAAGGCCCCACACCGCGCGGTACAGCCCGGCAAGCGATTGCTCGCGCCCCAACCCGACGCCGATCACGAGGTCGCCGACCTGCGCCCCCGCCAAGTCCGCGGGGCCGCCGGTCGCAAGATTGCCGATCACGAGGTTGCCGTCGCGCTCCTGCGCGAACAGGCCCAGCCACGGACGCGCCGGATGCTGGCTGCGCCCGGTCTTCAGCATCGCATCCATGATCGGGCGCAGCAGGTCGACCGGCACGAACATGTTGGCGTGCTGCGACTTGCCGTCGATGAGCTGTTCGACCAGCAACGAGCCGATGCCGACCAGGTCGCCCTGTGCATCGAGCAGCCCCGCGCCGCCCCACTGCGGGTGCGCGGGCGCGGTAAACAACGCCTCGTCAAGCAGGTATTCCCAGTAGCCGGCGAACTCCTGCTTGGCAACCACACGCGTCTTCAGCGCGTGCGCGCGCCCGCCGTGCCCGATCACGAAAGCCGAGTCGCCGACCTTGACGTCGCTCGCAAGGCCGAGCTCGAGGTGCGGCGCGTCGAGCTTGCCCAGCGGCTGGATCAGCCCGAAACCGGTCGCCTGGTCGTACGCTAGCGGGTAGCCGGCCACCACGGCGCCGCGATTGGAAGTAAGCCAGATCTGCGTCGCCTCGGTGATCAGGTAGCCGATAGTGAGCACCAGGCCATCGGCGCGGATGACAACGCCGTAGCCGCCGCGCTCGGTGCCGAGCATGTCGGCGGTGAAGCCGTCCTCGGGGATCTCCGCGCGCACCAGCACTGCCGCATCGAGCGCGCGAAGCAGGTCGAACTGGGTCTCGTCGGCCCGCGGCTGCAGCTCCTTGGGGAACGCCCATTTTTCCGGTTTTGCCATGCCGGGATTTTGGCATAGGTCTCTTGACGTGGCGCAGCGCACAGAACTATGCAAGAGTTGAATCCATTCTGCCACTCCGGACAAAGGAGGCCAGACATGCCCGACGCATCCAAGCCTCATCTGCGCAACAAATACAGATGTCCGCTGTCGATATTGATTTTGATCACCGCTTGCCCTGTCTGCGCAGAGCTGGGGGGTGACGCCGGTTCCGTCGAGGCGGATCGGGTCCACATGGATGCCGAAGTCCGGATGCAGCACGCGTCAAAATTCAGCGTTCATGAGCTCCAGACGCCGGGCGGCACGACGATTCGCGAGTATGTCGCCCCGACCGGGCGCGTCTTCGCGGTCGCCTGGACAGGTCCGCAGATGCCCGACCTGCGGCAGCTGTTCGGCGGTTATTTCGAATCGCTCAGGAAAGCCGCCAGCAGGAAACCCGGCGAGCGCGGCCCCCTGCGGATCGATGAGCCGACACTCGTGGTCGACTCCGGAGGGCATATGCGGGCCTTCCAGGGCCGGGCCTACGATCCCCGGCTGGTACCCGTAGACGTATCCGTTGACGAGATCCAATAGGTCGTGAGGGCCCTGCCGACGTTTAAGCGGATTGCCGCTCTTGCGGCCCTGCTGGCGCTGGCCGGATGCGGCAGTGGGGGCGGCGGGGGCGACAGCGGTGCAAGCGGCGACGTTACCGTTGGCGTTGCGCCCGCTTTTGCACCCAATGTGCTGGCCATCACGATCGACGGAGGTCCACCTGGAGTCAATGCCGTCAATGCACCCTACGTGAATGTGACTGTCTGCGCGCCGGGCACGTCGCAATGTCAAACGGTGGATCATGTACTGGTCGATACCGGTTCCGCCGGCCTGCGGATCGTTGCGTCGGTCCTGAATTCTTCCCTCCTGTTGCCGCCGCAAACGGACGGCAACGGAAACAACCTGGCCGAATGTGCCGTCTTTCTCGATGGATTCAGCTGGGGCGCGGTGAGGATCGCGGACGTAGGGCTCGCTTCGCAATCTGCGGGCTCGATACCCATCCAGGTGATCGGCGATTCTTCATTTCCAACCGTCCCTGCGAGCTGCTCCGGAACGGGTCTCAGGGCAAAAAATACGGTGCCGGGGTTGAGCGCCAATGGAATCCTCGGTATCGGCCCTTTCCTGCAGGATTGCGGTGCCGCTTGCGCGCGGACCGCCATTGCCGGCACTTACTACATCTGCCCGCAGGGCGGGTGCCAGCCTGTCGTTACAAGCCTCGCCCGCCAGGTGCCCAATCCCGTGGCCAGGCTCCCGGTCGACAACAATGGCGTCATCATCGACTTGCCCGCACTTTCCGCTTCAGGCGCATCCCGGGTCATCGGGGCGCTGACCCTCGGCATCGGGACGGCAGGCAACAACGCCCTCGGAAGTGCGGCGAAATTCGACCTGGACTCGGGCGGAAATCTCAGGACTACCTACAACGGGCGAACTTCGACGGCATTCTTCGACAGCGGATCGAACGGATTCTTTTTCCCGGACCCGGGCATCCCGACTTGTTCGGCTGCGAGTCCAACACCGAGCTTTTACTGCCCGCCGGCAACCCTGGCTCTGTCGGCAACGATGCAGGGTGCGACCAACGGCCAGACCCAAGGCGTCAGCTTCAGTGTTGCCAACGCCACTGGCCTGATTTCCGCCAACCCGACTTTCAAGGCTTTCAACAACCTCGGGGGGCCGTCCGCCCGGTCGGCGAGTTTCGACTGGGGAATCCCGTTTTTCTTCGGGCGGCGGATATTCACCGCGTTCGAAGGCCAGAGCACCGCTGGAGCGGGACCCTATATCGCGTTTTAGGCTTCGAGCGGCCTCGATGGGCGTCTCCGGCTCAGGATGCCTGACGATCGCGTTTGATCACGCTGATCGAGCCGTTGTTCTCGAGCGTCGCCATGTGGACCTCTTCGACCGTCGCGCACCCGGCCTGGCGCAGGGCGCCGTCCATCTCGTGGCGCGTCAGCTGCGCCTTGCTCATCACGTCCTCGTAGACCCTGCCGTTGTGGATCAGGATCTCCGGGCGCCCCTCAACCACCGCTTCGAGCCGCTTGCTGTGATAGGTGGCGGTGCCCACGCAATAGTTCAGGCAGATCAGCGTCGTCGCGGAAACCAGGCCGCCGATCAGCGAGTTGTCGCCCGCATTCATCGAGTTCTGCACCGCATTGGATAGCACAAGCAGGAGTACCAGGTCGAACGGGGCCAGCTGCCCGACCTGGCGCTTGCCGGTGATGCGCAACAGCACGAGGAGAAATACATACACGACGGCACTTCTGAGAACCAGCTCCCACCAGGGTACG
>JBBQNG010000221.1:0-7197 GCA_038329645.1 Burkholderiales bacterium
CGCGGGCGCGATTGCAGCGTTGCGGGACAGCCTGGCGTTGCGGCTCCGGGCCCGCCGTTTTGCGGCCGCGGCGTCCGCGGCCGCCCACGCGCCGCCGGCGGGCACGATCTCGATGCAGTCGACCGGGCAGGGCGGCACGCACAGGTCGCAGCCTATGCAGTATTTTTCGATCACAGTATGCATGAGCGCACGCGAACCCACGATGGCGTCCACCGGGCAGGCTGCAATGCACAGGGTGCATCCGATGCAGCGCGACTCGTCGATGACGGCGACGGTGCTGCGTTTCATTTGGCGCGAAGTGCGGCCGCGCACTCGGCTACAAGCGCCGGACCGCGGTAGACAAGGCCGGTGTACAACTGGACGAGGGTGGCGCCCGCCGCCACCTTTTCCGCCGCATCGGCGCCCGAGACGATTCCGCCTGAGCCTATGAGCGGCACTTCGCCGGCCAGCTCTTTGGCGAGGGCTGCCAGCACCGCTGTGGCACGCGCCTTGATCGGCGCCCCGGACAGCCCGCCTTGCTCGTCCGAGTGAGGCAGGCCCTCCACGCCGTTGCGCGCAACGGACGTGTTGGTCGCAATTACGGCGTCGATGCAATGTTTGCGCACGGCCGCCGCAATGTCCCCGATCTCGGTGGCATTGAGGTCGGGAGCGATCTTGAGCGCGAGAGGCACGCGCCGGCCATGCGTATCGGCCAGACGCTCCCGCGAGGCCACGATGCGGCCGAGCAGCGCGTCGAGCTCGGATTTCTCCTGCAGGCCGCGCAGCCCCTTGGTGTTGGGCGAGGAGATGTTGATCGTCACATAGGTGGCGGCGGTGTAGACGCGCTCCAGGCACAGCACATAGTCTTCGGCGGCTTTGTCGAACGGCGTATCGAAATTCTTGCCGATATTGATGCCGAGCACGCCTCGCCAGCGCGCCTTGCCCACGTTGGCGAGGAAGGCGTCGACGCCGACGTTGTTGAAGCCGAACCGGTTGATCACCGCTTCGGCCTGCGGCAGGCGGAACATGCGCGGTCTGGGATTGCCGGGCTGGGGCCGGGGCGTGACGGTGCCCACTTCGAGGAACCCGAACCCCAGCGCGGCCAGCGCGTCGATGTGCTCGGCGTTCTTGTCCAGCCCCGCGGCGAGGCCTACCGGGTTCGGGAATTCGATTCCCATCGCCTTTACTGGGGCCGCCGGCACCGGAGTGCCGAGCATCCGACCCAGAATGTCGGCGCTCCTCAGCGTGAGGCGATGGGCGGTTTCGGGATCGAGCGAGAAGAGGAGCGGGCGCAGCAGGCGGTACAGCATGGAGGCATTTTACCGCGCCGCGCCGAAGGGCGAAAATGTACCGGAGCCGATACAAAAACTGGCCGCAAACCGGCTCCAGGAGCCAATCTTGCAAAACGAATTCGGAGCTTTTGTGCCTGCGCCCCAGTGCGGCGTCAGGCCATGTCGCGCTCATCTAGCCTGCGCCAGACCCCGCCGACGAACCCCTCGATGGGCAGGAAGCGCGACTTGTAGGCCATCTTTGGGCTTTCGCGGATCCAGTAGCCCAGGTAGAGGTAGGGCAGGCCGAGCGCCTTGCAGGTCTCGATCTGCGCGAGGATGTTGTAGGTCCCGAAGCTCGCGTTGCGCCTTTCCGGTTCGAAGAACGTGTAGACCGACGACAATCCATCCGGCAGGAAGTCGACGATCGACACCATCACCAGCTGTCCCTGGTCGCGGAACTCCACCAGGCGCGTGTCGACGCGGCTCTGGAGCAGGAAGTGCGAATACTGGTCGCGGCTGTCGTTGTCCATCCCGCCGCCGGAGTGGCGCTTGGACTGGTAGCGCAGGTAGAGCGCGTAGTGCTCCAGGCGGAACTTGAGCGGCTGCGTCTGCGAGGTGAGACCGGCGTGGAGCTTCCAGGCGCGCTTCTGCGACCGGGCCGGCACGTACTCGGCCACCGGGATGCGCACCGGCACGCAGGCACGGCAGCTGTCGCAGTGGGGGCGGTAGGTGAAGATGCCGCTGCGGCGGAACCCGGCCTTGACCAGGTCGCCGTAGAGGTCGGTGTTGATCAGGTGGGAAGGCGTCGCCACCTGCGAGCGCGCCATGCGGTCGGGCAGGTAGCTGCACGGGTACGGCGCAGTCACGTAGAACTGCAGTATTGCGTGGGGCAGGTCGTTCAGTCTTGACATTGGGCCTCGTCCAGCCGCCTGGCTTGCCGGTCGGTGAATTGCCAGCACCCCGGCGGCTCGCTGTAGTTTACCAATGCCGAGACCCTGCGCAAGAAGTCGCTGCGCCTTATTTCGCGCGCCCCGAGCGAGGCAAGGTGGTGCGTGTTCATCTGGCAGTCGATCATCGGGAAGCCGCGCGCGCGCAGTTCGGCGGCCAGCGCCGCGAGCGCCACCTTCGACGCGTCGGTCGCACGCGAGAACATGGATTCCCCGTAGAACATCCTGCCGATTGCCATGCCGTACAGGCCGCCCACCAGGGCGCCGTCCAGCCAGGTCTCGAAACTGTGGGCGTAGCCGAGGCGGTGCAGGCGCAGGTACGCCGCGCGCATGTCGGCGCCGAGCCAGGTGCCCGGCTGTTCGCGCCGGGGCCCCGCGCATCCCTCGAGCACTTGCGCAAATGCGGAATCGA
Organism: Burkholderiales bacterium; assembly: GCA_038329645.1. GTDB lineage: Bacteria > Pseudomonadota > Gammaproteobacteria > Burkholderiales > SG8-39 > SZAS-79. The sequence goes on from JBBQNG010000221.1 coordinate 2,610, forward strand.
TACGCACAACGTAGCCTCGGTTGCGCGTGCTCTTGGCCAGGGAGCGCGACACTTTGAGTTCCGCGGTGAAAAGGACCATGCGGGGGTCCGGAGACCACCACAGCAGCGGCTCGCCCTCGGAAAACCACGGGAAGATCCCGTTCCGGTAGGCCGCAAGCAGGCGCTCGGTCGAGAGGTCGGCGCCCGCCGCGAGCAGGCCGTTGGGGTGCCTGAGCGCCTTCTCGGCGCTTGGGAACGGGGTGTGCCTCTCGAGCCAGGGAATCACTGCGGGACAGTCATCGCGCTAGCAGCGAACCTGCTGCCGGCAGTAGTTTTCGAGCTCGCTGACCATCGTGGTACCTGTAATGGCCCGGTGCGCTGCGTCGCCGTGCTCCAGGGCCAGCTTGAAATCGTACTTGGCGAAAAACTGGTTGAACATTTCGCCGCCCAGCGTCCCCGTGGCGACCAGCTCGTCGGTTTTGGTGTCGTGCTCGAGCAGGATCGCGGCCAGCGGCTGCGGGGCCGGTCCGGCCACGACGCGGGCCCCGTCTGCCGGGTCGTACTGGCTGTGTTCGGCGCAGCAGTGGATAACCTGCGCGTGCTTGTTGCGCGCACTGGCTTCAGCGCGGTAGCTGATGAAGCTGATCTGCCGGGTCGGGTAGGCGAGCTGATGCGCGCAGATCGCCGAGTAGGCGACTATCGAAGCCGACGGTCCGACCCCTCCGGTCCAGCGGTAGCTCTCGTTGCCGGCGGTCTTGAGCGTCGCGGCGGTCTTCGCCGGCTTGCCGAGGTTGATCAGGAAGCAGGGCGTCGAGGCGAAGGGGTAATGGAAAATGAAGTTCTTCTGCGCTGGGACCGCGGAAGCGCGCAGCGGCTTGCCCTGCGCATCGAGCAACCGGGTGCGCGCGTACAGGTGCGCCGTCGGATTCTGGGCGGCCAGGCTCGCCGGCACGCCCGTCGCAGCCAGGCCCGACGCGCAAACGCGTATGAATTCGCGGCGCTCCAAGCGGGCTACTCCAAGACGGTCCCGGCCAGTTCGATCATGGCTACCAGACTCCTGCGTGCTGTTCGGACGCCTTGAGGATGCCATGAAACACGTCGTAGGCCGACGGCTCCGGCACGGCGAATCGGCGCAGGAGCAGCGTCTCGCGGACGGACTTGAGCTCGGAAGCGCCCCCGACGTCCAGGAACGACTTGCGCAAGCGCCCGACGGCGTCGGGATCCAGCGCCGCGGTTGCAATGATGGGCGGCATGGGCGCGGCCTCGGTCATCGCAATGACCCGGACATTCGCGGCGAATGCGGGGTCGTTTTGCCCGATCAGGTCGTGCACGTAGCTGTCGAGCGGCCCCACGTCGATGCGGCCGTCGATAAGCGCCTGGATGATGCCGCGCGCGTTTACCAGCCCGCCTACGACCTCGCGGTATAGAGGTTCCCCGCCGGGCTTGCGCAAGGGCAGTAAATGCCGGCGCAGCGCCACGCAGCCGGACATGGAATCGGTGAGCGTATAGCCGACCGTGTGGCCGAACGTGTCTTCGAGCCTGGTGAAGGCGGAATCGGCGCGCACCGCAATGTCGGTGAAATAAACCGCGCGGTCGGCGTAGCGCGCGGGCGAAGGCACGGGCGCCGCAAGCAGGATCGGCTTCGGTTTGCGGTGCGAGTAGGGCAGGCCGCACATCATTGCCGCACCCAGGTCGTTGCGCACCCACAGGTCGGCCAGCGTTGCCGGGGGCTCCTGGTCGACGAACTCCATGCGCACGTTCGCCCGCTCGAGGACCCACTCGAGCAGCTCGCGCCAGGCGGCTTTTGCAGCCGGCGCCACCGAATACATCCGGGCGTTGACGATCATGCGCTCGCTCCTCGGCTTTCTTCGTTAGTCGTTCAGCTTGACCCCGGATTTGCGAATCGCTTCGCCCCAGCGCGAGTTTTCCTGTCGCAAGCGCACGGCGAATTCCTCGGGTGTGCCGCCCACCGCGTCGGCGCCGAGCGCGGCGAGCTTTTCCTTCACGTCGGGAAGCTGCAGCGCTTTCGTCGCGTCCGCGGCGACCTTGCGCACGATGTCCGGCGGGGTTCCCGCGGGCGCGAACAATGCGTACCACGCCTTGGCCTCGAAGCCGGGGTAGCCCTGTTCGGCGATGGTCGGGATCTCCGGTGCCGCCAGGTGGCGCTGGAGGCTTGCCACGCCGATCGCCTTGAGCTTGCCCTGCTTGATGAGCGGGAGGGCAGAGGACATCTGGCTGAAAAACATGGTGACCTGGCCGCCCATGACGTCGTTGAGCGCCGGGCCGGTGCCTTTGTAGGCGACGTGGATCATGTCCAGGCCCGTGGCCGCCTTGAGCATTTCGCCGGCGATATGCGGCGAGCTGCCAAGGCCCGGCGAGGCGAAGCTCAGCTTGCCCGGGTTGGCCTTCGAAAGCGCGATGAGTTCCGCGACGTTGCCCGCGGGCACCGCTGCGCCGACGACGAGCACGTTCTGTACCGTGCCCAGCATCGTGATCGGCACGAAATCCTTCGCCATGTCGTAGGGAAGCTTCGAGCGCAGGTTGGGCAGCAGGACGGCGTTGCCTACCGGAACGGTGACCAGGGTGTAGCCGTCCGGCGGCGACTTTGCCGCGTATTCCATACCGATCAGCCCGTCGGCGCCCGGCTTGGCCTCGACGATCACGGGCTGCCCCCACATCCCCTGCAGTTTGTCGCCGACGGCGCGGGACAAGAGGTCTGAGGGGCCGCCGGGGGCGAAGCAGTTGATGATGCGTACCGGTTTGGCGGGCCAGATCTGTGCCTGGGCGGGCAAGCCTGCGAGCGTAACCGCGCAAAAAAGTAGGACTGTTGCAAACCTCATTGAGACTCTCCGTAGTGAGTGGACCGAACTCCCGCTTCGCACGCAATTGACATTCTAGCGATAGCGCAGGCGTTGCCCGATGCCGAGGTGCCTGGCTTTTTCGAGCATGGCTGCGCCCAGCGCGATGTCCGACAGCGGCAGCCCGCGGTGCCAGAACAGGATCGTTTCCTTGTCGTTTTCGCGCGCGGCCTTCTTGCCCGCGACGATCTGGCCGAGCTCGGCATGAAGCGTTTTTTCCGACAGCTTGCCCGCGTCCACATGCGCGCGCAGCGAACCGAACGGTCCCGAGCGCGCCTGGCCCCAGTCGTCCATGACCATCTTGTCCATGATGTCGGTAAGCGAAAGCTCGATCGCGCTCATGGTCCCGTAAGGCATCACCAGGGCGCCTTTCTTGATCCATGCGGTCTTGAGCATCGGCGTCGGCTTGGTCAGGCGCGAGGCTTCCACCACGATGTCGGCGCCGCGCACGCAGGACTCCCAGTCGGTGGTGACCGTGATCTTCCGGCCGAGGTCTTTTTCGAGCTGCGCGCCGAACGCATTGCGGCTCTCGGGACGGCGCGAATGGACGCGGATTTCTTTCAGGTCGAAGAGGTGGTTGAGCAGCCGCACGTTCCAGTACGCGGTCCCGCGCGCGCCGACGTGACCGAGCACGCGGCTCCTCTTGCGCGCGAGGTACTTGGCGCCCAGCGCGGTGACGGCGCCGGTGCGCATGTCGGTAATCACCGAAGCGTCGATCATCGCGATCGGCGCGCCGTTTTTCGGGTCGGCGAGGTAGAGCATCGCCAGTTCGGAGGGCAGGCCAACCTTGTAGTTCTCGTAGAAGTCGCCGACCACCTTGACCCCGGCCAGGCCCAAGGGGTTGATATACCCTCGCAGCACGTTGAAATGGCCCGGGTAGGCCTTGTCGGGCACAAGGTGCATGCGCGGCTCGATCACCGTCTGCCCGAGACCTTGCGCGCGCAGGCCTGCCTCGACCGCGTCGAGGATTTCCTGGTCGGTCATCGCCAGGGCTTCGATATCGGGCGCGTTGAGGTAGTGAAGGTGGATCGGTTTCATCGGCGGATCGTTTCGCAGCGGGCTGGGTCTGTGGGGTGAGGGCAAGTTAGCATCCCGCTTCGAGCCCGTCCACGCCTGGAGCGAACATGCCGAGCAAGACCACGATCAACGTCCGCCTGCTGAGCCGCTCGCAGGTCGAGGCGCTCAGCCCCGGTCCCGACGACCTCATCGACGTGGTCGCATCTGGCCTGGCCGCGCACGGCCGCAAAGAGGTGGTGCAGCCGCCCAAGGGGCACCTGCACCTGGACCACGTCATGAACGGCCATTTCAATATCCTGTCGGCCTGGGTCGGCCCGATCAAGCGCGCGGGGATCAAGGTCATCGGCGACTACGTGGACAACTGGCGCCACGGCCTGCCGTCTGAAGTGGGCATGCTGACCCTTTACGATCCTGCGATTGGTGTTCCGGTGTGCATCATGGACGCAACCAGCCTGACCTGGCAGCGCACCGGTGCCGTGACTTGCGCGGGCGCCATGCACTTGGCTCCCAAAGATTCGACGATCGTCGCGCATATCGGCGCGCGCGGAACGGCTTTCGCCAACATCCAGCTGCTGTCGCGCAAGTTCGAGCTGCGCGAAGTGCGCATCAACAGTGCGCGGCCCGAGTCGCGCGAACGGCTCGCGGCGCGGATCGAGGAGGAGCTCGGAATTCGCGCCAAGCCCATGGCCAGCGCGGCGGAGGCGGTCGACGGCGCGGATATCGTGATCGAGGCC
>JBBQNG010000222.1:0-7101 GCA_038329645.1 Burkholderiales bacterium
TGCGGCACAGGCGCACTTTGGAGCGAGCGTCTTCTGGCTGCGTGCTCTGGCTGCCCTGCCAGATGAAGAGCAATCGATAGCGGGCTGGCAGACCAAGCGAGATGGGACACAAAGGGGTATTGTTGAAATTACGGAGGCATATCCATGATCGCCAATGACCAAGAACTCAAGGTTACCCTGGAGCGCGTCGCGAGTTTTCAGGCTCAAGTGACGCACCTGCGCAACACCGAATCGAATCCGGTTAATTACCGGGCTGCAGTGTCCGGGTTTCTCGCGGAGATCGACCGCATGCAGCTCGAAGCGCGTGAGTATCTCAGCCTTCATCCGCGCGAATTGGCAGCGACAGCCTGACTTTGCAATGCACCGGACCGGCAACAGCCAGCTTCGCCGTTTGTCCCTTCGCGGAGGCTGAACTCGATCCGGCGGCAACTATCCGGAAATTCCGAATAGTTCAAACCGAGGGCTCCCGGCAGGTCGAGCGCCTCGTGGACCACTACCACCTCAATGCCATCGATGGATTTGTTTGTCGCGCAGGTGGTCGGTGAATCCATGAATCGCCAGATTCCCAACGGTGCTTGGTGTCTCTTTCGATTAAACCCCGGTGGCACTCGGAACGGCAAGATTGTGCTTGCCCAGTTGCGAAACTACTCAGACCCGGATTCTGGTGCTGCTTTCACCGTTAAGCGATACGAAAGCATCAAGGCGGCAGCCGACGACGACGGACAAACTAATATCCTTATCCGCCTCCGGCCGGAGTCGTTGCTCGAAGGGTACAACCCAATTGAGATTGCTCCCGATGAGGAGGACATCAGAGTGCTGGCTGAATTCCTGAGGGTTCTTTAACGCAAATGAATCCGCAAGCGATGTAGGATTGCGCCTGGGCGGACTCTGGCTCACGCACTCGAAGAGAACCAAATGAGAATTCACGCATGAGAAAAGAAATAGACAATCTGGAAGTGCTCCGCGGGCGGCTGGCCGAGTTCGCGATGGAACGTGACTGGGACCAGTTTCATAATCCCAAGAACTTGGCGATGGCGCTCGCGGGCGAAGCCGGCGAAGTCCTCGAACATTTCCAGTGGCTGACGTTCGAGCAGGCGTCCAGCTTGTCGGCGGAAACGTGCTCGGAGGTGGCTCTGGAATGCGCGGACGTGCTGCTGTTCCTGTTGCGGCTATGCGATAAGCTGGATATTGATCTGGCGAAAGCAGCCGATCAAAAGCTGGCACTGAATGCGGAGAAGTATCCGGTGGAAAAATCTCGAGGCAAGGCATCGAAATACAACAAACTTTAAACAGGCCGTGGTACGCGTCGCGTCTCACACCTAATCTTGCGAACACTTGATGACAGGAGGAAGACCATGTTCGGACCGATGCTGAAACTCGTATTCGCAGCCTGCGCGGCGGCCTTTGCGGCCAGCGCGACGGCCCAGGAGACCACGCTCAAGGTGGTCAGCGCCTTTGCCGAAAACACCGAGTACGTGAAGAAGCTCGAGGGCATGATCAGGAAGCTGAACGCCGAGGGCAAGGGCGTGCTGCAGCTGAATTTCATCGGCGGGCCCAAGGCCATGCCGCCGTTCGAGGTCGGCAAGGCGGTCCAGTCGGGCGTGATCGACATCGGGATGGCCACCGGCGCGTTCTACACGAACATCATGCCCGAGGCCGACGCGCTCAAGCTCACCCAGGTCAACATGCAGGAGCAGCGGAAGAATGGCGCCTACGACCTCATCAACAGAATCTGGAACGAGAAGGCCGGCATGCAATACCTCGGCCGCATGATCGACTACACGCCGTTCCACCTGTACCTCAACAAGAGAATCGACAAGCCCGACCTCACCGGCCTCAAGATCCGCGTGACGCCGGTGTACCGCGACTTCTTCGCCGCCATGGGCGCCACCGTGATCACCACCCCGCCGGGCGAGGTCTACACCGCCCTGGAGCGCGGCGTGGTCGACGGCTACGGCTGGCCGATCCAGGGGATCTTCGACGCCAACTGGCAGGAAAAGACCAAGTATCGCGTCGACCCCGGCTTCTATAGCGCGGAGGTTTCGCTGGTCATGAACCTCGCCAAGTGGAAGTCGCTGACGCAGTCGCAGCGCGACCTGCTGATGCGCCAGATGATTGCTGCGGAGGCCGAGAACGACGCCTGGAAGGTGCTCAATGACAACGACACGAAGCGCCAGGCCCAGGCGGGCATCCAGGTCATCACTTTCGATCCGGCGACTGCGAGGCAATATGTCGACAAGGCCTACAACGTCGCCTGGGACGGGATGATCAAGGTCAGCCCGCAATACGGCCCGCAGATGCGCAAGCTCTTCAGCAAGTAGCGACTGGCCGGGTGATCGAACGCATCTCGGCCGCGTGGGGGCGGCTGCTCAGCGGGCTGGCCTTCGCGGCATGCGCCGTGGTGCTGCTGATGACGCTGATGATCTGCACGGATGTGCTGCTGCGCAACGTGCGGCTCATCCCGGGAGTGCAGGGCCTGGCCTGGTCGAACGAAGTGTCCGAATGGATGCTTTACCTGACGACCATGCTGGCCGCGCCGTGGCTCCTGCGCCGCGGCCAGCACATCCGGGTGGACATTGTGCTCCGCGCGATTCCGCCGAAAGCCGGATGGTATTGCGAGTGGGCTGCAGACACGCTGGGGTTGGCCTGCTGCATTGTGATCGCGTACTACGCTTTTCTGGCCGTGCTCGCGAGCTACAACGGCGGCTCCCTTTCGATCAAGACCCTTGTGATGCCGGAGTGGTGGATCCTCGCCCCGCTGCCGGTCGCGTTCGTCCTGCTCTCGGTCGAGATGATGTTCCGGATGCGCCGGCTGTACCTCGGCGAGCGCGCACCGCGCGACGACGCCGTGACCGCGGGCTAGGGGCCGAGCGGCATGTCCTGGCAGGCGGCGGCGTGGCTCATGCTCGGCGGCTCGACTGTGCTGCTGTTCCTCGGGCTGCCGGTGGCGTTCACTTTCCTGGCGATCAATATCGCCGGCGCGGTGCTGTTCCTGGGGGGTGAAGCCGGCCTGACGCAGCTGGCCCGCAACAGCGTCGGCTCGGTGGCGAGCTTCTCACTAACGCCCATCCCGTTGTTCATATTGATGGGCGAGGTCCTGTTCCACACCGGCCTGGCGGTGAAGGTAATCGACGGTGTGGAGCGGTTGATCCGGCAGGTGCCCGGCCGCCTTGCTGTAGTCGCGGTCGTCGCCGGCACGGTGTTCTCGGCGATCTCGGGCTCGACCATCGCAACCACGGCCATGCTCGGCAGCCTGATGATGCCGATCATGCTTGCGCGCGGCTATCACCCGACCATGGCCGCCGGGCCGATCATGGCGATCGGCGCGGTAGACATGCTGATTCCGCCGTCCGCACTGACTGTCCTGCTGGGCAGCCTGTCGGGCATTTCGATCTCCAAGCTTCTGATCGGCGGAGTCATCCCGGGACTCATCCTCGCGGGTGCTTTCGTCGTTTACATCATAGTGCGCGTGAAGCTGGATCCCCGGCTCGCGCCGCCGTCCGACCTGGTCGAATACGAAGGCTGGGAGAAGCTGCGCCCGTTCGTGCAGTATGTAATCCCTCTCGTATCCATCTTTGCAATCGTGGTGGCCTCGATGTCTGCGGGGTGGGCCACGCCTACCGAGTCCGCCGCCATCGGCGCTCTCGCCACCATGGTTCTCGCCCTGGCTTACCGCGCGCTCAGCGCCCGCGCCCTGATCGCCGCGCTGCGCGGCACGGTAGGCATTTCGGGCATGATCCTGTTCATCATCGTCGGGGCGACGACGTTCTCGCAGATCCTGAGCTTTTCGGGGGCGAGCAGCGGGCTGGTCTCCCTGATCACGGGCCAGGGCTTCCCGCCCATGGTGGTGCTCGCGGGCATGATGCTGATCCTGATCTTCCTCGGGATCTTCGTCGACCAGGTCAGCATGATGCTGATCACGCTGCCGATTTTTATGCCGGTCGTGCAGGCTTTCGGCATCGACCTGGTGTGGTTCGGTGTTATGTTCCTCATCTGCATGCAGCTGGGACTGCTTCTCCCGCCGCACGGCCTGCTCCTCATGACGATGAAGGGCGTTGCCCCGCCCGAAGTCCGCATGAGCCACATATTCCAGGCGGTCGTGCCGTACGTGGCCATGAGCATCCTGGTGCTGGCATTGGTGTTCTTTGTTCCCGCCGTGGCAGTCTGGCTGCCGCAGTTGCTCGGTTAACGAGGTAGCGATGGAAAGGTCTTTCAAGCAGGAAGTCGAAAAGCTCAGGCTCGGCGACGGCGATGTCTTTCACGGCGAAGGCATCCTGGCCGTGACCAAGGCGCTGTTGCAGTCCGGGGTGGCCTACGTCGGCGGCTACCAGGGCGCCCCTGTGTCCCACATGATGGACGTGCTCAACGACGCGCGCGACATCATGGACGAGCTCGGCATCCATATCGAAACCAACGCGTCCGAGGCCGGCGCCGCTGCCATGCTGGGCGCGTCGATCAACTATCCGCTGCGCGGCGCGGTCACGTTCAAGTCGACCGTCGGCACCAACGTCGCATCGGATGCCTTGTCGAACCTCGCCTCCGCGGGCGTGAAGGGCGGCGCCCTGATCGTGCTCGGCGAGGATTACGGCGAAGGGGCCTCGATCATCCAGGAAAGGAGCCACGCGTTCGCGATGAAGTCGCAGATGTGGCTCCTCGATCCGCGCCCCAACCTGCCGAAGATCGTCGAGACGGTCGAGAAGGCGTTCGAGCTGTCCGAAGCATCCAATACTCCGGTGCTGCTCGAGCTGCGCATCCGCGCATGCCACGTGCAGGGCGAATTCAAGACCAAAGCGAATCGCGCCGCGCCCTTTTCGCGCCGCAACTTCATCGAGAACCCGGAATTCGATTTCGGCCGCATCAGCCTGCCGCCCGCCACCTACGCGCAGGAAAAGCACAAGATCGACGTGCGCTGGCCGGCCGCGGTGAAATTCGTCCGGGACCATGCGCTCAACGAAGTTTTCGCGGGCGATGCGGACGACGCTGGCATCCTCTGCCAGGGCGGCATGTACAACGTGACCGTGCGCTCGCTCCAGCAACTCGGGCTCGCCGATGCGTTCGGCGCTTCGCGCATCCCGATCTACTGCATGAACGTCACCTACCCGATGGTGCCGGAGGAAGTAACGGCCTTCTGCAACGGCAAGCGTGCGGTGCTCATCGTCGAGGAAGGCCAGCCTGCTTACATCGAAGACGGCATCCAGGCCATGCTGCGCCGCGCCGGCAACAATGCGACCACCATCCTGGGCAAAGGACTGCTGCCGCTGGCCGGCGAATACACCGGCGAAGTCGTGCTCACGGGCATGGCGCGGTTCATCGAGCAAGCCGCGCCCAGAGGGGTCGATACCGCAGCCGTCCGCGATGCTTTCGAGGCGCTCACCGTCCCGAAGAAGCGGGCCGCCGAATTGCTCGGCGGGCCGATCCCGGTCCGTCCTCCCGGGTTTTGCGTTGGATGCCCGGAACGGCCGGTGTTCTCGGCGATGAAGCTGGTCGAGCGCGACGTGGGGTCGTACCACGTGTCCGCCGACATCGGATGTCACACTTTCTCGACGCTGCCGCCCTTCAACATCGGCCACACCGTGCTCGGCTACGGCCTGGGCATGGCATCCAACTCGGCGGTCAACAGCATGTTCGGCAAGCGCACCGTGACGATCATGGGTGACGGCGGTTTCTGGCACAACGGCCTTACCTCGGGCGTGGCCAATGCGGTATTCAACAAGAGCGACGGCATCCTGGTCATCATGAAGAACGGCTACAGCTCGGCCACCGGCACCCAGGAGCTGCCGTCCTCGCCGCAGCACAGCGAGCACAAGGCCGACGACATGGGCATCGAGCGCACGCTCACGGGCCTGGGCGTGGGCTGGATGAAGACCGTCGACAACTATCGCGTTGCCGAAGTGGCCAGCACGCTCAAGGACGCCATGACTTCGGATTACAAGGGGCTCAAGGTCATCATCGCCGAGGGCGAGTGCCAGCTCGAGCGCCAGCGCAAGCTGCGTCCGGTGAACGCGGCCAGGCTTTCCTCGGGCCAGCGGCTCGTGAGGGTCAAGTACGGCGTCGACGAGGACACGTGCACCGGCGACCATTCGTGCATCCGCATCTCCGGCTGCCCGACCCTCACGGTAAAAGACAACCCCGACCCGCTGCGCCGTGACCCCGTCGCCACGGTGATCGACGGCTGCGTGGGCTGCGGTCTGTGCGGGGAGAACGCGCACGCCGCGGTGCTGTGCCCTTCGTTCTACCGGGCCGAAGTGGTCCAAAACCCCGGCGCGTGGGATCGGTTCATCGCGAGGGTACGCCAGACGGTGACCGGATTCCTCATGCCTAAGGAAACGGTGGCATCGTGAGCAATCCTCTGCCGACGCGATCGATATCGATCCTGATCGCCGCGCTGGGCGGTGAAGGGGGCGGCGTAATGGCCGAGTGGCTGGTCGAGGCCGCGACGCGCTGCGGCCTCCCGGTGCAGGCGACTTCGATCCCGGGCGTCGCGCAGCGCACCGGCGCAACGACGTATTACCTCGAGATCTTTCCCGCCAGGCACGAGCTGCTGGGCGGCCGTGAGCCGATGCTCGCGCTGACCCCGAACCCCGGCAACGTCGACATCATGGTGGCCTCCGAGCTCATGGAGGCCGGCCGGGCGATGCAAAACGGCTTCGTCAGCCCGGACCGCACCACGCTGATTGCCTCGACCCATCGCATCTATGCCACTTCGGAAAAGATGCAGATGGCCGACGGCCGCTTCGACAGCTCGAAGGTCCTCGACGCCGCAACCGGCCTTGCCAGGCACGCGGTGCTCTTCGACATGCGCGAGATCGCGCGCGCGAACGGTACCGTCATCAACGCGGTCCTGTTCGGCGCCATGGCCGGCTCGGGCGCGCTGCCTCTGCCCCGCAGTGCGTGCGAAGAGGCCATCCGTGGCGCCGGCCGCGGCACCGACGCATCGCTGCGCGGTTTCGAGGCCGGTTTCAAGCTCGCGCAAAAGGACTCGCCGGCGCCGCAACCTAAGCCTGCGGCCGCAACGATCGACGTTATGGCGCTCTGCGAAGCGCGCCTTCTCGATTATCAGGGTCCCTCGTACGTGGCCTTGTTTCAGAAGCGAATGGAAAA
>JBBQNG010000223.1:0-7093 GCA_038329645.1 Burkholderiales bacterium
CCGGGCCCCATTGAGCGTCCCGTTGCCCAGTCGCAGCGCGCCGGTCGTGCCGTGACTCACGATCTGCACGGCAGCCAGCCCCTGGTAGGCGGCGAGGATCTGCGTGATTTGGTCGACGCCATCCCAATTCGCGTCGAGCACAATGACCAGGGCGTCATCGCGGAGCGTGCTCACAGCGCCCGAATACTGCAGCGTGGCGGGAGAAGCCGTCGCACCGATTTGAAGAAGCTTGCTATCGGATTGCGTGGCTGACTGCACCGGCGCAACACTGGAAACGCCCGCTGCCTGGCCTACTTCTATCTGGGTTGCCGGCTTCGAAACGAGGCTCTTCAGCAGGGACTCGTAGTTCGCCACCGACGGATCGATGATGACGATTTGCGACGGCGCCGGGTGGCTAGCGGCATAGGCGGCGAGGGAAAGGTTGGCAGCCGCCTTCGAGTAGGCGCCGTTGTTGATCGCGCCCGCGATGACGGGCGCCTTTTCTTCGACAAATGTGTTCTGCCCTTTGCCCGCAATCGCGGACACTGCACCGTTTACAGTCAGGGACCGGTTTGCATCGCTCACGCTCAGCGATCCGTCGACATGCGTGACGAATTTCAGGTCTTCCTGGACGGCCGAAAGATTGAGCACGTCTTCGCCCGTCCCCGACGTTTCGATCACCAGTCCGCTGTCCGGGAGCCGGCTGAACGAAAAGGTATCGCTGGCCGAACCGCCAATGAGCTTGGAGACATTAGCGGCGGAAACGGTATTGATCCCATCCGTTACCGCGACCGAGCCATCGGTGTGGATTTCAAACTGCAGGCTTTTCGTAACCGCGCTGAAATCGAGAACCAACGCGGCCTTGTCGGCGCCCTCCTGCAGATTCGCCGTACCCCAGTCGTCATTGAATTTCAGGACCTCCGCCGGCGTCGAACCAAGGTCCGGCAGCGGCGAGGCGGTACCCGCGAACCCTTCGAGCAATGCCGGACCCAGCGCATCCGCCTGGCCTGCGGTGCCGAACTGGAATGGGGCCGCGAGGACCGTCTGGTTGAGGTCAGGCTGGGGCGGGATGACCGGGAGTTCTGCCGACAGGAGCACGCGCGGCTCGAGAGCCTCGAATAACGGCGACTTGCGTAGGGGTCGGACTGGACGCGGAGTGAATGGCGCGCGGAAGGCGGCACCAATGGCTTTCACTACTGCTTTGTGGCGCCCGGGTGGACGCGGGGCAGCCGGAGACACAGGCCTGCGCGCGACTCTCGAGCGCAACCATGTCAGGACAGAGGCTTCTTGCCTCGTCATGTCTTTCCCCCGAAACAAGCGGCCTGTGGCGCCGAAAGCTTCTCTATTGGATCAGTGCGTTAGTCTTATTATTCATTGTAGTGAAGCACTTAGGCTCTGCAGGTCGCTCTCCGACAACGTACCCGCCGCCTGTTTCAACTTCAAACTGTTGACCAGGTAATCGTATCTTGACTGCGAATAATCCCGTTTGGCCAGGAACAAATCCCTTTGTGCGTCCAAGATGGGAAGAAAAGGCAATACGCCCGATTTGAATCCTTCCTCCTTGGCTTGCAGCGCGCTTTGCTGGGAGATCACCGATTGGGTGAGCGCCTGCACGAGGTTCATTCCGCTGATTGCCCCTTGATAGGCCGCCCGGGTCTGGCGCTCGACCGACCGTCTTTCCTGCTCGCGCTCTTCCTGCGACTTCTGGTAACGGAACGCCGCTTCTCTCGTGACGGCATTGATCATTCCGCCCTGATAGATCGGCACGCTCACCTGGAGCGTCATTGTCGTAGATTCAACTGAGCTTCCGCCGCCGAAAAGCGTGCTGCCTGAATCATTGCGGTTACGGCTGGCCAGCAAATTCACGCTTGGGAAGTGCCCCGCACGCTGGCGCTCAATCTCCTGGCGAGCCACATCGACCGCTTCGGTTCGGGCCTTGAGAAGGATGTTCTGTTCGTAGGCGGTCTCCACCCAGCGATCCAGTACGGGCGGTTCGGGGGTCACCGGGGTGAACTGCGGGCGAAGTGCCTGATAGGTGTTGATCAGTTTTCCGGTGATCTCCTTCAGCCCCTGCCGGGCGTCGTTCAACTTGTTCTCGGCTTCGATCTCGCGCGCTTGGGTGACCGCATATCTCGCGCTGGCATCGTGCAGGTTGGTGATGGTGCCGAGCCCCATCTTCAGCCTTTCGCGTGCGAGCTCCTGGGCGCGCTCAACGGTAGTACGCTCTGCCTTCGCGAGGCTCAGGCTGTCATCTGCCGCGAGGACCACGAGATACGCCGTGGTGGTCCGAAGCATGAGGTCCTGCTCGGCTGCCAATACCGTGAACTGTGCCTGCCGGATCACCGCATTGACCTGCTTGTATCGCTCGATGAGGTCCATGCGAAACAGCGGTTGGCTGAGGGAGAGCGTCCAGGTATCGGTGGGAAATCGGGAAAAACCGGGCCCGAAGATTGGGTTGTTGCTGCTCAGCACCCGCTGCCGGGTGCCGACCGAAGTGGATTCGTACTTGACGGTTGGCAGCAACCCGGCAACAGCCTGGTCGTGGGAAGTACCGATCGCTTCGGCATCGTATTGCGCGGCACGGAACTTAGGGTCGCTCTGTCTGGCAAGCCTGTACGCTTCCGCAAGGGTTTCCGCAGAGACGCTTGCAGGCAGCGCGAACGCGCCTAGGCACGCGGCCGCAATTGCTCTGCGCCGCCACTGACGGCGGATTCCAGATGCTCCGCCGAGCACTGGGCTAGACCTTCAGTTCACCGTAGCGGGACTCGTACTCTTTCAGGCCCTGTTCGAGCATGTTGTGCAAGCGCTTGGCCGCGTAAGGGTTCAGCACCACCCGGTCCGAGAGCAGGACCGTGACTTCCTTTTGTCCGCCGTGCCAAGCCTGGTTGGCGCCAAACAGCAACATTATTTCTTCGCGTGTGCCGAGCACGTTGCATACGTTCGCGTAAGACGTGCGCATGCTCGAGTCGTCCCACTTGATCTTCGGAGCGCCTTCGGGGGGCGGGGGAGTGACGGGTTTGGTTTCCTCACGACTTTCTTTGGCCATCTTCGCTCCTGGACTGCAATAAACTATTGTTTTTTAGGTGGAATTAAAATTCCTGACGATCCGCTTCGAAAGCGAAAGGGCAGCGTTTATCCTACCATTTGTAACGCGATCCGGAATGGTAAATTTTTGTCAAATTCAGGCCATTTCAGGCCTCCCGAACTGTGCTCCGGCCATAGCCCACGGGCGTCGGCGCAACCCCCCCCTTGCACACCCGGACCGCGCAATACTTGAATTCGGGAATCTTCCCGAACGGATCCAGCTTTGGGTTGGTGAGCATGTTGGCCGCGGCCTCGTAGAAGGCGAAGGGTATGAAGACGGCGCCGCGCGGTGTGCCCTCGTCGGACCTTGCATATAACGAGATTTTGCCGCGCCGCGATTCCACGCTAATTAGGTCGCCTGGCTTGGCCCCGAGGCTGTCCAGGTCCAGCGGATGGATTGAGCAAACCGGCTCCGGCTCGATAGCGTCGAGCACCAAGGCGCGGCGCGTCATTGCGCCCGTGTGCCAGTGCTCCAGTTGCCGTCCAGTGATCAGAACGACGGGATAATCGCTGTCAGGGCGCTCATCGGCCGGGATCAAATCCGCCGGCACGAATTTCGCGCGCCCAGTCGCGGTGGGAAACACGTCGGTAAAGACCACCGATTGCCCTGGATCGCCTTCGTTCTCGCACGGGTAGATCACGCAGGAATCGCGCTCCAGCCTCTCCCACGTGATGCCGGCGATCGAATTCATGCCTTTGCGCATCTCCGCGAAGACTTCCTTCGGATGCGAATACTTCCAGTTCAGCCCGATGCGATGAGCCAGCTCGCAGAGGATCCAGAGGTCTTCCTTTGCCTGCCCAGGAGGCTCGATCGCCTTGCGGCCCAGCTGCACCATGCGGTCGGTATTGGTGAAGGTGCCGGTTTTCTCCGGGAAGGCGGTGGCCGGGAGGATCACGTCGGCCAGGTAGCAGGTCTCGGTAAGGAAGATGTCCTGCACGACAAGGTGCTCGAGCTTGGCCATGGCCTGGCGCGCATGGTCGACGTCCGGATCCGACATCGCCGGATTCTCGCCCATGATGTACATGCCGCGCACCTTGCCTGCGTACGCTGCGTCCATGATCTCGACGACTGTGAGTCCGGGCTTGGTGTCGAGCTTGGATCCCCAGAGCTTCTCGAAGCGCTTGTTCGCCTCCGGGTTGTCGACTCGCTGGTAGTCCGGGAACATCATCGGGATCAGGCCCGAATCCGAGGCCCCCTGCACGTTGTTCTGCCCGCGCAGCGGGTGCAGCCCCGTGCCGGGCCGCCCGACCTGGCCGGTCATCAGTGTGAGCGCGATCAGGCAGCGGGCGTTGTCCGTCCCGTGCACGTGCTGCGAGATGCCCATGCCCCACAGGATCATCGAGCCCTTGGAGGTGGCGAACATGCGCGCCACTTCGCGGATCGTCGCCGCCGGGATGCCGCAGATCGGCGCCATCTTCTCGGGCGAGAACAGCTTGGCGTTTTCCTTCAGCGCCTCGAACCCGCTCGTGCGATCGCGGATGAACGCCTCGTTCACGAGACCCTCGTCGATGATCGCGTGGATCATCGCGTTGAGAAGGGCAACGTCGGTGTCCGGGTTGAACTGCAGGAAGTGGGCGGCATGGCGCGCCAGCTCCGTGCGACGCGGGTCGGCGATGATGAGCTTCACGCCGCTTTTCGCCGCGTTCTTCATCCAGGTCGCGGCAACCGGGTGGTTGACCGTCGGGTTGGCGCCGATGATGAACACCACTTCGGCGTTGAGCACGTCGCTTACCTGGTTGGAAACCGCACCCGACCCCACCCCCTCGAGCAACGCGGCGACCGACGACGCGTGACACAACCGCGTGCAGTGATCGACGTAGTTGGTGCCGAAACCGGTGCGCACCAGCTTCTGGAACAGGTAGGCCTCCTCGTTCGAGCCTTTTGCCGAGCCGAAGCCTGCGAGCGCGTACCTGCCCTCGCCGCGTCCGCCTGCATCGCGGATGTCGCGCAATCCCTTTGCGGCCGCTTCCAGCGCCTCATCCCAAGTCGCCTCGCGGAACGCCTCGGACCAATTCGCGGGATCGACCGTGAAGGTGGCGGATTTCGGCACGCCGGCTTTCCTGATCAGCGGCGTGGTCAGGCGTTGCGGATGATGGGCGTAGTCGAAACCATAGCGGCCCTTGACGCACAGCCGGCCGTGGTTGGCCGGGCCGTCGCGCCCGGTGACGAACTTGATCACGTTTTTCTCGACGTGGTAGGTGAGCTGGCAACCGACACCACAGAACGGGCAGAGCGACTCGACTTCCTTGTCGATCTTGGCCAGCCCGGCTTCGCGCGCGGGCATCAGGGCGCCGGTCGGACATGCCTGCACGCACTCGCCGCACGCCACGCAAGTCGACGCCCCCATCGGGTCGTCGAAATCGAACACGATGCTGGAGTGCTCGCCGCGGAAGGCGTAGCCGATTACGTCGTTGACCTGCTCCTCGCGGCAGGCGCGCACGCAGCGCGTGCACTGGATGCAGGCGTCGAGGTTTACTGCAATCCCCGGGTGCGAGACGTCGGGAGCGGGCTGCGCGCGGCCGGGAAACCTCGGCAGGCCGACCTCGAGCTTCTTCGCCCACTGGTCGAGCTCCGAATCGAGGCGGTATTCCTTCTCGGACATGTCGGAGAGCAGCAATTCGAGGACCATTTTCTGCGACAGCCTGGCGCGTTCGCTGTCCGTGGTGACTTCCATGCCTTCCTTCGGGTAGCGGCAGCATGAGGGCGCCAGCACGCGCTCGCCCTTGATCTCCACCACGCAGGCGCGGCAATTGCCGTCCGGGCGCATGCCGGGCATGTAGCAAAGGCGCGGGATTTCCACGCCGTTGCGCTCGGCAGTCTCGATGATCGTCTCGTCCGGGCGTCCGATGACCGTGCGGCCGTTGAGCTTGAACTCGATCGGCATGGTCGCCAGCTGCGGCACGCTCACTCGTTCCATCAAGCCACCTCTTGCGGGAAGAATTTCATGACGCTCAGCACCGGGTTGGGCGCGGCCTGCCCCAGGCCGCAGATGGACGCGTCCATCATTGCGGTTGAGAGTTCCTGGAGGAGCGGTTGGTTCCATTTCGGCGCATCCATGAGCGCCAGCGCCTTGGCCGTTCCTACGCGGCACGGGGTGCACTGGCCGCAGGATTCGTCCTTGAAGAACCGGATCAGGTTTTTGGCGGCGTCGGCGGCTTTGTCCTTCTGCGACAGGACGATCACCGCCGCCGAGCCGATGAAGCTGCCGTGCGGCTGCAGCGTATCGAAGTCGAGCGGCACGTCGCCAAGCGAGGCGGGCAGGATGCCGCCCGACGCCCCCCCGGGCAAGTAGGCGTAGAACTCGTGACCGTCGCGCATGCCGCCGCAATACTCGTCGATCAGCTCTTTTACGCTAATCCCTGCGGGCGCCAGGTGGACACCTGGCTTTTTCACCCGCCCCGAAACAGAGAACGAGCGCAGGCCCTTGCGCCCGTTGCGCCCGTGGGAAGCGAACCATGCGGCGCCCTGCTCCACGATCTGGCGCACCCAGTACACCGTTTCCATGTTGTGCTCGAGCGTGGGATAGCCAAACAGCCCGACCTGCGCAACGTAAGGCGGCCTCAGGCGCGGCATGCCGCGCTTGCCTTCGATCGATTCGATCATTGCAGACTCTTCACCGCAGATATAGGCACCCGCTCCACGGCGCAAATGGATCGGCGGCAGCGCGCACGGCGCGTTCTTCTGCAGCTTGCCGAGCTCGCGCTCCAGCACAGCCCGGCATCCGGCGTATTCGTCCCGCAGGTAGATCCAGATCTCGCCGACACCCGCGGCCCACGCCGCGACCAGCATGCCCTCGAGAAAGCGGTGCGGATCGCGCTCGAGGTAGTGGCGGTCCTTGAACGTGCCCGGCTCGCCTTCGTCGATGTTGACCGCCATGTTGCGCGGCTCGGGCTCGGCCGCCACGAGGCGCCACTTGCGCCCGGCGGGGAACCCCGCGCCTCCGAGCCCGCGCAGGCCGGAGTCCTCCACGATCCTGGTGATCGCGTCCCGGGTGTGTTTGCCCGCAAGGCAGTCGGCAATCAGCGCATA
>JBBQNG010000224.1:0-7084 GCA_038329645.1 Burkholderiales bacterium
CTCGACGTGACCGGCGAATACGACGCAGGTGCCGGGCGCTACACGATGAAAGTGAAGCAATCGTGCCCGCCGTCGCCGGGACAGGAGACCAAGCTGCCGTTCCACATCCCCTTCGCGGTGGGCCTCGTCGGTCCCGGCGGCGAGGATTACGCTTCGAAACTCTTGTCCATCAAGGCCGCAGAAGAGACTTTCGTGTTCGAAAACGTGCCGGAGAAGCCGGTACCTTCGATCCTGCGCGGGTTCTCGGCGCCAGTCATCGTGAACTACGCCTACTCGGAGGCCGACCTCGCCCACCTCATGGCGCACGACTCGGATGCGTTCAACCGGTGGGAGGCCGGCCAGCGGCTTGCGACCGGCCTCGTATTGCGCGGGCCGGCCGCCGCGCCGCAGTCTTTCATCGATGCGTTCGCGCGCGTGCTGCGCAACGGGCCGAAGGACCCGGCCTTTGCAGGCGAGGCGCTCAACCTGCCCTCGGAAAACACGCTCGCCGAGCAGATGGAAATTGTCGACCCCGACGCACTGCATGCCGCACGCAACGGCCTGCGCCGCCAGCTCGCCGCAGCGCTGCGCAAGGCATTGCTCGACACCTATCACGCCATGACGGTCAGCGGAGCGTATTCGCCCGACGCCGCCTCGGCCGGCAAACGCACGCTGCGCAACCTGTGCCTGGGCATCCTCATGGAGTTGAACGACGAGGAAGTGCGCGCGCTGTGCGTGAACCAATTCGAGACCGCCGACAACATGACCGACGCGATGGCCGCACTCACTTTCCTGGCCAACACCGATTGCCCCGAGCGCGTGCCGGCCCTGGATTCGGTGTACGGGAAGTGGAAGCACGAGCCGCTGGTGGTCGACAAATGGCTGGCGGTGCAGGCGACTTCGCGCCTGCCGGGCACGCTGGCCGAGGTCAAGCGCCTCACCGCACATCCCGCGTTCGACATCAGGAACCCGAACAAGATCTACGCGTTGATCCGCGCGTTCGTCGCGGCAAACCACGTTCGCTTCCACGCGGCCGACGGTGGCGGTTACGCGTTCGCCGCCGACCAGGTCATCGCCATCGACAAGCTCAATCCGCAGGTGGCAGCACGCGTGGCCCGCGGTTTCGACCGCTGGCGGAAATTCGATGCGGGGCGGCAGGCACACGCCAGGTCGGCCCTCGAGAGGATCCGCGGCACCGAAGGGCTCTCGCGCGACGTGGGCGAGATTGTCGGCAAGGCGCTCGCCTAGAGAATTTAAGACATTTAATTTAGGAGATCGGCTTCCAGAGCCAATCTACAGTGTTTTTTGTACCGGTACCAGTACATTTATCTAGACGCGGCCCGGTGCGTTGACCAGGTAGATCCCCGCTCCGACCAGCAGCGCGGCGCCGAGGAACGCGGCCGTCACCGGCTCGCCGAGCAGGAGCATCCCCGCCGCCACGCCGAACAGCGGCGTGAGGAATGAGAACACCGACAGGCGCGATGCGAGATACCGCGTGAGCAGCCAGAACCACGCGAGGAAGCTCGCGAAAGCCACGATCACGCATTGGTAGGCCAGGCTCAGCCACACGAGCGCGGTGAGCTTCGTCACGCCCGGCTCGCGCAGCACCACTGCGAGCACCGCAAGCATCACGGCGGAGACTGCGAGCTGGTAGAAAAGCGTCTTGGCGGCTGAAATCGAAGCGAGCTTCGTGGCGCGGATCAGGACCGTCGTCGCCGCCCACAGCGCCCCGGCCAGGAGGCCGAACGAATCCCCGAGCAAGGTCGCACGTGCCGACGAAAACGCATCGGCGAAAGCAAGCAGCAACCCTCCGAAGGCCACTGCCACGCCCGCCCATTGCCTCGCCGTGAGGCGCTCGCCCGGCACGAACCACGCAAGCCCGACCGCGGTGAAGCATGGCGCGAGATACACAAACACCACCATGCGCGCTGCGTCGGTCCAGGCGAGGCCGAGAAAGATGAACACGAACTCGCCGCCGAACAGGACGCCGGCGAGCACGCCGGGCAGCAGCGTCCCGTCGCGACCGAAGAGCGGAATGCCGCGCAAGCCAGCCCATCCAAACAGCAGCACCGATGCGACGGCGGAGCGGATCGCGGCCTGGGTGACCGGCGAGATGCCTGCCGAAGCCGTCTTGGTCGCGACCTGGCTGAGCCCCCAAATGAGGCACAGCAGCACCATGAGGGTGACGGCTTGGGCGTCGAGGGCGCGGCGCGCGGGAGTCATCGTTGCCGGATTCGCATCAAGGCGATATTAGCCGACGCAGGGGTGAAACCGGGTTGACCCCCGTTTTCAGCTGGCTTAGCATCCTTTCATGGATGTGAAAACCGCGGTCCGCACGCTGGACCTCTTCGAGGCCTTCACCGGCGAGTGCAAGCCGTTGTCGCTCTCGGACATCGCGCGCGCCATCGGCGCCCCGGTGTCGAGCTGCTTCGGGCTGGTGAAGACGCTCGAGAAGCGCGGCTACCTCTACTCGTTCGGCGCCAGGCGCGCGTTCTACCCGACCCGCAAGATGCTCGAGAACGTGCGGCGCATCGCCGTGCACGACCCGCTCGCCGACATCGCGCGGCCGGTGCTCGAGGCCCTGAGCGAAAAGTCCGGCGAAACCGTGTTGTTCGCCCGCCGCGCGGGCGACCGCGTGGTGTACGTCGATGTGGTCGAGTCCGCGCACAAGATCCGTTACACGGCGCAGGCCGGCGAGTTCTTCCCGATCCATTGCAGCGCGACCGGCAAGGCGATCCTCGCCACCCTGCCCGAAGCCGAGCGCGCGGAAGTCCTCGCCCACCTGAAGTTGGAGCGCGTGACCCCAAGCACGGTCACGCGCAAGAGCGCGCTGCTCAAGGAGCTTGCGCTGTCCCGCGAGCGCGGCTGGTTCGTCAACCGCGGCGAGCACATCGGGGACGTGATGGCGCTCGCCGTGCCGGTGCGCGTGCACGGCGAGGTCTGCGCGCTCGGCGTGGCGGGCCCCATCCAGCGCATCGAAAGCAGGATCGAAAAGCATCTGAAAGCCCTGCGGGCCCTGTTGGCCACGCTGGAAAAACCAACGAAGGGAGAAAGACCATGAACCTGCGACGCAAGCTGCTCCTCGCATCGATTGCGGCAACCCTCATGCCGGCGCTCGCGCTGGCGCAAAACGCGCCCTACCGCATCGGTACGGTGCTCTCGGTGACCGGGCCGGGCGCCTTCCTCGGCGACCACATGAAGCGCGGCATGGAGCTTGCGATCGAGGAGATCAATGCCAAGGGCGGCATCAACGGCCACAAGATCGAATGGGTGTTCTACGACGCCGAGACCCAGGCCTCGAAAGCGGTCACCGCGACGCGCCGCCTGATCGAGCAGGACAAGGTGGACATCATCGTCGGCGGCGGCAACGCGAGCGGCCTGGCCCTGGCGATGGTGCCGATCGTCGAGAAGGCGCAGATTCCCTTTATCTCGACCGAGGGCAGCATGCAGATCGTCAACCCGGTCGCCGAGCGCAGGTGGACCTTCAAGAGCACGCTGGACGACGACAAGGTGCTCGAGCGCGCCGCCGACTCGTTCGCCAAGCGCGGCATCACCTCGATCGCGATGCTCTACGACAGCTCGGGCTTCGGCCAGAGCGCCAAGGAGCAGCTTGAGAAAGTCGGCCCCAGGCGCGGCCTCAAGGTCCTGTACGAGACCTTCAACCCGGGCGACACCGACCTGACCGCACAGCTGACCCGCATCAAGGCCAGCGATGCCAAGGCGATCATCTGCTGGACAATCACGCCGGCGGGCGTCGTGTTCATCAAGCAGGCCAAGCAACTGGGCCTGGGCGACCGCGTGATCATGCACAGCTACGGTTTCGTGGACGACCGATACATGAAGCAATCCGAGGGGGCGGCCGAAGGCATCGATCTCCTGTCGCAAAAATTCCCGGTCGGCACCGATCTCCCGGCGAGCGACCCGCTCAAGCAGAAGATCGCCGACATCACGGCCCGCTTCGAGAAGCGCTTCAACACCAAGCCCAACCAGTTCGTCGCGCAGACCTACGATGCGATCTACATGGCGGCCGACGTGCTGGCCAAAGGCGGCAACGACAAGGAAAAAGTGCGCTCGGCGCTGGAGAACCTCACCTTCAAGGGCGTGGGCGGCAGCTTCACGTTCACGCCAGCGAGCCACTCCGGCCTCACCAAGGACGACGCGGTGGTGATCAACTGGAAGAGCAACGGCTGGCGCCTCGCCAACTACTAAGTACCAAGCGGGCCCCAAGGAGATTTGCATGAGCGCAGCCGCCATCCGAAACCTTCTGGACGAATCCGAGTCGCGCTTCCCGCTCGACCTCGGCATCCGCATCCCGAAGATCCGCCAGCTCTACCGCATCGCGACCGCGAAGCAGTGGGATCCGCTGAAGGCGATCCCGTGGGACACATTGAAGCCCGAGGACTACACTGAGGAGCAGCGGCTTGCGGCGCGCATGTACTGGAGCCGCCGCACCTGGAGCGAGTACGGCGCGATTTCCGAGTCCCCGGCGCTGCAGATCCGCTTCTGCCAGCAGAAGCAGGCGCCGGACCTGCGCTTCTTCTTCACGCTGCGCACGCAGGAGGAGTCCCGCCACGCCGAGGTCTCGTACCTGTTCGCCGAAAAACTCGGCGGCTACATCTCCGGCCCCAAGCAGGCCGCATTCGAAGGCTCGGTGGCGACGCACGGCGTGCGCAAGATGGCCCTCGACCTCGACATGCCGCTGGAGGCGACGATCGCGAGCCTCGTCTGCGCGGCCGAGGAGCTCGCCTTCGACATGATCCATCACGTGGCCACCGTATCGACCAATCCCGCGGCGAAGAAGATCTTCAAGCTGATCGCGCGCGACGAAGTGCGGCACTGCGCCTTCGGCTGGCACTTCATGGAAGACCGCATCCCGCACATGACGCGCGCCGAGATCGATCGCGTGCAGGAAGCCACCGAGTTCATGATCGAGAAGGTCTACCTCAACGGCTACCAGGAAACCTGGCTCGCGCCGGACACGCCGGCGGCCCGGGACGAGATCGAGGCCGACCGCATCACCTACGAAGCGGGCCTTGGCGCGACCATCGAGCGCCTGCAGAAGCCCGTGTTCATCGCCTCGGTCAAGCGCATCCGGGAAATGATGCAGCCGTGGGGCTTCACCCTCAAGCCTTTCCACCACCCGAAGCTGGGGACGATATGAGCGCCGTACTCGCCGGGAGCCTGCTCGACACGCCGGAATCGCGCTTCCCCCTCGACCTTGCGATTCGCATCCCGAAGATCCGCAGCCTCTATCGCCAGGCCACCGCAAAGCAGTGGGACCCGCTCAAGGCCGTGCCCTGGGACGACCTCCACCCGGAAAACTATACCACCGAGCAACGTTACGCAGCGCGCCTGTACTGGAGCCGCCGTGCCTGGGGCGAATACGGCGCGATCTCGGAGTCGCCGGCGCTGCAGATCCGCTTCTGCCAGCAGCGCCACGAGCCGGACCTGCGCTTCTTCTTCACGCTGCGCACGCAGGAGGAAGCGCGCCACGCCGAAGCCTGCTACCTGATGTCGGAGAAGCTCGGCGGGTATATCGAGGCGCCCACGCAATCCGCGTTCCAGGGCTCGGTCGCAACGCACGGGGTGCGCAAAATGGCGCTCGACCTCGGCATCCCGCTCGAGGCGACCATAGCGAGCCTCGTATGCGCGGCCGAGGAAATCGCCTACGACGTGTTCGCGCATCTCATCAAGGTCACCCCCAATCCCGTTGCGCGCAGGGTGCTCCAGCTCATCATGCGCGACGAAGTGCGCCACTGCGCGTTCGGCTGGGCTTACATGGAAAAGCGCGTGCGCGAGCTCACGCCGGCGCAGCTCGCGGGCGTCGAGGAAGCGGTGGTCATCATGATCGAGAAAGTCGAGATGAACGGCTACCACAGCGCCTGGCTCGGGCCGGACACGCCGGCCACGCGTACCGAGACCGAGGCGGACCGCATCACCTACGAGGCCGGGCTCGGGGCCACGGTGGAAGAGGCCGAGAAGCCGGTGTTCGTCCAAAGCGTGAAGCGCGTGCGCAGGATGATGGAGCCGTGGGGATTCAAGCTGAAGCAGTTCACGCACCCGAAGATCGAAGGCGCGTTCTGATGGGCAATGCCGACGCGAACCTGCAGGATCCGAAAGTCAGGCGCGCGCGCCGCCGCCGTGCCGACCCGCTGGTCGAGCGCCGATTCCCGCTGCACCTCGAGCCGCACATGCAAACCATCCGCGGCCTGTATCACCAGGCCAAGGCCGCGCACTGGGATCCCGAAAAGCATATCCCGTGGGCGAAATTCGACGCTTCGGCCTATACGCCTGAGCAGTTGCGCGCCGCAGCGCTCTCGTGGAGCCGGCGCGCGTGGACCGAATACGGGGGGCTGCCCGAAACCCCGGCGATCCTGATCCGCTTCTGCCTCGAGCACAGCGGCGAGAGCGACCCGAAGATGTTCCTCTCGGTGCGCGGCAGCGAGGAAGCCTGGCACACGGAATGCTGCTGGCGCTTCGCAGACGTGTGCGGCGGGTATGCGGACAGGCCGTCGAATCCGGCATACGCCCGCCTCTTCAACCAGGACTTCCACCGCGAGGCGTTCGAGCCCGGAATTTCGGTGGACGCGTATATCGCGGTGCACTCGGCGATCCTCGACGGCCTCGACCTCGAGCTCAATCGCGGATTCCTCCGCCACGCGACCGACCCGGTAGCCGTGTCGATCCTCAAGCACCTGGTGCAGGACAAGGAGCGCCACGTGGCGTTCGGCTGGATCTACCTCACAGAACGCAGCGCGCACTGGGACGACGCCGGGCGCGCGGAAATTGCGGCGGAGATCGACCAAGCGCTCGAGGGCTTGCTGATGTCGGGCGCGATCTGCGCGTGGCTCGCGCCGGGCGGCGTGGCCGGCGACGTGGTCGCGGCCGACGAAATCACGCGCAAAGCCGGACTCGGCGCGATGAGCGCCGCGGAAGAGTTCGCGGTCGCCGTGCAGTTCCTCGGCGAGGCGCGCGAGCACCTTGCAAGGCTGGGCGCAACTATCGCCGACCTCCGCAGCCGCATCGGCGTGGGCGCCGGCACCGCGGCCTGAGGCCGCTTGGAGAGCGCACTGCTGCTGCAGCTGGCGTTCGGAGGCATCGCCAC
>JBBQNG010000225.1:0-7032 GCA_038329645.1 Burkholderiales bacterium
CAGCCTGCTGCTTTGCGGCGTCCTGCTGCCGTTCATGTTCCCCGGTCTTCCGACGCTCTTCGTGGCGGCCACCATCATCGGCTCGGGATTCATGCTCTCGCACATGATCTCGAACAACCTCGTCGGCGCGTTCGGCAAGCCCGAAGACCGCGCCGCGAATTTCTCCTGGCTGTCGCTCGGCTACTCGGTGTCCGGGTCGCTGGGCCCGCTCATCGCCGGGTTCTCGATCGACTGGTTTGGCGAGGTCAGGGCCTTCTCGGTGATGGGCGCGTTCGCGGCGCTGGCGCTGGGCCTGGCGCTGTGGCGGCGCGGCGACCTGGTCCGGCATGCAACGCCAGTCCAGCGCCCTCCCGGCCACAGCGTGCTCGATCTGGTGCGCAACCGGAACCTGCGCAGCGTCCTCATCGTGAGCGGCATGCTGTCGATGGGCTGGGACCTGTTCACTTTCGTGATGCCGATCCATTGCTCGAAGATCGGGCTTTCGGCCTCGACCACCGGCATCATCATGGGCGCGTTCGGTGCGGCGACCTTTGTCGTGCGGCTCGCGATGCCCGCGCTGTCCAGGCGCCTCAGGGAATGGCAGGTGATTACCGCTGCGTTTGTCGTCTCGGGCACCGCCTACATGCTGTTCCCGCTGGTGACGAGCGTGACCCTCCTCATGTCGCTTGCCTTCCTGCTCGGCCTCGGCCTGGGCTGCTCGCAGCCGATGGTGATGTCGCTGCTCTACGGCGCGTCCCCTCCGGGCAGGCAGGGGGAAGTGGTGGGCGTGCGCACCACCGTGCTCAATATCAGCAGCACCGCGCTGCCGCTGGTGTTCGGGGCAGTCGGCTCGGCCCTCGGAATGGGGCCCGTGTTCTGGGGGATTGCGAGCTGCCTCTTGACCGGCGGCTATGCGGCCGGACGCAAAGTCAGGCGCACTGCCTAGCGGGCCTATCACTTAGCGGGGCGTGTCGCCGGCGAGCGTGATCCGGTGCATCACCCGGCGAAACCCGTGGTAGTCGTTGACCGGATTGTGCTGCGCGCAGCGGTTGTCCCATAGGGCGATCGAGCCCGGTTGCCATGCAAACCGGCAGGTGAATTCAGGGCGCACCTGGTGCTGGAAAAGGTAGGCCAGCAGAGGCGCGCTCTCCTCTTCGGTCATACCGGCGAAGCGCGCCGTGTGCGCGACATTCACGTACAGCGCCTTGCGCCCGGTCTCGGGATGCGTGCGAACCACGGGGTGCTCGGCAGCATAATCCTTCCTCGCCTCCTCGCGCCCGTCGGACTTGATGCGATCCTCGCGCGTCTTGGAAACGTCGGCCTTGGCCGATGTATTCACGCCCGCGAGCCCGTCGAGCAGGCGCTTCATGCCATCCGATAGTGTTTCGTACGCGAGGTACTGGTTTGCGAACAGCGTATCGCCGCCGTACGGCGGCACCTCGCGGGCCAGCAGCATGCTGCCCATGGGCGGCTGGTCGAGGTAAGCGGTATCCGAGTGCCACACGCCGCCGAAATTTACCTTTTCGTGCTCGAGCTTCTTGACCTCGATGACATGCGGATAGCCCGGCAGGCCTTTTACGAACGGGTACTCCACCGGCGTGCCGATGGCGCGCGCAAAGGCCATGTACTGGTCCAGCCTGAGGTGCTGATCACGGAAGAAAATCACCAGGTTCGCGAGGAAGGCGCGGCGGATCTCGGCGACTACCGTCGCTTCGGGCGGCTTCGACAGGTCCACGCCATGCACTTCGGCGCCCAGCGCGCCGGCGATGGGGCGGACCTTGATGATGCGGAACGGCTTGTCGTCCGGGTTCACGCGGCAAGTATATCCAAGCCTGCGAACGTTGCCCGCCGTGCCGTGGCAGGCGGCAATTGGCGCGGCTATACTCGATGCGAAAATCACGGGAGCCGAACACGCCATGAGCCGCATCACCCTCACCCGATTCTTGATCGAGCGCCAGCGCAACAAACAGCTCATCAACGCCGACCTGCGCCTGCTGATCGAGACCGTGGCGCGCGCGTGCAAGGCGATCAGCAACGCGGTCACCAAGGGCGCGCTGGCCGGCCACCTCGGCTCGGCGGGCACGGACAACGTGCAGGGCGAGGTGCAGAAGAAGCTCGACGTGCTCTCCAACGAGATCCTGCTGGAGGCGAACGAATGGGGCGGCAACCTCGCGGCCCTTGCGTCCGAGGAAATGGAGAACCCGCACCCGATCCCGACCCATTTCCCGAAAGGCGAATACCTGCTGCTGTTCGACCCGCTCGACGGGTCGTCCAATATCGACGTCAACGTATCGGTCGGCACGATCTTCTCGGTGCTGCGCTGCCCGAAGGCCGCGAGCGGCGGCTACTGCGAGGCCGACGAGAAAGCCTTCCTGCAGCCGGGCTCGACCCAGGTCGCGGCCGGCTTCGCCGTCTACGGGCCGACCACCATGCTGGTGCTCACGGTAGGCGACGGCTCGCACGGCTTCACGCTCGACCGCGAGATGGGTTCCTTCGTCCTCACCCACCCGGACATCCGCATCCCCGAAGACACGCAGGAGTTCGCGATCAACATGTCGAATATGCGAAGGTGGGAAGCGCCGGTGAAGCGCTACATCGACGAATGCCTCGCCGGGGCGACGGGCGTGCGCGGCAAGGATTTCAACATGCGCTGGGTCGCCTCCATGGTGGCCGACGTCTACCGGATCCTCACCCGCGGCGGGATCTTCATGTACCCGCGCGACGACAAGAACAAGTCGGGACGCCTGCGCCTCATGTACGAAGCAAACCCCATGTCGTTCATCGTCGAGCAGGCGGGCGGTGCGGCGACCGACGGCCGCACCCGGCTGCTGGACCTGAAGCCAGCAAGCCTGCACCAGCGCGTGGCGGTGGTCCTCGGCTCGAAGAACGAAGTCGACCGCGTGACCGGCTATCACAAATGACCGCGATGAGTGCGGCCAAGCTGTTGCCTTTCCTGCTCGCCTCGTGCGGCCTGGCGGCGCTGCACCTGCTGCTGAAAATCGTCCCGGCCGGCGCCAATTCCGGCGCCACGCTCTCGGTGGCCTACGTGATCGCCTCGCTCACGTGCCTCGCGGCGTTTCCGCTGCTGACGCCGGGCGTGTCGCTCAAATCGGGTTTGGGAAACGTGCCCTGGCACGCGCTTGCGATGGGCGTGGCGATCGCGAGCTGCGAGATCGGGATCCTGCTCGCCTATCGCGCGGGATGGCCCGTGGGCACCACCGGCATTTCGGTCAGCGCCACGATGACGCTGATCCTGCTGCCGATAGGGATCCTCGCTTTCGGCGAAGCGCTTTCGCTCGCGCGGATTGCCGGCATAGGAATGACGCTCGGCGGCTTGTACCTGCTGGCGCGCTAGAGGGAAAAGCCGGGGGAGGGTTACCGGGGGATTTACTGCGGGGATGCTGCGGGTACTGCGGCAGAGCAACTGCCCGCAACCCGAGGGCTGCGGGCAGCGTGCGGAATTACTTGAGGTGCTTGCTGACCATCTTGGTCATGTCGAACATCGAGACCTGGGCCTTGCCGCCGAAAATCGGCTTCAGCTTGTCGTCGGCGTTGATCATGCGGCGGTTCTTCTTGTCCTGCAGGTTGTTCTTCTTGATGTAGACCCAGATTTTCTTGGTCACCTCGGTGCGCGGCATCGGGCCGGCGCCGATCACCGCACCGAGCATCGCGCTCGGGGTCATCGGCTTCATGAAAGCAGCATTGGGCTTGCGCTTTGCTGCGACCTTCTTCTTTGCTGCGGGTTTCTTGGCGGCTTTCTTCTTGGTAGCCATCGTGGTGTTTCTCCTCTGAACGTTGGGTGGTTCTGGAAACTGGACCTATTCCGTCACTGCCGGCCGCCTTCATGCGAGCGGAAGCGACAAGATGCCGAATCTCCCTCTGCGTGTCAACGGTTTTCAGAGGAAAAATGGGCCCCCGTCCGCCTCCGTATGCGGCGATACGCCATTCGCGCGCGCTCGGTAGTTCCTAGTGTGGGGGTAGAATCTGCGCACCATGGCACGCCTCAATCTCGCCGATGTCCGCAGGGAATACATGCGCGCCGGCCTTTCGGATGCCGAAGCCGCGCGCGACCCTTTCGAGCAGTTCGAGCGCTGGATGAGCGACGCGCTCGCCCACGAGCTGCCGATTTCCAACGCAATGACCCTGGCCACGGTAACCCCGGAGGGCGGGCCCGACGCCCGCATCGTCCTGCTCAAGGGCATCGAGGGCGGCGGCTTCGTCTTCTATACCAACTACGACAGCGCCAAGGGACGCGAGCTGGCGGCGAGCCCGTTGGGCTGCCTGGTGTTCTTCTGGGTCGAGCTCGAGAGGCAGGTGCGCGTCAGCGGCCGAGTCGAAAAGGTCGGCGCGGCCGCATCGGACGCCTACTACGCAAGCCGCCCGCTGGGTGCCCGGCTCTCGGCGTGGGCCTCGGCGCAGAGCAGCCCGGTGCCGGCGCGCCGGGCGCTCGAAGACGCGCTGGCGGCAGTGGAGAAAGAGCATGGCGCCAACCCGCCGCGCCCGCCGCACTGGGGCGGGTACTGCCTGATCGCGGACAGCATCGAGTTCTGGCAGGGGCGCCCCAACCGCCTGCACGACCGCCTGCTCTATCGCCGCGAGGGCGCCACCTGGACGATCGGGCGCCTCGCCCCCTGAGCGCGGTGGTGCAGCAGCAGGCCCCGCAGCCCGGTTTCGAGTCGATACTGGCCTTCCTGCGCTCGGCGGGGCTGGCCGGCGCGAATGAGGTGCCGGCGGCCGAGCCGCTCACCGGCGGTGTCTCCTCGGACATTTGGAAGGTCGATCTCGTCCAGGGCACCGTGTGCGTCAAGCGCGCCCTGCCCCGCCTGCGCGTGGCGCAGGTCTGGGAGGCGCCGGTCGGGCGCAACCGCTTCGAGCGCCTGTGGATGGAGACCGCCGCGGCGATCGTCCCGGGCATCGCGCCGAAGGTCCTCGCAGCCGACGACAGCGGCATCTTCGCGATGCAATACCTCGATCCCGCCCGCCACCTGCTGTGGAAGGCCGAGCTCGCCGCGGGCCGCGCTTCGCCCGCGTTCGCCGCTCGGATGGGGCAGGCCCTGGTCAGCATCCACGCGGGGACGGCTGACCGCAGCGACATCGCGGCGCGATTCGCCACCGATGCGAGCTTCCACGCGATACGGCTGGAGCCTTACCTGCTCGCCACGGGCCGGGCACACCCCGCGCTGGCAGGATGTCTCGAAGCCCTTGCGGCAAAAACCGCCGCCACGCGGGTCGCGCTGGTGCACGGCGACGTGAGCCCGAAAAACATCCTGGCCGGTCCCGCAGGCCCGATCCTGCTCGATGCCGAGTGCGCCTGGTATGGCGATCCGGCGTTCGACCTCGCCTTCTGCCTCAACCACCTGCTGCTCAAATGCCTGTGGGTTCCAGCGTCGCGCGAGGCCTTCCTCACTTGCTTCGACGCGTTTGCTGACGCTTACCTGTCGGGCGTGGAATGGGAAGTGCGCGACGAGCTCGAAGCCCGCGCCGCCGCGCTGCTTCCCGGCCTGCTGCTCGCGCGCGTCGACGGCAAGTCCCCGGCCGAATACATCACCGCGGAGGCGGACAAGGACAAGGTGCGCGCCGTCGGCACGGCCTTGCTCCGCCAGCCCGTCGTGCACCTGGCGCAGGTCCGGGAAGCGTGGCGGTCTGCCGTGCGCGGGAAGGAGAGCGAGGCGAGATGACAGCGATCAGCACAGTGCACGCCCGCAGGGTCTGGGATTCCCGCGGCAAGCCGACCGTGGAGGCCGAGGTGACCCTCGAGGGCGGCAACGGGGTGGCAACTGCGGGCCGCGCAATCACGCCCGCGGGCGCTTCCACCGGCAGCGGCGAGGCGCGCGAGCTGCGCGACGGGGGCGCACCATTGCGTGGCCTCGATGTCCAGCAGGCGCTGCGCAACATCAACGGCCCGATTGCGGCGGCGCTGCGCGGCATGGACATCGGCGACCAGGCCGCCCTCGACGCCGCGATGATCCGGCTCGACGGTACCCCCGACAAATCGAAGCTCGGCGGCAATGCCATCGTGGCCGTCTCGCTTGCATGCCTGCATGCGGCGGCGGCGGAAGCCCGCATGCCGCTGTGGAAGCACCTGGCGGCCGGCAAGCGCGTCGCCATGCCGGTGCCCGAGATCCAGATCTACGGCGGCGGCGCGCACGCCCGCGGCCGCGTCGACCTGCAGGACTTCATGATCGTCTGCCCCGGCGCCGGTAATTTCGCCGAGGCGCTGGAAATGACCGCCGAGGTTTACTACGCGGCCGGCGCGCGTCTGGCGAAGAAAGGGGCTCTTCAAGGTGTGGCCGATGAGGGTGGCTACTGGCCCGCCTTCAAGTCGAACGAGGAAGGCCTCGCCGAACTGGTGCATTCGATCGAGGATGCGGGCTTCCGGCCGGGCAAAGACGTGGCCATTGCGCTCGACATCGCGGCGACCCAGCTGCAGCAGGCCGGCCGCTATGCGCTGGCGCTGGAAAACCGCACGCTGTCGGCCGAGCAATTCGCCCTGATGCTGGAAAGGTGGGTGGACGCCTACCCGATCGTGTCGATCGAGGACCCGTTTGCGGAGACCGACACCGAGGCCATGAAGGCTTTCACCAAGCGGGTCGGGCACCGCATCCAGATCGTCGGCGACGACTATTTCGTCACCGATGCCGCGCGGATCAAAGCCGCCGCGGCCGTCGGCGCTTGCAATACCGTGCTCATCAAGCCCAACCAGATCGGCACCGTGACTGAAGCTTTTGCAGCGGTGAGCGCGGCGCGGGAAGCTGGCTACGGTGCGATCGTCTCGGCGCGCTCGGGCGAAACAGAGGATGTTTCCATCGTCCACCTGGCGATAGGATGGGGCGTGCCGCAGCTGAAGGTGGGCAGCTTCTCGCGCTCGGAGCGCATGGTGAAGTGGAACGAAGGGATCCGGATCGAGGAGGCGCTGGGGTCCTCCGCGCAACTCTTTCCGGCCGGCAGGCTGTTCAAGCGAGGAGGAACACTCAAATGAACTACGAAGGCGGATGCACCTGTCGGCAGGTGCGCTATCGCATGACCTCGAAGCCTATGTTCGTGCACTGCTGC
>JBBQNG010000226.1:0-7029 GCA_038329645.1 Burkholderiales bacterium
TATCACCGCCGAGTGGAGCCGTGCAGCCCATAACTGGAAGGCTGCGATGAACCAATTCGCGATCCTGTATCAGGACCGCTTCACAAGGCACCAGGGGTAAGATGAATCGCCGACTTTCGCTCCGCGTCGGACGTTCGGCGCCAGCCACGCACGCCGCCCCCGCGCGAAAGTCATTCAAGCCTCAAACACAGAAATCAGGACACTCCCGGACTATGCGTCGTTCGAGCTTCCAGCTGCCGTCCGACTTGTGCCATTTGTCTTCATACCGGCCAACTGCATAGACTTGGGTTGCACCTTCACTACTAGTGTGAAAGACGCAAAAACCCGACTTACTTTCTGCGACGTCGCCCTCTACGTCTACCTCCTCGACGGTGATGAGATGGCTCCGTTGACCAGTGTTCCAAACATGCTTGTCAGTGGATCCCAACAATGCACTCAGCTCTTCCCGGCTCATTAGAGCCCAGGTCATTGGTTGCCTGACCTCGGGGGCCTTGGTCACTAGCCGGTATTCCCCACGCTCTGAATAGAGGGATGCATATTCCCTGAACTCCTCCTGATCCAATAGGCGTCCCGACAGATGAATTAGCCTGCTTAAAACCTCTTGCTCTTGCATCATGGGTTCAACTACCCACCTCAGCCTGCGACGAAACCCTGTCCGGTCCAGAGTGGGGAGCTCTAATGTCGTGAGTACAAACGTCCATCTGTCGCTGCCATTCGCCATAAAAGCTCCGTAGCGGCGCGTCGTCTGTCGCTTGAAGCCCTTCCTCTCGGGCGATGATCGAATACCGACTGGCTTCGGATTTCATGTTTGCCCATTGGGTTTCGATAGCCCAGATGTCCTCCGGAAGATTCCGCCCAAACGGTCCCCAGACCTGGTTGTGATGTCTTTGTCTCAGTTCCCGCATTTCCTGAGAGTCGTCTCTTCGACCCAAGCCACGGCATTCCAGCAAGGTGAGGCCAGGTGCCAGCGGGGTGAGAGAGTCAATTCGCACAACCGTCGCCCGCACGTTGACCATGACGTCTGGAAAGAGATCGACTACGACATGCCCATTCGGCGTCATGCCGGGGAGCGTGGCCGTTGCGCGGTCACCGAGAGCAAGCTTGCCGTAGGCGATTTGCGCCGGCTCGAACGTGTGGTGTCCCGACGGATGAAGTTGCCACTGGCGCTTTCGGTAAGCTGATTGAGACAGGCCCGTAGTGCGATTCAGGAGATGCAGCAGTTCGTGATACCCCTCGCAATTGGTTTCCACGAAGAGCTTCCAGTTGGCGCGGATTACGATCCGGTGATAGTGAAGCAGTTCCAGATCGGCTAGCGGCTCCCGCACCTCATCCAGTGTCGAACCTAAAAACTGCGCAAGCGGGTCAGCAGTATCGTCGAGACTCACGAAGACCATTCCGAGTGATGATTCGACGCGCACCTCCCTGAGGCTTGCGTTCTCGCGGGATATGCCGGAGCTTGCGTAAGCTTCAGGGCGTGAAATATGGAGGCACTCCCCCTTCGTCGAAAAGCTCCAATGATGATAGAAGCACTGCAGCCGGTGGTCCGTAATGGTTCCTGCGGTATCGCGAAGGAGCCGCGCTCCCCGATGTGGACAAACATTGAAGAAGGCCCGAATCTTGGAGTCCCGGTCCCGCGTGACAATGAGTGAGATTGCGCCAACCTCGGCGACCCTGTAATCGCCCGAATTGGAGAGTTCGCTTTCATGGCAGACAAATTTCCATGTCTGCCGGAAGATCCGCTCCTGCTCGGCGCGAAAGATCGCCTCGTCCGTGTAGATCCGGTTGTCGAGATAGTGAGTTGCCGGCAACTCGGGCGGCACTTCCCAAAGACGCCTAAGACCCTCAGATGGCATCTTCGATCCTCTCTCTGTATTGGCGAATGAGCCAGTGTCCCTGTACGTCGTTGCTCATCACTATCCGATTGGAGGCGATCGTGGAGATCAAGATGCCTTAATCATGTGTCGATGTAGGTTTCTATATTGTTAACATGATTTTCATATTAGAAACAGCAATGCGCGATGTTGTCAAGCACATCTCTGCGTACCTGCGTAGGGTTTGAGCTACGGAGCCTGGGAAGATGCGCATTGCATTGCGTCAATCACGGCATCTACGCGGCTCACTCAACATAGCCTCCCTGGTACAAGTCCAAAAAAAAGCAGAGACCCGAGTGGATTGCGGAGTGAAGGACACTATGTCTACGCTGGAGCCGCCAGGTCCTCGCGGATGGCTGCGGCTGTAGCCACGATCGCCTTAACAAAATGCTGGAGCTTCCTGCGCGTTACCCGAACCGTTGGTCCGCCAACGGCGACCACGGCAATCATTCGCCCCCCCGCATCCAGTACTGGAGCTGCCGCTACCCTGAGATGTTCGAGAAAACCCTCATCGTCTGTCGCCCATCCTTTTTTGCGAATTTCCGACAATTCGATTCGGATACGCGCAGGATCCGTAATGGTCCGGGGGGTAAACCGCGTGAGCGGCTTGGAAAAGATCAGGTCCTGTTCGGCTTTCGTCACGTTCGCAAGGAATATCTTGCCCGCTGCAGTGCAATGCAATGGGCCGCGGGAGCCCACTCCGAGGGCAACGCGAATGGGCTGTGGACTCTCGACGACTCCTATGTACAGGACCTGATACTCATCCATTATGGACATCTGGACGGTCTCACCGGTATCCCGTGATAGCTTGGCCAGGTGTGGCTGAGCAACGGACGCCAATGGCATTTGGCGTAACTTTGCCCCGGCAAGTTCTACGACCGCAAAACCAAGCCGATACTTCTTGGTTGCAAGATCTTGCTCCACGAAACGGTAACGCTCGAGCGCCTTGAGTGCCCGGAATACCGAGGTCTTGTCCATCCCGGTCAATTGACTCAGTTCCGTTACCCCAATGTCGCCAGCATCCCGAGAGAATTGCCGCAGTACCGCCAGAGTCTTGTATCCGCTGCCTTGCGGCCGCTTTATAGAGTGCCTATTTTCCAATGTCCCTTCCTCCGGCTGATTCGAATTGTCGGGCCTATCGCAAGAAAGAGTATTGGCCATTGGAGTGGCCTGTCCGAATCTCTAGTACCAGTTTGGAAGAGAGTGCAGCGCCTCAATCTTTGCGGGTTAATTGATGGGCCACTGGTCGACCTGACACCTGCAATAGATCGCGGACCTCACTCCTGATTGAGAGTCGATCGCCATCGATGCTTACATTTCCAGCGGCGGTTCGGACAAATGTGTTAGCTATTCCACCAGCAACTGAACCCCGCCCAGATCGCCGAGGTCGAATTCGACCACGTCCCCCGCCTTCGGGAACTTGGAGGTCACCAGGCTGCCGGTAATCACGAACTCGCCGGCCCGCAGGTGCCTGCCGCGGCTGGCCAAGTTGTTGGCGACCCAGGCGAGCGCCTCGAACGGGTGTCCCATCGCGTCGCGGCCATGGCCCTCCCCTACAGTCTCGCCGTTGATCTTCGCGATGCCCCGCACGCCAGCGAGATCGACGTTCTTCCAATTCAGGATCGGCTGGCCGAGCACCGCGCCTTCGTTCCAGGCGTTGTCCGCCACCAGGCCCAGCGCCATGGATGACAGCGTGGCGTAGTCGGCGTCGCGGTCGTCCGCGAGCTCGAACGCGGGCATCACTGCTGACACGGCGTGCGCGACCGATGCACGCGTGTGCGGCATGCGGCCGGCCGGGAGGTCGGCGCCCAGCTGGACCGCGACCTCGAATTCCACGATTAGCCGACCGTAGTCGGCGGCGCGCACGCTCGCCGGCGCGCGCACTACCTGCTTGGCGTGCAGCACCCCGCCGATCGAATCGCTCAAGCCCACCATTGCTCGCATCGCCTGCGTCGTGAGCGCTATCTTGTGACCGATCGCGGGGCCGCATACGCGCGACTTGAGCGCGACGAACGCGTCCTGCACTTCGTATGCCTCATGCACCGAGCGCGGCAGCGCATCTTGCGGGAACGGCCCGAACCGCTCGCGGTCGGCGTGCGCATCGACGAGGAACCATGCCGCGCGCTTGAGCCTGGGATCGAGTTTCATGGCGCGGCCAACGTGATGTGCTTGTCGGCGAAGGTCTTGCGCAAAGCCTTGGCGAAGGTAACGGCGCCGGGCTGGTCGCCGTGCAAGCAAAGGGTGCCGGGCGAAACCGGGACGCGCTTGCCCGAAAGGCTCACCACGACGCCCTCATCCACCATCGACACGACCTGGGCTACCGACTTGGCGGCGTCCTCGATCATTCCGCCCGGCTGCCCGCGCGGCGCGAGCGTGCCGTCATCCATGTAGCCGCGATCGCCGAACACTTCGCCCACGGTTGCGAGGCCGCGCTTTTTGCCCGCTTCCATCATCCTGCTGTTCGAAAGCGCGTAGAGCTGCACGTTACCGCCCAGGTCTTTCACGGCACGCGCAATCGCGTCGGACAGTTCTTCGTCCATGGCCGACATGTTGTACAAGGCCCCGTGGCACTTGACGTGATGCAGCCTCGCCCCGGCGGCGCGCGCGAACGCCTCCACCGCGCCGGCCTGGTAGAGCACGAGGTCGTAGATTTCCTGCGCCGAGACTTTCATCAACCGGCGGCCGAACCCGGCGAGGTCGGGCAGGCTCGGGTGCGCGCCGATGGCGACGCCGTGGTCGACTGCCAGCCCGACGGTCTTGCGGATCGTCCCCGGGTCTCCCGCGTGGAAGCCCGCGGCGATGTTGGCCGACGTGACGAGCGGCATGATCTCGGCGTCGGCGCCCATCTTCCACGCGCCGTAGCTCTCGCCCATGTCGCAATTGAGGTCGATGCTCTTCATTTCCCGCTAGCTCCCATGCTTCCACTCGATGGCCTGCAGGACGGACCCGAGCCGCGCCTGCGCCTCGCGCCGCGCGGCATCCGCCTCCTCCAGCGTGCATTTGATGAAACGCACCCGGCCGCCCGGCGCGAGCTGGGCGAGGCCCGGGATGTCCACGCCGGCAACCTCCGCGATCTTCGGATACCCGCCGGTGGTCTGGTGGTCTGCCATCAGCGCAATCGGCGTCCCGTCGTTAGGTACCTGTACCGTCCCCAGGCAAGTCGGCTCCGATAGTATCTCGACGGCCTTGGTGCGGGTAAGCCGCGGACCGGCCAGGCGGTAGCCCATGCGGTTGGAATCGGCCGCAACCCGCCACGTCTGCGTGAAGAACGCCTCGCGCGACTCGGCATCGAAGTGGCTGAAATGGCGCCCTTCCAGTGCCCGGACGGCGAACGCGTCGCCAAACGGCACCGTGAGCTCGGGGGCGGCCCAGCGCACCGTGCGCATGCGGGCCATCGGGACGGCGCCCTGGCGGGACGCGCGCCGGAACCGCTCCTCAGGCGAACCCTGCCCATGGCCGGCAACGGAGAGGACGTCGCCGGGCTTGAGCGCCCGGCCCGCAAAGCCCCCGAATCCGGCCGGGACGTAGGTGCTGCGGCTGCCGAGGACCTCCGGCACGGAGAAACCCCCGGCGATGGCGAGGTAGGCCCTCGCGCCCCGCCCGGCGGCGCCTGTCGTAAGCGTCGAGCCGGCGCTCACCAGGACCGGCCGGCCGGCGGGAAACGGCGCGCCGGCGATTTTTGCCTCGAACGCCGCGCCGTACATCGCCACCAGAGAATCGCGGGTGAACAGGAGCTCGGGCCCGAGCACCGTGCATTCCAGCGTAGGGGCCGTACCCGGATTGCCGACCAGCGCGTTAGCGACCCGGTGTGCGACCTGGTCCATTGCGCCGCAAGGCACGATGCCCAGGTGCTGCCGGCCGTAGCGGCCCAGGTCCTGAACCGTGGTGAGCAAGCCTGCCCGGACCACGCGCACGCTCACGAACCCTCCCCCCTGGACAGCTCGTCAAACCGCCTGCGGTCGATGGGGAAGAACTTGACCCGGTCGCCGGGCGCCATGAGCGCAGGAGGCTCGCGCGCTGCATCGAAGATGCGCAGCGGCGTGCGGCCGACGATGCTCCAGCCCCCTGAGATCGTGAACGGGTAGACCACCGACTGAGTGTTTGCGATGGCCACCGACCCGGCCGTGACCGCGGGACGCGGCGTGGTCCTGCGCGGCACCGAGAGCTTCTCGTCCAGGCCGCCGATGTACGGATGGCCGGGCGCAAAACCGACCATCAGGACCCGGTGCGGGGAGGCGCAATGGCGCCTTATGGCCTCCTCCACCTTCAGCTTGCAGCGATCCGCCACTTCCGCGAGGTCGGGCGCAAGGTCGGCGTCGTGGCACACCGGGACCTCTACCGTGCGGGCAAGGTCGTCCAGGTCCGGGAGCTTCTTCGCCAGGCATTCCTTGACCAGCGCTGCGGCCGCCTCGAGCGGCGTTACCGAAGCGTCGTAGACGTCGGGGTCGAAGTGCAGCGCCAGGGAGCCTAGCGCCGGGACCACGTCGCGGATCCAGGGTACGCGCCGCGCGCGGATCGCGGCGGCCAGCTGCTGGATGCGCGCGTTCACCGCGAGGTCGAGCGTGTCCGAAAAGTCGGCGAGCACGGCGGCATCGCCGAGCGCAACGATACGCGGCAGCGGGCCCGCCATCAGCGCGCGGCTGCGGCGTTATATATTAAGTTATATACCAATTGGCATGAGAGCCGCTTCTGGCGCGGTTCTTCCGAAACAAAAGTCATGAATTGGTGCCCAGGGCCGGACTCGAACCGGCACGACCGGTTAAGGTCTGGGGATTTTAAGTCCCCTGTGTCTACCAGTTTCACCACCCGGGCAATCTGTGGAGGCGCGGAGCGGAGTCGAACCGCTCTAAAAGGCTTTGCAGGCCTCTGCATAACCGCTTTGCTACCGCGCCGTATGCTCTCTGAGACTAAAAAGGGAGGGCCCGCAAAGGCCCTCCCTCGGTGAATCTGGAGCGGGAGAAGAGTCTCGAACTCTCGACCTCAACCTTGGCAAGGTTGCGCTCTACCAACTGAGCTACTCCCGCATCGAACAGCCGACGATTCTAATGGAGCCGGGGGGGCATAGTCAAACCGTGCCGTCGGTCGAAACACCGGCCTTGCGCAGGTAATAAAGCATTGAAATGACGGTCAGAACGGCCGCGACGTTGATCAGGATCGT
>JBBQNG010000227.1:0-7019 GCA_038329645.1 Burkholderiales bacterium
CGGCATCGCCAGCCTGCACCCACAGCGCTTCGTAGAACAGGACGACCTCGAAAATTTCGCGATACACGGCGACGAAGGAGACTCCCGCCATGGCCCACAGCGTGCGCTTTTCGAGCGCCTGGCCGACGCTGTCGCGGATAATTGCGCCCCACGCCTGCGCTTGTGACTTTCCGTGCAGCCAATTGCCGACATAGAGCAGCATGGCTGAGGCGATCAGCGCCGTAATGCCTTCGGTCATTTCGCGGTTGGCCCCCGAGATCCCGATCAGGAAACTGGCCACGGCCCAGGTGGCAATTCCGAGGATCACTGCGGCGACCCAGCCGGCGTGCACATAAGGCAGCGAATCGCGCCGGCCGGTCTTGGTGATGAAGGCGATGATGGCGGCCAGAAGCAGGATTGCTTCAAGTCCTTCGCGCAGGAGGATGATCATCGAGCTCGCGAACGCCGCGCCCGGGGCCAGTTCACCCGCGGCGAGCTTGTCCTGCGCAGCCGCAAGGAGCGAATCGAGGCGTGCGACCTGCTGGGTCAAGGCGGGCAATGCATTTTCGTTGCCCAACTCGCCCCGCAGCGCCAGCATCCCGCGCTCGATTTCGAGGCGGAGCGGCTTGTCGACGTTGTCCAATCCCGCTTCGACCAATTCGAAGCCTTCCAGATAAGCGGTTGTCGCAATTTCCCGTGCCTTGGCGCGCTCGCCTTTCGCGTAGGCCGCGAGGCCCTCGGCGAGCTTCTGGCGCGCAAACGCGATCGGCAGCGGCTTCTTTTCGGCCACCGACAGCGGGTGGCCCTTGAGGTAATCCTGCGCAACGGCCGCCTGTTCCCCAAGCCGCTCGCGCACCTCGTTGGGCGAAAAGCCGGTGAGCGCAGCGAGGTCAGGGAACGCGCTGCGCGTATCGCCGGCTTTCCACGCGGCCTCGCCGGCCTTGGCACGCTCGGGTGTCACGCCCAGGCTGCCCGCGTAGAAGGCGAGGGCCCACCGGTCGTCTTCGGACAATTGCCTGAACGCCGCCATTGAGGTGCCGCCCACACCCAGCGTGATCGTGCTGTAGAGGCCGTACAGGCTGCGGTTGGCCATCCGCGCAGCGTCGAGGAAATCGGCCGGAGCGGGCGCCAGCCCCTTGGCAGCGGGTCCGTCCCCACGGCCCTGGCTTCCGTGGCAGGAGGCGCAATTAGCCGCATAGAGGGCGGCACCGCGTGCCAAATCGGGCGCCGTCCGCGGCGCGACCTGCAGCTTGTACGCCGCGATCACGGCCCAGCGCAGGGCGGCTGAAGCCTTGGCTACCGATTGCGCGGGGGCCTTGTCATGCACCAACTGCACGAGGCGCTCGCCGTCGGCGATCAGCGCGGCGCGGGCGGTATTTTCGGGCAGGGCTTTAAGGCCGCTCGCTGCCTGCGCGCTGAACTCCACCATCTCCTTGTACTCGTCGGCGCTTTTGACCTTGCCGGCCTCAACCGCTCCCCCATAGTCGGCACCGACGTAGTCGAGCAGGTGCAGAAGGGTCTGCGCGCCTTCCTGCGCCCATGCGGAACCTGCGGCACCCGCGGCACCGAGAGCGAACAGCAACGCGACGACGATGCGCATCAGCGGTTGTCTTCCGGGTTGGAGACGAAGCCTATGCGGGTGAGGCCCGCCTTTGACGCATCGGCCAGGACCACCGCGATTTTGCCGTAAGCGGCAGTTGCATCCCCGCGGATATGCACCTCGGGTTGCGGCGATTGTTTGGAGGCGGCCTGCATGCGCTGGCGCCATGCATCGCGTTCGAGCATCACGCCATTCCAGAACACCTTGCCCTGCGCATCGATCGCAAGCTGGATGTTGTCCGGCTTGGTGAGGTTGGGGGTGCTCGAGGCCTTGGGCAGGTCGATTTTCACCGAGTGCGTGAGCAGCGGCGCGGTGATGATGAAGATCACCAGCAGGACCAGCATCACATCGATGAGCGGGATCATGTTGATCTCCGCCATCGGTGCGCTGCTTGCGGTGCGGCTGAAATCGCCGAAAGCCATGTCAGGCGCCTTTGTTGATCGGATTTGGGGCGGGTGCGGGCTTGAGCGGTACCACCGATCCCATCTCGGCCACGTGCGCGCCGGTCGTGAGCACGGCGTAGAGGTCATGAGCAAACCCGTCGAGGCTTGCGAGCACCAGCCGGTTGGCCCGCACGATGGCGTTGTAGGCGAGCACGGCGGGGATGGCAACGGCCAGGCCGAGCGCCGTCATGATCAGGGCTTCGCCCACCGGGCCGGCGACCTTGTCGAGCGTGCCCTGGCCCGACAGGCCGATCGCCACCAGCGCGTGATACACGCCCCACACAGTGCCGAACAAACCCAGGAACGGCGCGGTTGATCCGACCGAAGCGAGGACGGTGAGGCCGGCTTCGAGGCGCGCGGTGTCCTCGTCGATGACGCGGCGCATTGCGCGCGTCAGGAATTCCGCGGTGGATCCGGCCTCGTCGAGCTTGTTGACGCCGTGGCGTTGGTGATGGCGGGAGGCAGTGATGGCGTGCCACGCCAGGTGCGAGAAAGGCTCTTCGGGATGGTGCTCGCCGATGTGTTTCTCGACCGCCGCGAGGGAGGGCGCGTTCCAGAACGAGTCGAGGAACCGGGCGCTCTTGCGGCGCTCGAGCACCAGGGTAATCGCCTTGGTGATGATCAGGTACCACGTGGCGATGGACATCACGAGCAGGATCGCGAGGATCGTCCGGCTTACG
This sequence comes from Burkholderiales bacterium, assembly GCA_038329645.1. Lineage (GTDB taxonomy): Bacteria > Pseudomonadota > Gammaproteobacteria > Burkholderiales > SG8-39 > SZAS-79. The sequence continues at coordinate 2,703 of JBBQNG010000227.1, forward strand.
GCGTCGGTCTGGGCGAGAAAATTGGCGAGGCCTATGGCCTGGGTCGGTTCCATGGGGTTCAACCTTCGAGTTCAGCCTTCGAGTCGAAATGAGATCGGGATCAATACCCACGCAGCGACCGCTTCGCTGCCGCGCTTGGCGGGCACGAACTTCCAGCGCCTGACGGTTTCCTGTGCCGCTTCGTCGAGTCGCGCGATACCGCTCGAGGTGCGGACCTGGACTTCGTCGGCGGTGCCTCTCGCATTGACGAGGACGCGCAGCATGACCTTGCCCTCCTCGCGCATGCGGCGAGACACCGCCGGGTACGCGGGGGAGGGGTTTTCGAGATAGCCGGCACTGAAATTCGGCGGCGTGGTCGATACCGGCCCGGGCGCACCGGCCGCCGCGTCAGCGGTCGGGGCGGCAGCAGGCGCCGGTGGGCCCGGCGGCGCCGTCACGATTGGAGAGGGAGCCTGGCTCGGCGCCACCATGATTGGCGGCGGCTCGACCGGCCGCTTGGGCGCAACGACCTTCGCAACCGGCTTGGGCTTGGGCAGTTCGACGGGAGGATCGATCTTCGGTTCGGGCGGCTTGGGCGGGGAAATCAATTCGACCATGATCGGTGCGGCCGCCAGCAGCGCCGTTCGCGCCGGCTCGTAGCTAAGCAAAGCCGCAACGGCGACAACATGCAGCGCGATGGCCGCAACCAGGCCCGCGCGGGGCGAAGTTCCGCCGGGGCGAGCAGGGGTCATGCGTGAATGGAATACAGCTGCCAAGAGAGTTCCTTTTTCCTGCCTGCCGGTCGAGGGTACGTTCTGGTTAGGCAGTGAGGATCAGCTTTTCGTTCTGGGTCTTGCGCAGCCTGTATTCGCGCCCGTTGTGCATGATGATCAATTCCCGCGACGCCCCAAGGAGCGATGCGCTGTCGATCTTCAGCGGGACAGTCTGTGCGGCGTCCTTGCCCGGGAGTTGCGATGCCAACTGGAGGGGATTCCGATCCATCAGTAAACGATAATGATTCGTATTAAATTTGTCAAGGGGATCTTCTGGAGTCGCCTACGTGCATTAAACGATTTATGCGTAAGCAAACACTAACTTTATTGATCGCTTGCGAATAATTCTCAAATAGGACAGAATTAGTCCTGAGAACAGTTCGCATTCAACCAACCGCCCATGAGGCACTGGTCCAATGTATATCTGCATCTGCAACGGCATCACCGATCGCCAGATCCGACAGTGCGCCCAATCGGGTATGTGCTCCCTGAGTGAGCTCGAATGCAACCTCGGGGTAGGCGCAGGATGCGGTCGATGCCGCGAGGCGGCCGGGGAGATACTCGACGAGAGCCATTCGCGCACCAAGGTTTCGCACGGCGCCGAGCAGGCCGCCTAGCAACCCAGGCCCGCTAGCGCGCGCCTTGCATCTTCAGGTTGAGGCACGGGTCCTCCCGTGCCGCCCGGGGTGTAAACCACACCACGTCGTAAATTCCCCGGTAGTCAACTACGGGCAACGTCCCGTCGGAATTGAACTCCACCAAGCCGACGGACAGCAACTGTTCCCTAAACTCAGGCGGCATATAGGAGGGAACGCCACGGTCCAGGCGTGCGTGACCCGCGCCGGCGACAAGCACCGCTCCCGCACCCGCCGCGCCTGTTCCCTGCGCACCGAGCACTTCAGCCATCCGGGCGTCGCGCGCGCGTTGCACCTCGACCATGCCGGACAACATTGCCGGGGGAGGGCGGATTCCGCAGTGGCCATCGACGATGGCCTTTTCCAGGGCCGTGCGCTCTGCGCCGCCCGCCGGCGCAATGCCCGGAGCGGGCACTCCCGATTTCATCAGGGCCCTGGCGTCGGCCCGGGAAAAATTGGCGGCAAGGAGCGGAAGATCGTTCGCAGCAGCCATCCTCACGATCGGCTCGTAATCGTGCCACCGCCACCCCTTGCGATCGAACTTTCCCGCATCCGCCAGCCTTTCCGGATCGCGCTCGCCCCGAGCTCGCGCAGCGTCGAGGGCCGCCTGGTTCTCGCGGTCGAATTGTTCCATCGCAATGGCGGGCCGGCGCCCTGCGGCCAGCATGGTTTCGAGGAGTTCGGCCTGGAGGCGATGGTGCCGGGCGTTGTCGTGAATCTCTCCGAGAATCACGAATCGGGCCGCCGCCAAGCGGCGCACCAGCTCGTCCCGGGCGATGGGGTTTCTCGTCCGGGTGTCGATGATCCTCTCGGCAAACGTCGGCAGATCCCGTTCAGTGGCGCACCCCGCAAGCAGCAGGAAAGTAAGAAGTAAGGCTCGGATCATTTCCGTCAGCTTAGCCCAGCCACCCCGGGGTGCTAGACTTTGGCCACATCCCGCGCTAAAGGCCCGTCATGCAAGGCGACAAGGCAGTCCTCCAGCACCTGAACAAGGTCCTTTTCAACGAACTCACCGCGATTAACCAGTACTTCCTCCATGCCCGCATGTTCGGCAATTGGGGCCTCAAGAAACTCGAGGCGTACGAGAAGCACGAGTCGATCGATGAAATGAAGCACGCCGACCGGCTGATCGAAAGGCTCCTGTTCCTCGAAGGGCTCCCCAACCTGCAGGACCTGGGCAAGCTCCTGATCGGCGAGGATGTTCCCGAGGCGCTCGCCTGCGACCTCAAGATGGAAAAGCTCGCCCACCCTGACCTCAAGGCGGCCATTGCCCATTGCGAGACGGTGGGCGATTACGTGTCCCGCGAGCTGTTCGAGGACATCCTCCAATCGGAGGAGGAGCACATCGATTGGCTGGAGACCCAGATCGGCCTGATCGCCTCGGTCGGCCTGCAGAACTATCTGCAGAGCCAGATGTCGTCGGCAAGCTAAGGACAATTGCCGAAACCAAGCTTCCGAGTCAGGTCGTCAAAGTGCGCAATATGCACACTAGATTACGTATCTTTTTGACGTTCTCGTGATATATATCTCCCCCTGTTTGTAGGTATTTTGCCGATAACTCGCCTTCGGGTTGCCGGAAGCGTATTTCTGGGGGTGTTTTGTGAACAAAAACCGTCGCTTAGCGCATCGCTCGACCGTCACAGTTGCCACCGCAAAGGGCGCCTACCCCGCCCTCCTTGCCTCGGCACTCACGTTAGCGGTCCAGGGCGCCTACGCCCAACAGCTTCCAACCGGGGGTCAGGTCGCCGCCGGCGCGGCGGTCATCTCGAACCCAAGCGCCCAGTCGCTTCGCGTCGACCAGTCATCGCAAAACGCGATCCTGAACTGGCAGAGCTTCTCGATCGGCAGCGGAAATTCAGTCGTCTTCCAGCAGCCGAGCTCGAGCGCAATCGCGCTTAACCGGGTCCTCGGCAACAGCGCTTCGGAAATCTTCGGCTCCCTCTCCGCCAACGGTCAGCTGTTCCTCGTCAACCCGAACGGCGTGCTGTTCGGCCGCGGCTCGCAGATCGACGTCGGCGGTCTTGCCGCCTCCACGCTCGGCATCAAGGACAGCGATTTCCTTGCCGGTCGTTACGTATTCACGAACAACGGCGGCGCCGGCAGCGTCGTCAATGCGGGAAACATCACAACTCTCTCCGGCTACGCGGCACTGATTGGGCCGCAGGTTAGCAACAGCGGCGTGATCAACGCGCGCATGGGCACGGCGGCGCTGGCAGCCGGCGATGCGGTCACGCTCGACATGATCGGCGACGGCCTCATCAGCGTTCGGGTCGACCAGGCCGCGATGAACGCTTCGGCGATCAACAAGGGCACCATCACGGCCGACGGCGGCAATGTCCTTCTTACTGCGCGTTCTGCAAATGCATTGCTAGACACTGTGGTGAACAGCGAGGGCGTGATTCGCGCCAACGCGATCAACGAGCGCGGCGGCTCGATTTACCTGGATGGCGGTTCGACGGGTGTGACGAGCGTGTCGGGAATCCTGGAGGCGTCGGGACTCGGTGCGGGCCAGAAGGGTGGCGCGATCACGGTGCTCGGTGACAAGGTTGGGTTGTTTGGGAATGCGTTGCTGAATGCGTCGGGGGATGCGGGGGGGGGACGGTGTTGGTGGGAGGGAATTTCCAGGGCAAGGGGCCGGAGGCAAATGCGACCGCGACTTACATGGGGTCCGGTGCTTCCATCAACGCCGACGCCGTCAACAATGGTGACGGTGGCAAGGTGGTTCTGTGGTCGGACAGCGCGACTCGCGCATACGGCACGATCTCGGCGCGCGGCGGCGCGCAAGGCGGCAATGGAGGATTGGTCGAGACCTCGGGTCACTGGCTGGATGTCGCGGGAGCGCGCGTTGACACGAGTTCACCCCTTGGCACACGGGGCACCTGGCTGCTCGATCCGTGGAACGTGACGATCGCTAATGGTGTGGCGTCCTC
>JBBQNG010000228.1:0-6990 GCA_038329645.1 Burkholderiales bacterium
GATTGAAATCGTTTCGTACATAGCCTGCGACGACGCCGGCAATGTAATCAACCACCAGCTCGTTGAAGGGCAGATGCAGGGGGGCATCACGCAGGGGGCGGGCCACATCCTTGGCGAACAGGCGATCTACGACCAGGAGACCGGCCAGCTGCTCACCGGCAGTTTCATGGATTACCCGATGCCGCGTGCGGTCCTCGTGGATGGATTGCGCGTCCTCCACCATCCCGTGCCGACCAAAACCAATCCGCTCGGCGCCAAGGGCGTTGGCGAGGCCGGTGTCACAGGCTCGATGCCCTGCATCATGAATGCGATTGCCGATGCGCTGAGGCAGGCGGGCGTGACGCGCTTCGACATGCCCGCAACCCAGGGGCGGGTGTGGGCGGCGCTGCAGGCGGCAAAGGCGGGAAAACCGGACGCGTACGCGGTGACGTTTGCCTAGTCCGATGGATGTTGTCGGCAGCTGCATCGACAAGATCCGCGGCCGGGGGCTGCGGGTCGTCTTCCCGGAAGGGGGCGATGAGAGGATCGTCGCCGCAGCCAGGCGCCTGCGCGAGGAGAAAATCGCCGAGCCGATCGTGCTCGGGGACATCGACGCCAGCGACCGGCTGGATACCTACGCCGCGCTATACCTCCAGGGCCGCCCCGACTCAAATCCAAAGATCGCTCGGCGAATTGCCGCCAAGCCTCTCTTTCACGCCGGCTTGATGGTCAAAGCGGGCGATGCCGATGCGATGCTCGCCGGCGTCGCAAATCCCACAGCGCGCGTGATCGAGGCTGGGATGATGACCGTTGGGCTGGCGGAAGGCGTGGCAACACCGTCGAGTTTTTTCGTCATGGCGCTCGCGGATCGCGTGATCGTGTATGCCGATTGCGCAGTGAATGCCGATCCGACCGCGGAGCAGCTTGCCGACATTGCGCTCGCTTCGGCGGAGAGTTATCGACGCGTTTTGGGCGACGAGCCGCGCGTTGCGATGCTTTCGTTTTCGACGAAAGGCAGCGCGAAGCATGCGCAGGTGGACAAAGTCGTGCGGGCTTTGGAGATGGCGCGGGCGCGGGCGCCTTCGCTTGCGATAGACGGCGAGTTCCAGGTCGATGCGGCACTCGTGCCGGCCGTCGCCGCGAAGAAGGTAAAAGAGGAAAGCTCGGTAGCGGGACGCGCCAACGTCCTGGTGTTCCCCGATCTCAATTCCGGCAACATCGCCTACAAGCTGACGCAGTACCTTGCCGGTGCGCGTGCCATCGGCCCGATCCTGCAGGGCTTCGCCAAACCGATCAGCGATCTGTCGCGCGGGGCGAGCGTGGAGGATATCCTTGCGACGACTGCGGTAGTGTTGGCACAGGCTTTAATCAGGATGGGAAATGGCTGAATGGATTACGAATTGACTCCTCGCAAGACAGGGATTCGGCAACCCACTTCACCGAACCAGGCCAAGTACCCGAATCAGAGAGTGCCAAAGGCCCGGATTGGGCTGGCGCTCGTTCTTGGCATCGCAATCTTCTTTTTGCCCGTGGCCGCCGAGGCGCAGCAGGCCGGGAAAATATGGCGAGTAGGCGTGCTGATGCCCGAACGCGCTGGTGTCATGGAAGCGATCACTGAGGGCCTCCGTGATCACGAGTACGTCGAAGGACGAAACCTGATCCTTATCTCGCGGCGCGCCGCGAGGCTCGATCAGGCGCCCTCGCTTGCCGCCGAATTGGTCCGTCTCAATCCCGACGTGCTCGTCGCGGTGACAGGAAATTTGGCTTTGGCTCTGCGTGCGGCAACGAAGACCATACCCATTGTGATGGCCACCAGCGGTGACGCGGTAGGCCAGGGCCTGGTCGCGAGCCTCGCGCGCCCTGGTGGCAACGTGACCGGCTTTACGGTCATTTCGCCGGAGCTGGCGGCCAAACGCCTGCAGATCCTCAAGGAGGTGGCGCCCAAGTCGACGCGCATCGGCGTGTTGGGGTGTCCGCAGAACGGCGGCGGGGCGGTACACGCGCGCCAGTGGTCGGAGGTACAGCCCGTCGCACAGAAGCTCGGACTTGATCTCGTGCCGACTTTCATCAGGCGACCGGGGGACTTATCCGGCGCGCTCGAGAATGCGATGACGCAGAAGATCCAGGCTGTACTGGCGTTTGACTGCAACCTGCTGACGCCACCCGACCTTGTCACTACCGTGGTGAATGCGGCTCGCCTTCCTGCGGTGTATCACGCTTCGCGGTTCGTCGAGGCAGGCGGGTTGATGTCGTATGGCGCGGACGGCGTTGATTTCTACCGGCGTTCTGCTGCCGTCGTGGACAAGATACTCAAGGGTGCAAGGCCGGCCGACATCCCCGTCGAGCAGCCGACAAAGTTCGAACTGGTCATCAACCTCAAGACCGCGAAGACTCTCAACCTCAGGATCCCGCAATCCCTGCTCCTGCGTGCGGATCGGCTGATTGAATGAGGAATCGAGGCTGGAGTCGAGTGAGCCAGCGCACCGAACCGGGCACCTGTGTCGCCTACCTTGCCTCATCACAGGAATATCACAAGGAGATCCACATGAAATTCATGGTTCTGGTGAAGGCAACCAAGGATTCCGAAGCCGGCGTCATGCCGGACACCAAACTCCTCGCCGCCATGGGCAAGTACAACGAAGAACTCGTCAAAGCGGGCATCATGCTCGCCGGAGAGGGACTCCATCCCAGCTCCAAGGGCGTGCGCGTCCATTTCTCGGGAGACAAGCACACGGTGATCAACGGTCCCTTCAGCGCGACCAATGAGCTCGTCGCCGGCTTCTGGCTGTGGCAGGTGAAGTCGAAGGAAGAGGCGGTCGAATGGCTCAAGCGCTGCCCCAATCCGATGCCTGGCGAATCGGAGATCGAGCTGCGCCAGGTATTTGAGGCCGAAGACTTCGGCGCGGCGCTCACGCCGGAGCTGCGTGCGCGGGAAGACCGTCTGCGCAAGGCGACCGAGGGCAAGAAGTAAGCGCCCCATGCGACAAAAGCGAGGACGCGGAATGATCCTCGCACTCGCGTTCGCCCTTGTTGCGCTGCCGGCAATCGGCGCGCGGGAGGGCGGCGAATCCGAGGTCCGCGCCGCCGACATCCCCAAAGACGCGCCGCGGTTCAAGGACTATCCCGCGGAGCCTTACAGCGGATCCAACGCCGCGCCCGACATACGCGGCGACCCCCGCTCGAGGCGGTACCGCACCCAACTCAGGGACTGGGCCCGGGAGAGGCCGAATTTCGCCGGCCACTACATTCTCGCTACCTGGGGATGCGGCACCGGCTGCACGGAGATCGCCGTGATCGATGCCGTGACCGGAAAGATTTTCCATCCGCCCGGCGCGAGCACCAACCAGATCGCCAACGTGGACACGGACCTTCTCGAGGACGTAAGCGCAACGCCTCGCCGGGCCGACTTCGGGGCGCTGCGCTACCGCGTCGACAGCCGGCTCCTGATCCTTTTCGGCGCGCCCGAGGGCAGGGCGGAGAACCTCGGGATTTCGTACTTCGTGTGGGAAGGGGACAACCTGAAGCGCATCCGCTTGGTGCCGGGGCGCGCCGCCCGGTAGCTCAATCTCCGGCTTTAATTGGCTCGTAGTCCTCCCCGAACGACACGTCGCCTAACTTCCACCCTGAGCGCCGCAGGAACGCCCCACGGAAACGCCTCAGCGCCGCGAATTGCTGCCCGATCAGGCCGCGGTCGTTGTCGGCATCGACCACCGGGTCGGTTACGCCCGTCGTGCGCGGGGGCTCACCATACAGCGCGGTGCCGAACAGGAGGTCCCACACCGGAAACGCCTGCGAGAAGTTGCAGTTGTGCAATCCCGGCCGCTCGTAGTCGACGTGCATGTGATGCAGGCGGTGGTACTCGGGGCCCACGAGCAGCCTGCCGAAGAACGGCCCGAATCCGACGCGCGCATTCGCATGCGAGAAATTCTGTACCAGCTCGCCCGCCAGCATGAGCAGCGCGAACTCGGAGGGCTCGACGCCGAGGACCACGCCCACCGAGGCCAGGATCAGCGCCTCGATTGCGCCGCTCACGAAGCTGTCGCGGTTGTTGGTCCAGCAGCTCACCTGGCGCTGGCTGTGGTGCAGGCTGTGCAGTGCCCAGAACCAGGGGATCGCATGCTCTGCCCGATGCATCCAGTAATAGGTGAAATCGAAGACGAGGTAGTAGATCAGGAAGCGAAGGTAAGGATGCGGGTCCAGCCAGGGCAGGGCCTGCAGCAGGCCGCCGGGCGCGTCGCCTCCCGCGAGTCCATGCAGCGGGGTCATCGCGAGGAAGATCGGCAGTGGAAGCACGCCCAGCACCATCAGCAGCGTGTAGTCGCGGTCGACCCGCGTGAGCCGCCGGTCGGCCCAGCGCTCGGCAGGAATCCAGGATTCAAGCGGCCGGAAGACGAACGCGATGATGCAAAGCTGGAGCGCCGCAATCAGCAGGCTCGCGGCGATCTCATGCGAGCTGACTGCGGCGGAGACACCCAGCACGGAAAGCAGGGGGTCGACCACGTTCCGGCTCGTCAAGTCGATGAGGGTAGCCCAAGCCTGCATTGCGGGATTATGCAACGGCCCTGAATTCTCGACTTTCTGTTCCATAGAACGGCCACAGGTAAGGATCTCCCGTCAGTTTATGTACTGGTATCGATACAGAACCACGGCTGGCGCGGCGTTTGAAACAGCTCCCCAAAAACCTTGAGTGCGCTGCAGCACAGAACTATAATGCGGGCTGCCCCACGGTACCGGCCCACTCGGCCCACCCTCCCCCAAGATGCTACAGAGCAAGCCAGGCGTCATCCAGGCCCGGATTTCATCGTTATTGTCGGTGAGTGCCCTGGCGTCGATCCTCAGCGGCTGCGCGCCGGTCGGGCCGAATTTCCGCCCGCCCGATCCCCAGTCGGTCCCGCAGGACCGGCCCTACACGCCCGACCCCATGCCGCCGCAAACCACGGGTGCGCCCGGCAACGGCGGCAACGTGCAGCGCTTCGTCTACGACCAGGACATTCCGGCGCAGTGGTGGCGCCTCTTCCACTCCAGGCCGCTCGACGAATTGATCCGGAGCGCGCTCGTCAACAGCCCGACGCTCGTCGCGGCGGAGGCGACGCTGCGCCAGGCGCAGGAGAATTACAACGCCCAGTACGGCACGCGTGTTTTCCCCAACGTGAGCGGCCAGCTCGGCGTGGCGCGCGAGCGCAGCATCCAGTTCGGCCCGACGCCCAGCATTTTCACGCTCTACAACGCGTCGATCCCGGTGTCGTACACGGTGGATGCGTTCGGCGGCGTGCGGCGCGAGCTCGAGGGCCTCGGCGCGGCCATCGACTACCAGAAGTTCCAGCTCGAGGCGGCTTATCTCGCGCTGACGGCGAACCTCGTCACGACTGCGATCCAGGAAGCGTCCCTGCGCGCGCAGCTCAAGGCGACGCGCGAAGTGGTGGCCGCGCAGGAGAAATCGCTCGAGCTCACGCGCAAGCAGGCGAACCTGGGGGCGATTGCCCGCTCGCCGGTGCTGACGCTCGGCGCACAAGTTGCGCTGACGCGCGCGCAAATCCCACCGCTGGAAAAGGCCCTCGCCCAGACACGCCACCAGCTCGCCGTCTACGCGGGCTGGCTGCCCAGCCAGGTCCAGCTGCCCGAATTCGACCTCGAGTCGCTGGTGCTGCCCGAAGTCCTGCCGGTCACGCTACCCTCGGCCCTCGTGCGCCAGCGGCCCGATATCCGCGCAAGCGAAGCGCTGCTCCACCAGGCCAGCGCACAGGTCGGCGTGGCGACCGCCAACCTGTATCCCCAGATCACGCTCACCGGCAGCGCTTCGCTGAACGCCACCCGGTTCGGCGATCTTTTCTCGAGCAGAGGGTTCCTGTGGAGCATCGGCGCGGGACTGGTGCAGCCGATCTTCAACGGCGGTGCGCTGCAGGCCCGGCGCCGGGCAGCCGAAGCGGCCTACGAATCGGCGGCCGCCCAGTACCAGGTCACGGTCATCGGCGCCTTCCAGAACGTCGCCAATGCCCTGCGCGCGCTCGAGCTGGATGCCGAAACGCTCGCCGCCCAGGCGGAGGTCGAAACCCAGTCGAGGCAATCCCTCGACCTGATCACGCGCCAGTTCAAGATCGGCGCCACCAGCTACCTCAACCTGCTCGATGCCCAGCGCACCTACCAGCAGTCGCGCATCGCGCTCGCGCAGGCGAAGGCGCTGCGCTACGCCGATACCGCGGCGCTGTTCCAGGCCCTGGGCGGCGGATGGTGGAACCGCGAGCCGGTGGCCGACGCCGCGCCCGACAAAACCATCGCGCCCCGCAAGACCAAGGAGTAACCAGAATGGCGGTCACACGTCCGATGAAAAAACGCATGTTCATAATGGGCGGCTTGGTGCTGCTCCTGGTCGTCGCGCTGGCGCTGGGCAAGTTCCTGCAGATCCGCAAGATGATCGCGAGCTCCCCCAAGCCCGGCGCGCAGACCGTGAGCGCGGTGAAAGTCCAGACGCTCGAGTGGCAGCCGCAGCTCTCCGCGGTCGGTTCGCTCATCCCCGTTCGCGGCATCGATGTCACGACCGAAATTGCCGGCCTCGTGCGCAGCGTGGAGTTCAAGTCCGGCCAGGAAGTGGCCGCCGGCACGCTGCTGGTCCAGCTCAACGCCGATGCGGACGTGGCGCAGATGCGCACCCTGCAGGCGGCCGCGGAGCTTGCCGTCACGGTGCTGGCGAGGGACCGCGAGCAGTTCGCGGTCGAGGCCATCAGCAAGGCCCAGCTCGACGCCGACGAAGCCGACCTGAAGGCCAAGCGCGCCAGCGTCGAGCAGCAGGCCGCCAACGTCGCCAAGCGCACGATCCGCGCGCCGTTCGCCGGGCGCCTGGGCATCACCGCCGTGCATTCGGGCCAGTACCTCAATCCCGGCGACAAGATCGTGCCGCTGCAGACGCTCAATCCCATCTACGTCGACTTCAGCCTGCCGCAGAAGCAGCTCTCCGGACTTTCCACCGGCCAGGTCGTGTCGCTGACTTTCGATGCGTTCGGCGCGGAGGTGTTC
>JBBQNG010000229.1:0-6972 GCA_038329645.1 Burkholderiales bacterium
GACTGGGCGGTGGATTCAGGCGACCCCAGTGGCCTGCCGTTTGCGATCGTCGACAAGACGGCGGCCAAGGTCTACGTCTTCAAGCCCGACGGGCAGCTGCGCGGCGCGGCGCCTGTGCTGCTCGGGATCGCCAAGGGCGACGACTCGGTGCCGGGCATAGGCGAACGCGAATTTTCCGACATGCCTGTGGAAGTGCGGACCACGCCCGCCGGACGCTTCGTCGCCTCGATAGGGCGCAACACGCATGACAAGGACGTGCTCTGGGTGGATTACGACGCGGCGATCTCCATGCACCGGGTCATCAATACCAACCCCAAGGAACGACGCCCGCAGCGGCTTGCCTCGCCGACGCCTGCCGACAACCGCATCTCCTTCGGCTGCATCAATGTGCCGATCAAGTTCTTCGACGACGTCATCAGCCCGGCTTTCGAGGGTACCAACGGCATCGTCTACATCCTGCCCGAAGTGCATCCGCTCAAGCGGGTGTTCGCCAAGGCCTACGACGTCGAAGACCCGGCCCCGGCCCGCGCCGAAAACGACGGCGACACCGCGCCCGGGTCGGTACTCGCGTCCCACGCGGCCCATACAGCGCGATAGGCCCGAAACCCCGCAATCGCCCCCCGGTCAACCCCCCGTGCGACCCGGCTGTGTGCGTCAGCGCACAGATACGCGTCGGCCGCAGCGCAATGATCGTGTCCGTGAGTGGCGCATGCCTTTAGTCGTTCATGCGTCCCATGTGCCGGGCAGGTCCCATCCGTACCACCACAGGAGATCGTTAAATGAAATCGTCGCTGAAAAGAGTGCTTTGCAGTTTTCTGGTCATCGCGATGGCGATGCTGCCCTTCCAGTCAGGGCAGGCCGCCATGATCGGTTCGGATGCAGTGATCGCCTCGGCCGCTTCGCAGGCCGACCGCAACACGGTGACGAACTTCCTCAACCGTGCCGAGACAGCGACCCAGCTGCAGGCCCTGGGCGTGGATGCCAAGTCGGCCAAGGAGCGCGTTAACGCCATGACCGACGCCGAAGTCGCGTCGCTGGCGGGCAAGATCAACTCGATGCCGGTGGGTGCCGATTCGGGCGCGGGCTCGTTGATCCTCGTGCTGTTGATCATCTGGGCAGTCTGGTACTTCGCTTTCCGCCGGTAATCGACGGCACCAAGAGCAGCACAGGCACGCCGGACAACCATTTCTCTTCAGCAGGGAACCGTGACTCCGGCCGCCTCGTACCGCAGCGCCCGCCTCCTGGCGGGCGCTTTTTTTCTGGCCGCGCTTGCAGGTTGCGCCGGCCTCGTACCGCAGACCATGGCGCTGCGCGACGCGTGGCCCGAAGGCGTGCCCGGCCGCAGCGAGATGCCGGACGTCGCGTTCTTCCCGCAGGAGGAATACCAGTGCGGCCCCGCCGCGCTCGCCACCGATCTGGCCAGCACGGGCGTCAAGGTGACGCCGGAGGACCTCGTAAGCAAGGTCTATATTCCCGACCGGCAGGGCAGCCTGCAGGCCGAAATGCTCGCCGCGCCGCGCCAGTACAACCGCGTGGCCTACCGCCTCGAGCCCAGCTTCCCCGACCTGATCCGCGAAATAGCGGCGGGCAATCCTGTGATCATCCTGCAGGACATCGGCCTGGGGTTCCTCAACACCAAGTGGCATTACGCCGTGGTGGTCGGATACGACTACCCCGAGGGCGAGCTCTACCTGCGCTCGGGCCAGAAGAAGCGCGACAAGACCCCGTTCACGATCCTCGAGTACACATGGCGGAAGAGCAACTACTGGGCGATGGTCGCCATGCCGCCCGATCGCATCCCGGTCACCGCGACCGAGTCGACCTACGTGCCGGCGATTGCGGCCATGGAGCGCGTCGGCGACAAGGAAGCGGCAATCACCGCGTACAAGACGGCGCTCGAGCGCTGGCCTGACAGCCTCGGGGCAAGCGTCGCGCTGGCCAACCTTTATTACGCACAGGGCAGACTCAAGGACACCGAAGCCACACTGCGCCGCGCCTCCGAGCGCCATCCCGAGTCGGTGGTGGTGCTCAACAACCTCGCGCAGACGTTGTCCGATGAGGGGCGTGACGCCGAGGCGCTGTCCTTGATCGAGCGCGCCGGCCCGCCCGACCCGAAATATGCGGCCGCCGTGGCCGAAACCCGCGCGCTGATCGTGCAGCGCCTGGAGAAAAATAAATAAGCCGGGTGCCGGGTAACTGCAGAGCTGGGTAATGCTTCTGGCTTATCAGTCCGTCGCCCGCCATCCCGATGGGTTAGTCTAGACGCCCGGAGGCCCAGGAGGGGGACGACGCAATGCCGCTTGCGGCAAACAACCTGTCGCTGTTCGCGTTGTGCGTCGCGATCTGGAGCACCACCTGGTTCGCGATCACCTTCCAGCTCGGCACGGTCGCGCCCGAGGTGAGCGTGGCGTGGCGCTTCCTGTTCGCCGCAATGCTGATCGCCCTCTATTGCCGCATGCGCCGCATTTCCCTGCGCTATTCGGCAGCGGAGCACGCAGCGCTGGCCCTGCTGGGCATCACCATGTACAGCGCCGGCTACATCTGCGTCTACCGCGCCGAGGAATACCTCGCCTCCGGCCTGGTGGCGGTCGGGTTCTCGGCTTCGCCATTGCTTGCGATGTTCGGATTGCGGTTCTTCTTCGGCCAGCCGCTGACCGCGCGCATGGCAGCGGGCTCGCTTCTCGGCATCGTGGGCATCGTGCTGGTGTTCTGGCCGGAGGTCGCACGGCTGTCGCAGGGCGAGGGCGTCGTATACGGCGCGCTCCTCACGCTCGGCGCCGTGACCGTGTCGGTAGTCGGCGGACTGCTCGCGCACCGCAACCACACGCGTGCGCTGCATGGGCTGCCGACGATCGCGTGGAGCATGGGCTACGGCGGGTTGTCCGCGCTCGTCATCGCGCTCGCGTTGGGGCGCACGCTCACGATCGGCAGCTCGCCTGCGTACCTGCTCTCGCTCCTGTATCTCGCCGTGGTCGGCTCGGTGGCGGCGTTCGCCGCGTGGCTCACGCTGATCGGCCGCATCGGGCCGGCGCGCGCTTCCTACGTGGGCGTGATGGTGCCGGTCGTAGCGCTTATCATCTCAACCCTGTTCGAGAACCTGTCCTGGCATCCGCTCATGGTGGCGGGTATGGGGGTTTCGGTCGCGGGCAACATCCTGGTGGTGAGCGCCCCGAAACGCTGAGCCGGAGCCGGCACTGATCGATTCGTTTCTCTTCCTGAAGATCGCGTGCGCGATCGTCATCGTCGTGTCCGCGTCGCGCGCGACCGAACGTCTGGGGCCGTTCCTCGGCTCGATGATCGCCACCCTGCCGGTGTCCACCGGGCCGATCTACGTCTTCCTCGCCATCGACCACGGACCGCAGTTCATATCCGATTCGGCGCGCATGGGCGTGGTGGCGGTTGCCGCGACCGTGGCCTTCGTCTCAGCGCATGCTTTCGTATCACAGCGGCACGCCACTTTTGCGTCCTGGCTCGCCGCGACTTCGGCATGGTTCGCGGTAGCCTGGCTGCTGCAACAGCGCGAATGGACGTTCATCGAGGGCTGCGCGCTGTTCGCGGTGAGCTTCGCGATCGCCATCCGTGGCCTGCGGCGCTTCGTGGTCGACGTCAAGGCCCCGCCGCTGCCGCGCGTGCGCTTCGACCTCGCCCTGCGCGCATTGCTGGTGGCGTGCGTGGTAATCGCCACCACCAACGCGAGCAACGTTCTGGGGCCGCAGGCCACCGGGACCCTCGCGACCTATCCCGTAGTGTTCACCTCGCTGGTGCTGATCCTGCAGCCGCGCTGCGGCGGGCCTTTCACCTCGGCGCTGCTGGTGAACTCGCTCAAGGGGCTGATCGGCTTCGGCATGGCGCTGGCGACCATCCACCTCGCGGCTGCGCGCATGAGCTCGCTGTGGGCGCTGCTGCTGGCGCTGGCGGTTGCGGTAGGCTGGAATTGCGGCCTTTTCTTCCTTCGTCGCGCCAGATAGCCGGGTCGGACCGCCGTTTTGGCCGCCCTTCCGCGGGCCGGTGGGCTCTGTAAAAAATTCGTGTCTTTTTTTGGGGAACTAAACCCGCTTTGTGCGCGCCCGTACAGATCGCCCGCCCGATATTGGGCATAGTCTGTCAAACGACGTCAGTATCATTCCGCTTTTACTGCCCGTCGACGGACTAACCCTGCAAGGCGGAGCTAGTGATAATTTTTTTGGCGAGGAAACAATGAAAACCTCATTTCGCATAGCAGTGCCTTGCGCCCTCCTGCTGGGCGTCGCTGCCGGCATGGCGCAGGCACAGAATTTCGGCCCCCCTGAAATCCGCGAGACCTGGGTCGACGGCGGCCGCACGCAAGTATGGCGCAACGGATTCGGCGAGTGCTGGCACAGCGCGTTCGGCCCGCCCCCGTCGGCAGCCGAGTGCGGCCCGGTGATCGCGGCGGTGACGCCGCCCCCGGCGCCGGCCGTAGTCGTGGCGCCACCGGCGCCGCTGCCGCCGAAGCCGGTTGTCGCGGCTGCGCCGCCCCCGCCACCCGCACCCGCGCCTTACGTGGCGCCCCGCGAGCCGAAGCGCGACCGCAACTAAGATTTACGCCGGCTGCGGCCGACGGGGTTGCACTGAGGGACAGACCTGGGCTTGGACCGGGCCTGTCCCTTTTTATTTTCGACGTCAAAGTCGAACTTTAAATTACGTAGACCTAATAACGGCGCCACTCATGGCGTAATTGGCTTGCCGTATATGGCAATATAGGTCTGCCAGCGCGGAATATAACTATGTCGCGAACGGCGCCTCCATGGCCAGCACCTTGGCTGCCTTGTTGAGGCGTGTATCGAAGCACGCAAACGCCACCGGCGCGCCGCTCTCCAGTGCCAGTGAATGGGCGGCGGCGAGTTGTACGCTGTCATAGCCGCGCAACGCGAACGTGTCCGAATACTCTGCCGCCAGCACGACGACTTCCTGGGTGATCTCCACCACCATGAATTTCGGCCAGTCGGAAGCCAATGCCCGCCGCATCTGCGCCGCGGCGGCCGCATCGCCCGGCACTTCGCGCACGCGGCGGGCCAGCGCGGCGTGCGCTTCCGCCCACGAGATCCGGCAGGTGGCGAGCGCTTGAGCGCCGGCCGCGAGTTTCTTCAGCGCCGGGGACTCGGCTTCGGTGAGATAGAGCTTGATGAGGGCCGAGGTATCGCAGTAGAGGATCATCCTCGATCTTCGAGCAGCATTTCAGAGACGCTCTTGCCGCGCTTGGCCAGGCGGATTGCCGCGCCGGCCGGCTTGCCGCCCTGCCAGGCGATGGCGCCTTTCGCAATCAGGCGCGCGATGGCGTCGTCGGCCTGGGGCGGGACGCCCGTGACCCTCGCCACGACCCTGCGATGGGAAGTCACTTCGATGACGCCGTGCGTCCCCGCCTGTGCAAGGAAGTGGGACAGGCGCGCTTTGAATTCACGGATCGATACGCGCTGGTTCGCCCGGGTCGGCTTTTGAGACGACATTGTGACCTCAATTTACGTTTTAAAGGGAAAATTGTAGTCACATATTGCCTGCCCGTCCATGGCTTTTCCTGGCGGACTCCGGCAGCGCTGATCTAGCTATAATAGCCAGATGAAGACCGCCTCGATTTCCGAAGCCAAGAACCGCCTCTCCGCCTACATCGACCTGGTGCGCAAGGGCGAGACCGTGCTGATCACCGACCGCAACACCCCGGTGGCGCAGCTCACCCCCCTGCAGCCTGCGGCGAATCCGGGCGAGGAGGCGTGGCTCCAGGCACTCGAGCGCAAAGGTCTCGTCAAGCGCGCCGCGAAGCGCGGTCCCTCGACGCTACTGAAAAAGGCGCCGCAGAAGCTGCCGCCCGGCGAGGGCGTACTCGACGCCCTGCTCGAAGAGCGGCGCAATGGCCGGTGAAATTCTGGGATAGCTCTGCGGTCGTGCCGCTCCTCGTGCACGAGGCGGCGACCCCGTTTTTCAGAGCGCTCTACGCGCGTGATCCCCTGATGACCGTCTGGTGGGGCACCACAGTCGAGTGCGCCTCTGCGCTCGCGCGCTACGGGCGCGAGCCGCGGACGCCGGCCAGCCGGACCATCGCGGACGGCTTTCGCCGGCTCGACGACGCCGCGGCCCGCTGGAACGAAATCACCGCCAGCCCTAGCGTGAAGGAAACCGCACTGGCGCTGTTGCGGCGCCACCCGCTGCGCGCTGCCGACTCGCTGCAACTGGCGGCCGCGACAATTGCCCGGCAGGAGAGAGGTGCTGCCTGGGAGTTCGTGTGTGCCGACAAAAACCTCGTCGAGGTCGCGATTAAGGAAGGCTTCACCGTGATTGCGCCGGGGATGGGGGGATGAGGGCTGAGGTATCGCGGTAGGGACGACACGTTATCCGGGCCAATGCCGCCACTTTTTTCTTAAGGCCCGCGTGGATATTGGCTCTCCGGCCTAAATGCTGCCATTGCCTACCGTGCCGCCTCAAGCACATTGCAAGCCAGATCGAGCGAAGTGCGAATGGATTTGAGGTCGCCGACGTAGCCGCCGAGCGCCTCCTCGGCGCGCTTGCGCAGGGACTTCGCGTCGATCAACTTCTCGCGCGCGAGCACCTCGATATCCTCGCGATCCTGGTCGCTGAAGCGCGCGAGCTTGGAGACCGCGAGGTCGAGCGGCGTGAGTACGCGCACTTCGACGACACTGCCGTCGTTGCCCGGCAGGTCCACACGCTCGGCATCCTCGTGCGCGTCTTCGTGCATCAGGCCGAGCGTGTCGTTGTAGTTGCGTAACCGTCGCCAAATCCCCATATTGATTTGCCCTGAGTGATTTTGGCAAGGTCACGCTCTTTTAACCGAGGAGGGTGGCGATGGCACCGAAGGACAAAGCAAGGGGTACGCAACGTGGTGGACAGATGGGGAATGCCGGATCGCGGCCGCGTCTGAGAGCCGAGGAATGGGCGAATGTGCTGCGCGAGCAAGGCCGATCCGGGCAGACGGTGGAGGCGTTCTGCGCTGAACGACGATTG
>JBBQNG010000230.1:0-6957 GCA_038329645.1 Burkholderiales bacterium
CGCCGAACATGCTGGCCGTGAACCCCACGATCCCGGTAAAAAACATGGCCGAGCTGATCGCCTACGCAAAGGCCAACCCGGGCAAGCTCACGTATATCTCGGCCGGTTCCGGCACCTCGCCGCACATGGCTGGCGAGCTGCTCAAGTCGATGGCAGGCATCGACATCGTCCACGTGCCGTACAAGAACATCACCCAAGGCTTCGGCGACTTGTTTGGCGGCCAAGTCTCGATGACCTTCTACCACGTGCCGGTGATCTACCCGCACGTGAAGGACGGCAAGCTGCGCGCGCTGGGCGTAGCCACGCGAACGCGCAGCGCCCTGGCGCCCGAGGTGCCTCCGATTTCAGATACCGTTCCCGGCTACGAGATCCGCCCATGGTGGGGTGTAAGCGGTCCGGCGGGGCTCTCCCATGAGGTCGTCCAGAAGCTCTACGCCACCACTGCGGCAATCCTCAAGGACGCGGACTCCAGCCAGCGCTTCACGGCCATCGGCCTCGAGATCACGCCGATGACGATCAGGGAATTCAACGAATTCGTCGTGACGGAGCTGGCGAAGTGGTCGAAGATCGTGAAGGACTCCGGCGCCAAGGTGGATTGAACTAGCTCGCGGAGCCCACCAACTGCGCCAACAGCTACGCGACCGCCGTTTTTGGCCGCCTGCGCCCCAGCCCCTCCATCGCCGCCCCCAGGATTCCCTTCGGCATGTAGATGATGAAGAGCACCAGCATGAGGCCGTAGACCGTCGTGTCAAGCGCATGGAAGCGGTTGCCGAATCCCAGCCGCAGGCCCTCGGCCAGAAGCAGCGTGAACGCAGCCCCTACCGTCGGCCCGAGCCTCACGTACATTCCGCCCGCGATCACGCCGAACACCATCTGCAGGCTGATGCCTATACCCGACACGGTCTCGGGGTTCACGTACAGCTGGTACTGCGCGTACAGGACGCCACCCATGCACGTCATCAGCGCCGAAATCATCGTGACGCCGAGCTTGAGGCGCGTGACGTCGATGCCGATGGACGCGGAAGCATCCTCTTCCTGGCTGATCGCCTCAAGCGCCAGGCGGCCCATGCTCTGGTCGACCTTCCTCCAGATCCAAAGGCCCAAGAGCCAGAAGGCCAGCACGATGTAGAACCACACGAGCTTGTCGGAGAACTGCAGCGCAAAAAGCGAATAGGACGTGTCGGCCAGCGCGGTCTTCGGGGTCACGCCCAGCGACCCGCCGGTGTGGTCGCGCAGCGCCACGATCAGGAGACGCGTGACTTCCGACAGCGCCAGCGTAACGAGCGCGAAGTAGTGCCCGACGATTTTGTACCGGAAGCACGGGTAGCCGATCAGGAAAGCGACGACGGCGGTGACCGCGAGTGCAATCGGCACGCCCAACCACGGCGTGAGCCCATAGTGGTTCCAGCCCATGGTCACCACGTACGCGCCTATCCCGAGGAACGCGCCGTGGCCGAAGCTCACCAGCCCCAAGCGCCCCATGATCGACCAGCTCGTGTACACATAGCCCCAGAGCAGCACCATGATCAGCAGGTGCAGAGGGTATTTGCCAAGACCCAGCAGCGGCGTCACCGCAAGCATCGCGAGCGCGGCCCAGGAAAGATAGCGCGTCACCTCACTTGCCCCCGAGGATGCCCTGCGGGCGCCAGAACATCATGCCGATAAAGAACAGGAACGCGATGACATAGCCCCACTCCAGGGCAAGGAAGAAGCCGCCCACCGAAATGAACTGGGCAAAGATGAACGCGGCGATGAACCCCCCGATCATGTTGCCCAGGCCGCCAAGCACGCAGATCAGGAACGTGATCGGCCCGAACGACAGGCCGATGCCCGGGTGGATGTCGTACTGGAGCACAAGCAGGCACGAGCCGAGCCCCGCAAGGCCTCCGCCGATGGCCGAGGTGATGATGAAAATTCGCCCGGGATTCACGCCCATCAGGGGCATGATGGCCCGGTCCTGGCTGATGGCGCGGATCGCGGTGCCGATGTAGGTGCGCGTAAGCAGCAGGTACATCCCAATCATTCCCGCCAGGGCGACGCCGAACGCGATGAGGCGCGGCATCGAGAACGAAATGTCGCCCACCACGATGGGCGGGAAGGTCACGCCGAGGTTCTTGAACTCGATGCCGAAAGCCAGCGTCGCGGCGGCCTGCAGGAAGAACAGCACGCCCCCGGTGACCAACAGCTGGTTGATCGGCTCCGCGCCGAGGACCGGGCGGATGACGAAGTAGTGCAGCGCGGCACCCGCTGCCGAGACTATCGCCACACCTGCAAGCATCGCCAGGATCAGCGGCCAGCCAAACGAGACGTGGAAGTAGTACACCGCGTACATGCCGACCATGATCAGCTCCGCGTAGCAGATCCACACCACGTCGATCACGCCGAAGATGAGGTTGAGGCCCAGCGACAACAGCGCGAGCAGGCCGCCGAGCAGGAGCCCGTTCAGAACGGCTTCGAGAAGGAAAATATCGAATATCTCTGTCATCGAAGGTTCCGGGGGGCTCGCCCCCTGTTCCGATCGTCCATGGCTCAGATTCCCAGGTAGGCCTTGCGGATCTCGTTCGAGGCAAGCAGCTCGGCCGCCGCACCGCTCTGCTTGATGCGCCCGGTCTCGAGCAAGTAGGCGCGGTCCACCACCTTGAGCACCTGGCGGATGTTCTGCTCGACGATGAGCACCGTATACCCCTCCGCGCAGATGCGCTTCACCATCTCGAAGATCGACTGAACGACGACCGGCGCGAGGCCCGCCGAAGGCTCGTCGAGCAGGAGCAGCTTGGGGCCCGACATGAGGGCGCGGCCGATGGCGCACATCTGCTGCTCGCCCCCGGACAGCGTGCCGGCCTGCTGGCCACGCCTTTCCTTCATGCGCGGGAAGAGCGAGTAGACATAGGCCAGCCGCTCGGCGTAACGCGCGCGCGCGGAAGGCAGGAAGCCGCCCATCTTGAGGTTGTCCTCCACCGTGAGGCGCGGGAACAAACGCCGGTTCTCGGGCACCTGCGCAATACCGTAGCCGATCACTTCGTGCGCGGGCACCGCCTTGAGCGAACGGCCTTCCATCGCGATGTCACCGCCGGTGACGCCGATCAGCTTCGAGATGGCGCGCAGGAGCGTCGTCTTGCCCGCGCCGTTCGGGCCGATCACCGCGACTGCCTCCCCGGCGCCCACCTCGAGGCTCACGCCGAACAACGCCTGGAAGCCCTCGTAGCCGGCGGAAACGTCCTCGACTCGCAGCATCGGCGCGCCCATCACGAAGACTGCGACGAAGACCGGGCGGCCACGGTTTGCTGGACCTCGGCGGCGTCCGTGCCCAGGTACACCTCGATCACTTTCGGGTCGTGCGCCACCTCCGAAGGCTTGCCTTCCGCGATGACCTCGCCGTGGTCGAGCACCAGGCAGCGGTCGACCACGCGCATGAGCGCGCCCATGATGTGCTCGACCCAGATGATGGTGACGCCGCGCTCGTCGCGGATCATCGCGAGCATGTCCGCCGCCTGGTTCATCTCGGATTCGTCGAGGCCGCCGAGGCTTTCGTCGGCGAGCAGCAGCCTGGGCTGCGTGGCCAGCGCCCGCGCGAGCTCCAGCTTCTTCAGCCCCGCCGCGCCGAGCCCGTCCACGCGAGCGCTATCCTCGCTGGGCAGACTCACGAGCGCGAGCGCCTCTTTGGCCTGCGACCAGGCCTTGGCACGCGACGGCCGCTCGGCCTGGCCGTAGTAGGCGGCGAGCGCCACGTTCTCCATCAGGGAGAGCTTCCTGAAGGGCCGCGGGATCTGGTAGGTGCGTCCGATGCCCTGATGAGCGACCTTGCTCGCATGCATGCCGGCGATCTCGCGGCCAAGGAACTCGATCGAGCCCGCGGTCGGCAGCAGGGCCCCCGCGATCAGGTTGAAGGTCGTGCTCTTGCCCGAGCCGTTCGGGCCGATCAGACCGAGGATCTCGCCCTCGGCCAGCTCGAACGAAACGCGGTTTACGGCCGTGAAGCCGCCGAAATTCTTGGTCAGGCCGGCGACGCGGAGCACCAGGCGAATCCGGGCCGCTCAGCGCGCGTAGGTATGGCCTTTGGGAAGCGGCAGCACCGGGTCGGCGGTCTTGATCGCGGCGGGCCAGACGATCTTCGTATCGCCGCCGATGAATTGCATCACCACGGGCGAAGAGCGCTCGTTCTGCCCCGACATCGGGGTGCCCGGCGCGAAGAATTTCACTCCGTAGCCCTGGATCGTGCCGCCCACCGGGATGTCGGTATCGAGCGCCGCCTTGCGCAGCGCCTCCGAATCGATGCCGCCGTACTTCTTGATTGCCCGTGGCACCACATCGGTGAACAGGATCCACGACTGGTTGAAGCCCATCGACACATGCGGCGGGATCTCGTCGACTTTGCGGTCCTTGATCTCGGCCGTATAGCGCTTGATCATTTCCTTGGTGATGTCGCCCATGCCCGGCTTGAGCGTCTTCGGGTCGAGCAGCTGGGCGGCCACCGGGTCGACGTCGTAGATGTAGTCCGCGTCCTTGCCGAGCGTCTCGCGCAGTTTGTCGTACTGGCCGTAGCCCGCGCCGTGGCCGATCAGGGCCGACCACTTGAGGCCCTGCTCCTTCGCCTGGCGCCAGAACAAGGTGATGTCGGGGTTGTAGCCGGTGTGCAGGATCACATCGGGCTGCGCGCGCCTGAGCTTGGTGATCAGGCTGGACAGGTCGGGCGAGGTCGCCGCATAGCCTTCCTTGAGCACCGTCTGCATGCCCAGCGCCTTGCACTTGGACTCGTTGCCCGACGCGACCCCCGCGCCGTAAGGGCCGTCCTCGTAGATGATCGCGACCTTGAGGTCTTTCGTATCCTTGCCGAGCCTCGCCTTCGCGTTCTCGGCGAGGAACGTGCAGGAGGCTTCGCCAAACTGGTCCGAGTGCACCTGTGCGCGGAACACGTACTGCAGCTTCTTGTCCTTGAGCACGGCCGAGGCCACGCAGACGTTGGCCCACATGAATTTCTTGCGCGCATCCATCTGCTGCGCGATCGGCACGCAGTGCGCGCTCGAGAACAGGCCCATGACGATGTCGACCTTCTCCTGGTCGAGCAGGCGGGTCATCTCGTTGATCGCCACGTCGGCCTTGGACTGGGCGTCGGCGTAGGTGGCCTTGATCTTGTAGCCTTCGATGCCGCCGCGCTCGTTGATCATGTCGATGGCGGCCTTGGTGCCCAGCGCCGCGGCGAGCGACCCGCCGGCGGCGAGCGGCCCCGTGTAGTCGTAGATCACGCCGACCTTGAGTTCTTTCTGCTGGGCATGCAGCGGGGCCGAAACGAGAGCGGCAACGACCGTGAAAAGCGCGCAGGCGCGCAGACGCAGGGTGTTCATTGGATTCTCCTCTGGTGGGACCGCATTTGCTGCGACGTCGTCTTCTTGTTGTGGCAGCAGTGTTTCAAAGGGATTTCATCCTGTCAACTTCGAACCATCTGTCCAATTCCGTTCGCCGCGCTTCGTTGTCTGCGTATACTTTCTCGAACTGAGGGTCTTCCATGACGACATGCCCTGAATTGCTTGCATCACTTCGCCCGCGCACCAGGGCAATGCTCGATTTCACCGCCGAGATGGTCGCGATCGAGAGCGGGTCCTACGACGCGGACAATGTCACGCGGATGGGTGCGGTGTATGGTGCGCGCTGGAAATCCCTCGGGTTCGAGGAACGCGTACTGCCCCTGGAAGGCCGGGGCCCCCGACGCTCTTTTCATCGCCGGGGCGAAGGCCGGGGAAAGATCGTCATCCTGGGCCACGCCGATACCGTCTGGCCGGCGGGAAGTCACGCCGGCTGGGGCTTCAGCGAGGATAGTGAGCACGCCTACGGCCCGGGCGTCGGCGACATGAAGGGGGGCCTCGCGATGGCTTGGTTCGCGATAGATACCTTGCTGCAGGCGAAGGGCCGGCTGCCTGCGGAACTCGCCGTGATGCTGGTGCCTGACGAGGAGCTGGGCTCCCCGGGGTCGCGGCAATGGATCGAGGATGGCTGCCGAGATGCCGGTGCGGTACTTGTGCTCGAGCCGACGCGGCCGAACGGCGGGGTCGTCATCGGACGGCGCGCCGTCGGCGCGATCCGCGCTTTGTACACAGGCCGCTCGGCCCATGCTGCGGTCAATTACACCGAAGGCGCGAGCGCAGTTCGAGCCGCCGCGCGCGCCACATTGGCGCTCGAGGCACTGACCGACGTGTCGCGCAACCGGCTGGTCAACGTGGGTGTATTTCGGGGCGGGGCGGCGCGGCAGGTGGTGCCGCACGAGGCGGAAATCCACGTCGACATCCGCGCGTCCTTTCCTGAGGACGTCGAGGCCCTGGAAGCCCACGCAAAGACCTTACTGGCCGACACGGGCGATGTGCGGGTGTCGGTGCGCGTGGAAGGCGGCTGGACCCGCCCGGTGTATCCGGAATCCTCAGGACGGCCTCTTTATGCACACGCCGAGCGTTTCGCCAACGAAATCGGCGTGCCGATCTCCCCGGTCGTCTCCAGTGGAGGTTCCGACGGCAGCTTTCCCGGCGCGATGGGGCGCCCCACGCTCGACGGGCTCGGTCCGGTGTGCATCGACACCTGCAGCCGGCGCGAGAAGATCATCGTTTCCAGTCTTGCCGAGCGGGGCGCAATCTTTGGCGCACTTGTACACACGCTCGCGGAGACCTAGGCCCCACCGCTGGACAATCCGGTCCGTTCGAAGTTATTCTGGATCCATGTATACACGGATCCATAACATCGGAAAGGGTCAACGTGGCGCTTCTGAATGGACGCGAGTACCGCCGTAGCCTGCGCGACGGCCGGCAGGTGTGGATCGGTGGCGAGAAGGTCGAGGACGTTACGACCCATCCTGCGTTCTCGCCGATGGTTGACGCGGTAGCGGCTATTTACGACCTGCAGTTCAATCCCGCGTACGCCGAGCAGATGACTTTCGAACTCCCCGAGGGGGGGCTCGGGTCGCGCTTCTACAAG
>JBBQNG010000231.1:0-6955 GCA_038329645.1 Burkholderiales bacterium
CATTGCGCCGAACGCGGGATCGAGCTCGGCACTGACCGGCAGCACCCACAAGACAGGTCCTGCGGCCGCAGTGGCAGCAACGTCGAATTGCTTACATTTTACCGCGTCCTTCTCGGTCATCACGACCGGCAGGCCGTCGCCGAATTCGAGGTCGGAAGCCGCATACGGATGGTGGTCGGGAAACGGATGGGGTACAACCTCGAGACCGAGAGCTTCGAGATGGCGGAAGAAGCGCGGCGGGTCGCCGATGCCCGCCACCGCATGCACCCGTTTCGAACCCAGCCCGGCGGCCTGCGCGGTGAGCGCCGCATCGTTGAGCCTGACGAATTCGCGGCCCTCGATGCGCATCGCGTAGCCATCGCCTGCGGGCATGCCATTGCGAACAATCGCGTCGACCGACCGCAGTCGCGCAACGGGTTCGCGCAGGGGGCCTGCGGGAAACAGGTGCCCGTTGCCGAAGCCGCGCTCGTCGAGCACCGCAATCTCGATGTCGCGCGCGAGACGGTAGTGCTGCAGGCCGTCGTCGAGAACGAGGACATCACAGTCCGGATGCCGCTCGCCCAGCGCACGGCAAGCAGCCACCCTGTCGGCCCCGACCCACACCGGGCAGTTCGAACGGCGGGCCAGCAACAGAGGTTCATCTCCGACCAAGGCCGGGTCGGACGCGATGCCCACCTCGACCGGTGCCTCCTTCGAATCGCGTCTGCCGTATCCGCGGCTGACGATGCCGGGCCGCCATCCCGACGCTGCGAGGAATCGAACGATCCACAGCACGAGCGGCGTCTTGCCGCTGCCGCCGGCGGTAATGTTGCCCACGACGATCACCGGGATGCCGACGCGCGTCGAGGACAAGACGCCCAGGCGATACATCGCGCGGCGAACCGATACCACAAGCCCGAACAGCAGTGAAAACGGAAACAGGACCCACGCGAGCGCAGTCGCGCGGTACCAGTGGCTCGCGAGGGATTCGAAGGCGATGGCTGCGAGGCCCCGGTTTACCCGCGCAGCCGGTTACTTCGCGTTCGCCTGCGTGGTGAACGTGATCTGGGAATAGCCCGCCGCCCGGGATGCCTCCATTACGCGCACCACGGATTGGTGCGAGGCAAGCGCGTCGGCGCTGATCACGATGATGGGGTCCTTCCGGTCGCCGCCGGCGCGGCGCAGCGCGTCGGACAGCGCGGAGATGGTCGAGAACGTGACCGGGCTCTTGTCGATGACGTACTGGCCGGTGGCGTTGACCAGCACCGAGACCTCGTTCGGGCGCTCGGGCTGCTTTTCCGCGTCCGCGGTCGGCAGGTTGATCTGCAGCTCGGTGTACTTCGAATACGTGGTGCTGATCATGAGGAAGATCAGGATCACCATCATCACGTCGATGAGGGGCACCAGGTTGATCTCCGGCTCCTCCCTCACGCGGCCCGGGCGGAATTTCATTTGGCCGGCTTGGCCCTGAAGTCGGCGCGTTCGCCGTGCACGATGTCGACCAACTTGGCCGCGGAGCGTTCCATCTCGACCACGAAACCATCGACCCTGCTGCGGAAATGGCGGTAGAAGATGATCGACGGCACCGCGATGCCGATGCCGAACGCGGTGTTGTAGAGCGCGATCGAGATACCCTGCGCGAGCTGCTGGGGATTCGTGCCGGTCGGCCCCTGCGAGCCGAAAATCTCGATCATGCCGATCACCGTGCCGAACAGGCCCAGGAGCGGCGCGGCCGAGGCGATGGTGCCCAGCGTGGTGAGGAACCGTTCGAGGTCGTGCGCCGCGCTGGCCCCCGCCTCCTCGATCGCCTCTTTCATCACTTCGCGCGGGCTGTTCACGTTGCGCAGGCCCGCCGAAAGCACCTGGCCGAGGGGCGAATCCTTCGCCAGCTTGTCGAGCACATCCGGGGTGACGCCCTGGTGCTGGTAGACGGTGACGACCTCGCCGAGCAGGTTGGGCGGCACGATCTTCTTTTCGCGCAGGCTCACCGAGCGCTCGATGATCAGCGCGACCGCAATGACCGACGCGAGGAGGAGCGGATAGATCGGCCAGCCGGCGGCCTGGATCATGGCGAACAAATTATTTCTCCTAAGGGCTCAGTGCGAGCTTCGCCGGAGGCCGGCATCAGGCGCGCACTTTAGCCAAACGCTCGATGCGCGGCAACTTGTTGCACCGCATCCCGGAAGGCTCCGAGTGTCGCAGATCGGCCCTCCAATGTGCTTCCGATTGGCGCCCGCACACCGCGCAAAATACGGGCCACCGCTGTTATCCACAAAACCTGTGGATAAGTTTGTGGATTGTGCCTGAACAGTTGCGTTTTTACCTGCCAAACGACGCCGATTGATCGGTTTGGTTAAAATTTCATCGCCGAATTTCTTTTAATAAACAGAGGGCTGGGAATAAGAATCGGACTCCGCGGCGACCCCTTGCAGGTTTCGTGGCGCGAACGCCCGAATTGTGGATTAGTCACCTCGGAGGGCCAAAAAACAGTTGCAGAATTAAGGGGTTTTGTGAGTGCATGGACTACGGGTGTAGTCTTCGCCCGCAGGGTAGACTCGCCCGCCAATCGTATCCTCGCACCAGCACTGTCCCCTTGCCCGCCGCCCCGGAAAAAAGCCTCTTCGACCCGCCGGTCATCAGCGTGACCGAGCTCAACCGCAGCGCGCGCGACCTGATCGAGCGGCGCTTTCCGCTGGGATGGGTCGCCGGTGAAATATCGAATTTCAAGCGCTACGATTCCGGCCACTGCTATTTCACGCTCAAGGATGCCGGCGCCCAGGTGCGTTGCGTGATGTTCCGCGGCCGTGCGCAGTACCTCGACTGGCAACCCAGGGAAGGCATGCAGGTCGAGGTGCGTGCCCTCGTCACGCTGTATGAGCCGCGCGGCGATTTCCAGCTCAACGTGGAAACGATGCGGCGTGCGGGCGTCGGACCGCTGTTCGAG
Source organism: Burkholderiales bacterium (assembly GCA_038329645.1). Lineage (GTDB taxonomy): Bacteria > Pseudomonadota > Gammaproteobacteria > Burkholderiales > SG8-39 > SZAS-79. Next base: position 2,924 of record JBBQNG010000231.1, read on the forward strand.
CGTTTCCTGCGCACCAAGGACAAGCTCGAGCGCGAGGGCCTGTTCGACCCCGCGGCCAAGCGCGCGATCCCGGCTTTCCCGAAAACCGTCGGTATCGTGACTTCGCTTGCGGCCGCGGCGTTGCGCGACATCCTCGCCACGCTGAAACGGCGCAATCCTTCCATCGGCGTGATCGTGTACCCCGTTCCCGTGCAGGGCGAAGGGGCCGCAGCACGAATCGCGGCGATGCTCGCGACCGCGAGCGCGCGCAAGGAATGCGACGTGCTCCTCCTCGCGCGCGGCGGCGGCTCGATCGAGGACCTGTGGCAGTTCAACGAGGAATCCCTCGCGCGCGCGATCCGCGCCTGCGCGCTTCCCGTGGTTGCCGGCATCGGCCATGAAACCGACATCACCATCGCGGACTTCGCCGCCGACCTGCGCGCGCCGACGCCCACGGCGGCCGCCGAGGCCGTAAGCCCCTCGCGCGACGCGCTCTTCGGCCGCCTCGGGGAACTCACGGCCCGCGCGACTCGCGCCGCGTTGCGCAGGGTCGATACCGAGATCCAGCGCGTGGACGCTCTGGCGCGGCGCCTCGTGCACCCGCGCGCAAGGCTGGCCGCGAGCGGCCGCTTGCTCGGACAACTCGTGGCCCGGCTTTCCGCGGCGCGTCCCGACATCGAGCGCCTGGAGCGCGAGCGCGCCGAACTGCTGCGGCGCCTCGGATTTGCAATGCGACACAAGCTCGAGCGTTCGGGCGAGCGGCTCGGGCATCTCGGCGCAAGACTCACCGGCCTGGACCCGACCGCGGTGCTTGCGCGCGGTTACAGCCTCACGCGCAACGCGAAAGGCGAAGTGGTGCGCGACGGCGCGCAGCTCGCGCCGGGCGAGATCGTGCGCACCACCTTCTCGCGCGGATGGGCCGAAAGCGAAGTCACCAGGCGCGGGGAATGACCCTGCCGGCGAGGGCCCGGTCGCATCCGGCGCGCCAGCTATAATTCCGGCCCTGCTCGAGGACGCCCGCCCATGGGACACCGGCTTTCGAAAATCTACACTCGCACAGGCGACGGCGGCGACACCGGCCTTGGGGACGGGTCGCGCGTACCCAAGGAAAGCGCGCGCATCCGTGCCCTCGGCGATATCGACGAGCTCAATTCCACCCTGGGCCTCCTGCTCGCCGAGGACCTGCCTGACGCAATCCGTGAAGCGCTCGAAGGCGTGCAGCACGACCTGTTCGACCTGGGCGGGGAGGTTTCCATCCCTGGCCGGGAAGCCATCGGCGAGGAGCATGTCAAACGCCTAGAGGACCTGCTCGACGGGTTCAACGCCGACCTGCCGCCGTTGAAGGAATTCATCCTGCCGGGCGGATCGCGCGCCGCCGCGTGTGCCCACCTGGTGAGGACGGTCTGCAGGCGGGCCGAGCGCAGCCTTGTGGCGCTCGCGCGAAACGAGACGGTCAGCGCGCGGTCGCGGCAATACCTCAACCGCCTCTCGGACCTCGCCTTTGTGATCGGCCGCCTCGCCAACCGGCATGCCGGGCGCGGGGACGTGCTCTGGCAGCCGGGGCGCAACAAATCCTGAAACCCGCCTCGTGCTATATACCGGCCCATGCATAAAAATCTCGTGACTCGGTTTCTCGCAGCCCTCGCGATGGCATTCGCCTGCGCCATTGCGCACGCCCAGGAGCGACCCGAGACCCTCTTCAACCTGGTGACCGTCACCGCGCAGGCCGAGCGCGAAGTGGCCAACGACACGCTTACCGCGGTGATGGCAATCGACTCGGAAGGCGGCGATCCGGTCGCGCTCGCCGAGGGCGCCAACCGTGCGATGCGCGATGCGCTAAAGCTCGCGCAGGGCTACGCCGCCGTGAAAACGCGGTCGCTCAACTACCAGACCTGGCCCGTCTACGACAAGGCGCGCATCGTGCGCTGGCGCGTGCGCCAGGAGCTGCGCCTGGAGAGCCGCGAGTTCGGGCAGGCCACCGAGCTGATCGGCAAGCTGCAGTCGACGCTCGTCGTCGCGAGCCTCGCGGTCGGGCTTTCGCCGGAGGCGCGCAAGCAGGCCGAGAACGCGCTCATCGTCGAGGCGCTGGCCGCGTTCCACGAGCGCGCCGACATCGTGCGCGGAGCCCAGAAGGCGAAATCGTACCGCGTTAAGGACATGCAGATAAATGCCGCGGGCGGCGCGCAACCGCGCATGTATGCCATGCAGCGGGCGGGCGGCGCGTCGGCGTCGGTGGCTTCGCCGGCGGTCGAGCCCGGCGCATCGGTCATACAGGTCAACGTCTCCGGCACCGTGCAGCTGCAGTGAGCGGGCGGGCGCGGGTCCCGGCCTTGCACGTACAATAGCGCCTTTCTCCGGCGGGCACGACGGCATGCGCGGCAGGTTCTCCCCCATCAAGGCACTCGTTTTCGACGTATTCGGGACGGTTGTCGATTGGCGCGGCTCGATCATGCGCGAGGTGCGCAGCCTCGCGCGCGCGAAGAAGCTCGACCTCGATCCTGCCGCATTCGCCGACGCGTGGCGCGCCGGCTACCAGCCCGCAATGGCGAAGGTCCGCTCGGGCGAGCTGGGCTGGACCAAGATCGACGCCCTGCACCGCATGATCCTCGACGACCTGCTGGCGAAGTTCGGCGTGCGTGGCTTGAGCGGGGAGGAGATCGATCACTTGAACCGCGTGTGGCATCGCCTCAAGCCCTGGCCCGATTCGCGTGCGGGGCTCAAAGCGATGAAAAAATCGCGCATCATCGCCACGCTGTCGAACGGCAACGTGTCGCTGCTGGCCAACATGGCGAAGTTCGGCGGTCTGCCCTGGGACTGCATCTTCTCGGGCGAGAATTTCCATCACTACAAACCCGATCCGGAGACCTACCTCGGTGCGTGCGAGCTGCTTTCGCTCCAGCCCGGTGAAGTCATGATGGTCGCCGCCCACAAGAGCGACCTGTTTGCGGCGAAGGCCGCCGGCCTTGCTACCGGCTTCGTGCGGCGGCCGCTGGAGCACGGGCCGGAGGTGAAAAAGGATCTCAAGGCCGAGCGCGTGTTCGACATCAACGCAAACGACTTCCTCGACCTCGCAAGGCGCCTCGGCCCGTGAGCAGCATCGGCCAGGCCCCGCGGCACCGCATCCTGATCGTGGACGACGAGGAATCGACGCGCCTGCTGCTCGCCCGCCTCCTCACCACCGAGATGGATGTCGAGGTCACGCTGGCCGGCACATGCGAGCAGGCGGTGCGGCTGGGCGGCGGCTTTGCCTACGACGCGATCCTGCTCGACCTGATGATGCCCGGCATCGGCGGCTTCGGCGTGCTGAAGGAGCTGCGTGCCCGCTCGCCCAACGCGGCGACGCCGATCATCGTGGTGTCGGTGATCTCCGAGCCCGACTCCGTGAGCCGCTGCATGGCGGCCGGGGCGAGCGCCTACCTGGTGAAGCCCGTCGAGCGCAATTCCCTCATCTCGACGCTGAGGGCGCAGATCGCCGCCCGCAGCCGTCCCGGGACCTGAAACCGCAAGAGGACCGCATGGCCGAAATCCGCATCTACAACCCCGATTCGCTCGGCGCGCCGCTGGGCCAGTACTCGCACGTCACGCGCGTAAAAGCCGCCGAGACGCTCTATATCGCGGGCATGCTCGCGCCGGGGGACGATTTCGACACCCAGTGCAGCGGGATATTCCGCAGCATCGAGGCCGCGCTGAAGTCGGCCGGCGCGGAATGGGGCAACGTCGCCCAGTTCACCACGTACCTCGTGCATTCGCAGGACATCCCGAAGTTCATGGCCTGGCGGCTGCGCGAATTCCCGAAGATGTTTCCCGGCGGCAAGTACCCGCCGAACACCCTCCTGATCGTCGACCGGCTGGTGCAGGAGCAATTCCTGGTCGAGGTCCAGACCATCGCGGCCCTTTGAATTCGCCGAATTCAGTTTCGTAGACTGAAGCGGGGCGCAGCTCTTCGGGCAATTCGGATAACAGTTTCGCTATAGCGCTCCTTAGTCCGGCTTCGCGCCGGAAACCTTGACGAGCCGGGCATACAGCGCTTTCTCGGTTTCGATGAAGGCGGTA
>JBBQNG010000232.1:0-6900 GCA_038329645.1 Burkholderiales bacterium
GACGGCGCAGCGCGAAGGGATCCTTGTCGCCGGTCGGGGCTCCGCCGATGCCGAAGATGCCCACCAACGTGTCGAGCTTGTCCGCCAGTGCGACCGCGGACGAAACCGGCCCCTCGGGGAGGCGGTCGCCGGCGAAGCGCGGACGGTAATGGGCTTCAATCGCGTCGGCCACGGCAGCCGGCTCATTGCCGTGCAGCGCGTAATAGCGGCCCATCGTGCCCTGCAGCTCGGGAAACTCGCCCACCATGCCGGTGAGCAAATCGGCCTTGGCGAGCCAGGCGCCGCGCTCGGCGAGGGCGGCGTCGGCGCCGAGCATGCGCGCGATTTTTCCGGCCGACAGCTGCACGCGCTCCGTCCGCTCCAGCTGCGAGCCGAGCTTGTTGTGGTACACGACCTTGGCGAGCATGGGTACGCGCGACTCGAGCCGCACTTTGCGGTCCTGCGTAAAGAAGAAACGCGCGTCCTCGAGCCTCGGCCGCACGACGCGCTGGTTGCCGCCGATGATATGGGCGGGGTCCTTGACATCCATGTTCGAGACGATCAGGAATTTCGGCAGCAGCTTGCCGGAGGGCGCGAACAGCGGGAAGTATTTCTGGTTCTGCCGCATGGTGAGGATGAGGCACTCCTGCGGCACTTCGAGGAACTGCGCATCGAACGCACCGACATAAACGCTCGGGTGCTCGACCAGGGCGGTGACCTCGTCGAGCAGGTCCGCATATTCGCCCAGTGTGGCATTGAGTTTCGATGCGTTGGAAAGCAGGGCGGCATCGATGAGTTTCTTGCGCTCGTCGAAATCCGGAATGACCTTGCCGGCCGTCTTGAGCGCAGCTTCGTAATCGTCCGCGCCTGCGAGCGCAATGTCGCCCTCGCTCATGAACCGGTGGCCACGGGTAACGTTTGAAGAGGACAGGGCGAGCACGCCGCCGGGGACCACCCGCGGACCATGCAGCATGACGAGCTTGTGCGCGGGCCGTACAAACTGCGCGTCCCCGTCACCCCAGCGCATGACCTTGGGGATGGGCAGCTTCTTGATCGCGTCCGCCACGATGCCGGCCAGGACGGAATCCAATTTCGCACCGACCACGTTGACGCGGGCGACGACAACTTTTCCCTTGGGCGTGTCCAGATGCTCCAGCCTATCGACGGCGACGCCATGCTTCCTGGCGAACCCCGCTATCGCTGCCGGCGGCGCGCTGACAGAAGGACCCTGCTCGACTTTCTCGCGGTCCTTGGCTCCGGACTCCACTTTTGGGACAAGGACGCCGAGACGGCGCGGCGTGGCGAAAACGCGCCAGTCTTCAAAGTCGCGCAGTTTCAGGTGGTGGGCAACGAGCCCGCTGAATATTCCTTGCGCAAACGCCTTGCCCAACCGCGAAAGCGACTTAGGCGGCAATTCCTCGGTGAGCAGCTCGACCAGCAGCGTGGCTTGCATCTAGGCGGCCTTCGCGGGTTTGGCCAGCATGGGAAAACCGAGCGCCTCGCGCGAATCGTAGTACGCCTGCGCGACGAGACGCGAAAGCGCGCGCACGCGGCCGATGTAGGCGGCGCGCTCGGTCACCGAGATCGCCCCGCGCGCATCGAGGAGGTTGAATGTGTGCGAGCACTTCATGACCATTTCGTAGCCGGGCAGTGCGAGGCCCGCGCCGATCAGCCGTTTGGCCTCGCCCTCGAAGTCGCCGAACAGGCGCAGGAGGAGCTCGACGTTGGCGAGCTCGAAGTTGTATTTCGACTGCTCGACCTCGTTCTGGTGGTAGACGTCGCCGTAGCTGACGCCGGGCGTCCACACGAGGTCGTAAATGCTTTCCTTTTCCTGCAGGTACATCGCCAGGCGCTCCAGGCCGTAGGTGATTTCGCCAAGCACCGGCTTGCACGCAAGGCTGCCGACTTCCTGGAAATAGGTGAACTGCGTGACTTCCATGCCGTCGAGCCAGACCTCCCACCCGAGGCCCCACGCACCCAGCGTAGGCGACTCCCAGTCATCCTCGACGAACCGGATGTCGTGGACCTTGGGATCGACGCCGATCGCGGTGAGCGACTCGAGGTACAGGTCCTGGATGTTCGCCGGCGACGGCTTCAGCGCGACCTGGTACTGGTAGTAATGCTGCAGCCGGTTCGGGTTTTCGCCGTAGCGGCCGTCCTTGGGGCGGCGCGAAGGCTGCACGTAGGCCGCCTTCCAGGGCTCGGGCCCGATCGCGCGCAGGAACGTCGCAGTGTGGAACGTGCCCGCGCCGACTTCCATGTCGTACGGCTGGAGCAGCACGCACCCGTGCCTATCCCAGAATTCGTTGAGGCGAAGGATCAGTTGCTGGAAGGTGAGCATGAGCACGCCGGCGTATGACGGCCCGAAGCGGTCGAGGCGCCGAAAAAAGTGGTGCGGATTTTACCTTTTCCGCAGTATCGCGGATAGCGCGATTAGGACGCCAGCGACGAACACCGCCAGCCAGTTGCCCACCTTTACGTAGGGCGTTGCGCCGGCATAACCGCTGACCAGCACTTCGAGGCGACCCTCGGTGAACTGGGGCAATTTGCCCAGCACGCGGCCGCCCCGGTCGATCGCCGCGGTCAGCCCGGTGTTGGTTGCGGCCAGCATCGCCCGTCCAGTCTCGATCGTGCGCATGCGCGCCATTTGCAGGTGCTGCGCGGGGGCGAGCGAATCGCCGAACCACGCCATGTTGCTCACGTTGACCAGCAGCGTCGCTTCCGGCAGCGGGCGGATGATCTCCTCGCCGAACACGTCTTCGTAGCAGATGTTGATCGCGACCTGCTGGCCGGCGACGGCGAGGGGCGGTTGCACCTTTGCGCCGCTTGAGAATTCCGACATCGGGATCTGCAGGACGTTGACCACCCACGAGAATCCCGGCAGGAGGAATTCGCCGAAGGGTACGAGGTGGACCTTGCTGTAGATCTGCGGCCGCGAAACCCCCAGGCTGATCACCGAATTGAAATAATCCGTGGGCGTGGTGCGGTAAGGCACCCCCACGAGCATGTCCCCGCCGTTACGCAGGGCGATTTTCTCCAGGCGCGCCAGGTAGGCCGGTTCGATCCGGTCGAGAAAGCGGGGCAGGGCGGTCTCGGGCAGCACGATGAGCTTGGCGGAGCTCTCGGACGCGAGCCGCTCGTAGGTGTCGACCGTCTTGCCGAAACGCTCGGGATGGAACTTCATCTCCTGCGCCACGTTGCCTTGCAGGAGGGCCGCCGAGAGGGGAATGCCCGCCGGCGCAGTCCACTGTACCGTTCGCAAAATGGCTCCGGCGCCGAATATCGCCACCAGCAGGGCGAGCGCGGCGCCGCGGCGGATGCCGGTTGCGATGAGAAGGGTCAATCCCGCGCAAATCATGATGATCGATGACAGGCCGTACACGCCGGCGAGCGGTGCGAAACCGGCGAGCGGGGTGTCGGTTGCGGCGTATCCGAGCACGAGCCATGGAAACCCTGTGAACCCGAGGCCACGAAGCATTTCCGCGAACATCCACACGGCCGGGATCACGCAAACCGCGCGCAGAGTTTGCGTCGCGGGAAGGCGATGCTGGACGTAGCCGGCCAGCGCCAGCGGCCAGGACAGGAAAGCGCAGTACGAGATCGTCGCGAAACCCGCGACGGCGGGCGGCATGCCGCCATACACCGAGAGGCTTACATACACCCACGAGGCGCCGGCCAGGAACAGGCCCAGGCCGAACGAGAATCCGATCCATGCCGAGTCCCGCGCGCGACCGGAAGAGAGCCACAGGTGCGCGAGCACCGCAGTGGATACGAGCGCCAGCGGATACAGGTCAACGGGCGCAAACGCGCAGACCAGTAGCGCACCCGCGAGACTCGCAACCAGGCACGCAATCAGCGGCCGGCCCCGCAGCCATTCGCGCGACGGGAGCGGGATCAAGCCTTGGGCTTTACTACGGTCAGCGTGTAGACGCGCCGGCTGTCGGCGCGCAGCACCTGGATCCGCAGCCCTTCGAGGGTAATCGACTCGCCGCGCTTGGGCAGGCGGCCGAGGTGCGCAATTACGAGACCGCCGACCGTGTCGTAGTCCTCATCCGAGAACGAGGTTTCGAATGCCGCGTTGAAGTCGGCGATCTGGGTCAGCGCCTTGACGCGGTAGCGGCCGCTCGACTCGAGGATGATGTTGTCGCTGGCTTCGTCGAAGTCGTACTCGTCTTCGATATCGCCGACGATCTGCTCGAGCACGTCCTCGATGGTCACGAGGCCCGCGACGCCGCCATATTCGTCGACCACGATCGCCATGTGGTTGCGGCTGGCGCGGAACTCGCGCAGCAGCACGTTGAGCCGCTTGGACTCGGGTACGAAGATCGCCGGCCGCAGCATTTCGCGCACGTTGAATTCCTCTTCGCCCGCATAGTGGCGCAGGAGATCCTTGGCGAGCAGCACGCCGATCACGTCGTCGCGGTTCTCGCCGATGACGGGAAAACGCGAGTGGGCGGTCGAGATCACCACCGAAATGAACTGCTCGATCGGCTCGTTGATGTCGATCACGTCCATCTGCGCCCTGGGGATCATGATGTCGCGCACCTGGATCTCCGACACCGTCATCGCGCCCTCGATGATGGACAGCGCGTCCGCGTCGAGCAGGTTCTTCTTGTAGGCCGAGCGCAGCAGCGCGACCAGCTGCTCGCGGTCCGCCGGCTCGCGCAGCGCCAGGGCGGACAGCCGCTCCAGGAGCGTGGGTCGGTCGGTATCGTCGTTCATTTCGCGTTCATTGTACCGGGGCCGGCGCCGCCGCCCGGATCGCATACGGATCAGGGTGGCCGAGCCGCTTCAGGATGCGGATTTCGGCGCGCTCCATGCGCGTGGCATCGGCCCGGCGCGCGTGGTCATAGCCGCGCATGTGCAGGATCGCATGGACGGTGAGGTGGGCGTAGTGCGACTCGGGCGTCTTGCCCTGCTCGCGCGCCTCGCGGGCGATTACGGCAGGGCAAAGCACGATGTCCGCGGTTCCCGGGCCGTATGCAAACGTAAGGACGTTGGTCGCATAGTCCTTGCTGCGAAAGGCCAGGTTCAAGCGCCGCGCCTCCGCGCTGCCGACCAGCCGCACCGTGACCTGCGTCTTCCGGGCGGCGGCTGCGCGCACCCAGGCGCGGAAGCGGGCCGTTGCGGGAACGCGGCGCGAACGGCTCGCGTTCTGCACCCGCACCTGCGCTTCAGTCCGGCTGGAGCGTCTTTGAGTGCTCTTCGTAGGCATGGACAATACGCGCCACAAGCGGATGCCTTACCACGTCCTCGGCAAGGAACTCGGTGAAGGCTATGCCGCGCACATCGGCGAGGATTGCGCGCGATTCGATCAGGCCGCTCTTCTGGCCGCGCGCGAGATCGATCTGCGTGACGTCGCCCGTGACGACGGCCTTGGCGCCGAAACCGATGCGCGTGAGGAACATCTTCATCTGCTCGGGCGTGGTGTTCTGCGCTTCATCCAAAATAATGAAGGCATGGTTGAGGGTCCGGCCGCGCATGTACGCAAGCGGGGCAAGCTCGATGGTGCCGCGCTCGAGCAGCTTGCCGACTTTGTCGAAACCCATGAGGTCGTACAGGGCGTCATACAGCGGGCGCAGGTAGGGATCGACTTTCTGGGCGAGGTCGCCGGGCAGGAACCCGAGCCGCTCGCCCGCCTCGACGGCAGGGCGCACCAGCACGATGCGCTGCACAGTGTCGCGCTCGAGCGCATCGACCGCGCAGGCCACCGCGAGGAAAGTCTTGCCGGTCCCGGCGGGGCCGATGCCGAAGGTGATGTCGTGCGCGAGGATGTGCTTGATGTACACGTCCTGCCGCGGCGTACGGCCGTGAAGGTCGGGACGGCGGGTCAGCAGTAGCGCAGGTTCGCCGGGCGCGCCGGAATGGGCGCGGGCGCGCGCGTGGCGCAGTTCGGTGAGCCCGAGCTGTACGTCCTCGAGCGACAGGTCGGCTGCGGCCGCCTTGGCGTAGAAATATTCGAGCGCTTTCACCGCTCCGGCCGCGTGCTCCTTGTCGCCCTTGACCGTGAAGCCTGCGCCGCGCCTCGATATCGCCACGTCGAGGGCGGACTCGATCTGGCGCAGGTTCGCGTCGAGTGCGCCGCACAGGCGCGCAAGGCGCGGATTGTCGATCGGTTCGAATCGCGTTTCGGCGGGCCTGTCGGCGGATTTGCGCGGCGCCGGCTTGCTACGCATCGACCAGTTCGCCGCGCAACGTGTGGGAAAGTGCGCGGGTGATACGCACGTCGGCGAACCGGCCGGCAAGCCCGGGTCCGCCGGTGAAGTTGACGGTGCGGTTGTTCTCGCTCCGGCCGGCCATTTCGGCCGGATCCTTGCGCGACGGGCCTTCGACGAGGATCCGCTGCGTCGTTCCGACCATGGCATCGCTGATCGCGTGCGCCTGGGATTCGATCAACGCCTGCAGGCGCTTAAGCCGTTCGAGCTTGACGCTGTGCGGAACGGCGTCGGCAAGGTCCGCGGCCGGCGTGCCGGGGCGCGGACTGTAGAGGAACGAATAGGAATCATCGAAGCCCATGTCGGCGACCAGCGTCATGGTGGCCTCGAAGTCCGTCTCGGTTTCACCGGGGAAACCGACGATGAAGTCGGACGACACTCCGATATTCGGCCTCACGCGGCGCAGCCGGCGCACCATCGACCGGTACTCGAGGCTCGTGTAGCCGCGCTTCATCGCCGCGAGGACGCGGTCGGACCCGGACTGGACCGGCAGGTGCACGTGGTCGGCAAGCTTGGGAATCTCGGCGAATGCCTGGATCAGGCGCGGGGTGAATTCGCGCGGATGCGAGGTGGTGAACCGGATCCGCTCCAGGCCGTCGATCTCCGCAACGTGCAGCAGGAGTTCGGCGAAGTCCGCGACCGATCCGCCGTGCATCGCGCCGCGATACGCATTGACGTTCTGGCCGAGGAGGGTGACTTCCTTCAC
>JBBQNG010000233.1:0-6871 GCA_038329645.1 Burkholderiales bacterium
CGGCTCGGTCGAAGTCGAGGACGAAGGGCGCGGCATCCCCGTCGACATGCACCCGGTGGAAAAGAAGCCCGCGGTCGAAGTCGCTTTCACCATGCTGCATGCCGGCGGCAAGTTCGCAAAATCCGCCGAAGCCGTGTACCACATCTCCGGCGGCCTGCACGGCGTCGGCGTCGCGGTGACCAATGCGCTTTCCACGCGGCTCGAAGTCGACGTGTATCGCGAGGGTGCCAAGCACTCAATCGCGTTCGAAGGCGGCGAGCTGGTGCAGAAGCTGAAGACCGAAAAGTCGAAGCAGTATGCGGGCCGCACGGGTACCGTGGTGCGCGCCTGGCCCGACCCGAAATATTTCGACAGCCCCAACATCCCGATGGGCGAGCTCGAGCACCTGATCCGCTCGAAGGCCTACCTGCTGCCCGGCCTGACCACGGTGCTGCGAGTGGAAGGGAAGGAGGAAAAAAGCTGGACGTACGAGCGCGGCATGGCGCAGTACTTCGATTTCATGCTGCAGGGCAGGGAGCTGGTTGCGCCGCTCTTCACCGGCGAGCGCCACTTCGACGAGAAGTCCGCCGCCGACCTCTCCGACACCCAGCCGGGCGAAGGTGCCTCATGGGCGATCGGCTTCGTGGCCGATGGCGACGTCTTCCAGGACAGCCACGTCAACCTGATCCCGACGCGCTCGCACGGCACGCACGAGGCGGGCTTGCGCAACGGCATCTTCGAGGCGATCCGCGCCTTCATGGACACGCGCAGCATGACGCCCAAAGGCGTGAAGCTGATCGCGGAGGACGTCTGGAGCCGCGCGTGCTTCACGCTTTCGGCGCGCATCGTGCGTACCCAGTTCCACGGCCAGACCAAGGAAAAGCTCACTACGCGCCACGCCGCCAAGCTCGTAGAGCTGTGCGTCAAGGACGCTTATGAGCTCTGGCTCAACCAGCATCCCGAGGACGGCAAGCGGATCGTCGAGCTCGCCATCGAGCAGGCCAACACGCGCCTGTCGAAGGGCAAGAAATTCGAGCGCAAGAAATCCTCCGGTGTGGCCACGCTGCCGGGCAAGCTCGTCGACTGCGCGTCGGACGACACCTCGCGCACCGAACTCTTCCTCGTCGAGGGCGATTCGGCCGGCGGCTCGGCCAAGGAAGCGCGCGACAAGGACACCCAGGCGATCCTGCCCCTGCGCGGCAAGGTGCTCAACACCATGTCCAAGGATGCGCGCACTGTGCTTGCGAACAAGGAGCTGCAGGCCATCGCAACCGCCATCGGCTGCGACCCGCACGGCATGGACGACACCCCCGACCTGTCCGGGATTCGCTACGGCAAGATCGTGCTGATGACCGACGCCGACGTCGACGGCGGCCACATTCAGGCGCTCCTGCTCACCTTCTTCTTCATGCACATGCCGCGCATCGTGGAAACCGGCCGCATCTGGGTCGCGCAGCCGCCGCTCTTCAAGGTCGAGGTGCCCTCGCAGGGTAAGGGCAAGCCGGCCCGCCGCGTGTATTGCCTCGACGACGACGAACTCGAAGATGCGCTCGTCGCGCTGAGGAAGGAAATGGTCCGCGAAGGCAGCTGGGAGATCTCGCGCTTCAAGGGCCTGGGCGAAATGAGCCCCGAGCAGCTGTGGGAAACGACCATGAACCCCGATTCGAGAAGGCTGGTGCGGATGCAGCTCGATCGCGCGGACATTGAGAGAGTGCGCGGGAAATTTGAGTTGTTGATGGATTCAGGGGAAGCGGAAGGGCGCCGGAACTGGATGCGGGAGCACTGGAGGAGTGTTGAAGCGGATGTGTAGGGCCGGCTGGAACAAAAACAGGGGAGACCACGATGGCGCGCAAATCGAAGAAAGCCTTCTGGGAACGCGGCTACAAGTCACACTGCCTGTGGCGCGGCAAGGAAAAGCTGGCCAAGGTCCGCCTTGAATCCGAGGCCGACCTGAAATACATCTGGGAAGCGGCGGGGCGCACCGGCGAGACCGGGACGCTCTCGGCGGCCAAGGCCGCCGCGGAATACGCGCTGCTCCTCGCCGACCGACAACTGCCGCTCTTCGAGTTCGAGGACCCGCAGCCCCAACTCACGACCTAGGTCATGGAAGACACGACTCTCGATCTTTTCTCCGCCGATTCCGGCGACGACGCCGCGCCCATAGAGCAGCACGCCTCGCAGGCCTACCTCGGCTACGCGGTTTCCACGGTCAAGTCGCGCGCGCTGCCCGAGATCGCCGACGGGCTCAAGCCCGTGCAGCGCCGCATCCTCTACGCGATGGGCGACACGGGTGGCGAAGGATTTGCCAAGTGTGCACGCTTCGTCGGCGAGGTGCTCGGCAAGTATCACCCGCACGGCGACTCCTCGACCTACGAAGCCATGGTCCACATGGCGCAGCCCTTCTCGATGCGCTACCCGCTCATCGACGGGCAGGGCAACTTCGGCTCGCGCGACGGCGACTCGGCCGCGGCTTACCGGTATACCGAAGCCAAACTCTCGCGCTACGCCGAGCTCATGCTCGCCGAGATCGGCGAGGGCACGGTCGATTTCATCAAGAACTACGACGGCAAGTTCGACGAGCCGCAGCTGCTGCCGGCGAGGATGCCGTTCGGCCTGCTCAACGGCTCGTTCGGGATTCCGGTGGGCTTTTCGACGCGCATTCCGTCGCATAATCTGCGCGAGATCGCGCTCGCCGCGGCGCTCGTGATCCGGTCGCCAAAAGCAACCGTGGACGACGTGCTCGCGCTGCTGCCCGGCCCGGATTTTCCCGGCGGCGGGCAGATCATCTCGAACGCGGCCGAGATCCGCGCGGCGTACGACACCGGGCGCGGGTCGATTGCCATGCGCGCGCGCTGGCACGTCGAGGCGCTCGCGCGCGGACAGTGGAGGATCGTGGTCGACGAGCTTCCGCACGGCGTGTCGTGCCGCCAGGTGCTCGAGGAAATCGAGGCGCTGGTGAACCCCAAGCCCGCGTTCGGCAAGAAAGACGTCACCCAGGAGCAAAAGCGCATCAAGCAGTTCGTGCTCGATATCGTCGAGACGGTGCGCGACGAATCCGACCGCAAGAGCCGCATGCGCATCATCATCGAGCCGAGGTCCTCCCGCCAGGACGCGGACGAGATGATGAAGGCCCTGCTCGTGCACACCAGCCTCGAGATGCGCTACCCGCTCAACCTGACATGGCTGGGTCTGGATGGGCTGCCCGAGACCAAGGGCATCGTCGGGGTGCTCAGGGAGTGGACCGAGTTCCGCATCGCCACGGTCAAGCGCAGGACGCAGCATCGCCTCAGCAAGGTCGAGGACCGCCTGCATATTGTGGAAGGCCGCATCAAGGCCTTCGCCAGGATCGACGAGATCATCAAGCTGATCCGCTCGTGCGACGACCAGGCCGAGGCCAAGCGCAGGCTGTCCGAGAAGTGGGGTTTTTCCGAGCGCCAGGCCGAGGACATCGTCAACCTGCGTCTGGGCCAGCTTACGCGCCTGGACGGCGTCAGGCTCAACGAGGAGAAGAAGGGCCTGGAGAAGCAGCGCGACGAGCACAAGCGCGTACTCGATTCCGAGCGGGTGCTGCGCACGCTGGTGGTCAGGGAGCTCGAGGAGGACGCGAAGAAGTTCGGCGACGACCGCCGCACGCTCATAAAAGCCGACGAGCGCACGCAGATCGAGCGCACCGTGCTCGAGGAGCCGGTCACGGTGATCCTCTCGAGGAAGGGCTGGATCCGCGCGCGCGTCGGCCACGGCATCGACCTCACCACGGTGAGCTTCAAGGACGGCGACAGCCTGGCCCAATCGGCCGAATGCAAGACGACCGACCAGGTGGTGTTTCTCGGCTCGTCGGGCAAGACCTGGACGCTGGATGCCGCGAGCCTGCCCTCGGGCCGCGGCGACGGGGCGCCGGTCAACAGCCTCGTCAATGCCGCCGGCGACACCATCGTCTGGATGGGCACGGGGTCGATGGAGCAAAGCCTGCTCCTGCACACCACCGCGGGCCACGGTTTCGTCGCGCAGCTCAAGGACATGGTCACGCGCATGAAAGCCGGCAAGGAATTCATGAAGCCGGCCGACGGCGCCCGCGTGCTGCCGCCCGTGCCCGTGCCGCAATTCAAGGGCGACGTGAGCCCGCGCGTCGCGGCGCTGTCGTCGGACGCGCGCCTGCTGGTGTTCCTGCTCGACGAAGTCCCCCTGCGCCCGAACGGCGGCCTGGGCGTGCAGCTCATCGCGCTGCCCGACAAGGTGACGCTCGCCTCGGTGGCGGTGATCGACGGAACCCACCTCACCGTCTACGGCATGAAGCGCGGCAAGCGCACGAGCGTGGAGCTCGGCAGGAAGGAAATCAGGGAATACGACGGCCGGCGCGCGCAGCGCGGGCGGGTGGCCGATGTCGGCCTCAAGGACGCCGACCGCGTGGGCGCATAAGATTGCCGTTTAGGGAAAGCGAATTGGCCGGAGAGCCGCTGGCGATATGGTTCTACGATATTGAAAGTTATACTTTAGCGGCATGAGCCTCGCGCTGCGCCCATTCGTCGCGCCGGTGGTGATCCTTACGCTCACCACCGTGCTGGCCCTGGCGCCGCTTTCCCTGCCGGCGTCCCTGGCCGGCTTGCCGTGGCTCGAGCCGTACGTCGCGTTCCTCGCCGCCGGCGCGATGACGCTGTGGTTCAACCGCGGGCGCGCGTTCATCGCAGCGATGTCGATGTTCGCCGCCTACGCCGGTTTCCGGTACGCCCTCGACGTCGGCCCGTTCGCCGCCAAGGTGGCGTATACGGCGCTCGTCGTCCTGGTGCCGGCCAACATGCTCGCTTCGCTGCTGCAGGCCGAGCGCGGCGTGTACCACCACCACAACCACCGCTGGCTGCTCGTAATAATCAGCGAGCTGCTGCTGGCGTTCTGGGTGGGCAGCGCGGGACGCAGCGAGCTCTCGGGCGTCGCCTGGATCGGCATCTTCGACCACTGGGCCCTCAACAGCCCGCCGACCCCGCTCGTCGGGCGCCTGCTGTTTGCGCTCGCGCTGTGCGCCGCCATTTGGCGCGCCAACCCCAGGCCGCCCTCGATCGAGCCGCGCGCGCTCGATGTCGGGCTCGCGGGCTCCCTGGTGGCCTTCTTCGTGGCCGCCGAGTGGGCCACGTCGCCCACGCTGTTCGCCGCCTTCATGACCGCGGCGGGTGCGATCATGTTCGTCGCGGTGCTGCAGGAAACCCACCGGCTGGCCTTTGCCGACGAGCTCACCGGGCTGCCCAGCCGGCGCGCGCTGCAGGAGAGCCTGCCCGCGCTCGGGCCGGTGTGCGCGATCGCGATGGCCGACGTTGACCACTTCAAGAAATTCAACGACGTGCACGGCCACGACATCGGCGACCAGGTGCTCAAGCTGGTGGCTGCGCGCCTGGCCGGGGTGGAGGGCGGCGGGGTGGCGTACCGCTACGGCGGCGAGGAATTCTGCGTGATCTTCGACGGCTGCACGGCCGCCGAGGCGCTGCCGCACCTCGAGGCGATCCGCGCCTCCATCGAGGATTACCAGATGGCGATCCGCGGCGACGAGAGGCCGCGGGACGCGGACGCCGGCAGCCGGCTGCGCGGCGTCACCCTGTCGCAGAAGGTGCTCTCGGTGACGGTCAGCATCGGCGTGGCCGAACGGCAGGACCTCGACATGAAGCCGATGGCGGCGATCAAGGCCGCCGACCAGGCGCTCTACCGCGCCAAGGAAGGCGGCCGCAACCGCGTTTCGCTGTAACCTGCAGTCCCGCGCAGCCCAAGGAGTCCGCCATGCCCCGCCCCATCCTCGACGAAGGCCACATCCACCCGGCCATCCGCGACACGGTCGCCGGCCATCAGTCCGACATCGTGCGCGAGGTGCAGGCGGCGGTCGCCGCTAACCCGGTGGTGGTGGTCGGGATGGGCCAGAACCCGTTCCCAAAGCACGCCCGGCGCCTGCTCGATGCGAAGGGAATCGCCTACAAGTACCTCGGGTACGGCAACTACCTCAGCGGCTGGCGGCGGCGCACCGCGCTCAAGATGTGGAGCGGCTGGCCGACGCTGCCGATGGTTTTCGTCAAAGGCACCCTGGTCGGCGGTGCGGCGGACCTGGCGCGGCTCCAGGCCAGCGGCGAGCTGGCAAAGATGCTCGCCTAGGGCGGGGCTACTTCTCGCCGACTTTCTTGGCCGGCTTGGATTTCATCGTGACTTCGAGGATCGTGCCGGCGATGGCGATGCCGACGGTGAAGACCAAAGTCCAGATCGACCAGATGGTTTTCAGGATCACCATGTCGTTCATGGCGATGCGCACCAGCGCGACCATCACGAAAACCGGGAACAGCAGCCCGAAGAAGAATTTGACGTTCACGGCCGAAACAGTATCAGTAATCGGCGCGGGCGCTCAGGGTTTTTTGGCCAGCACGGCCCTCCAGCGGCTCATTTCGGAGGCGAGGAAGGCGCCGAACTCCTCCGGCGAGCTGGACCGCGACACCAGCCCCATGTCGTCGAAGCGCTTTTTGATCTCGGCGCTGTTGAGCGCCTTGCCAAGCTCCCCGTTGAGCTTCATGACGACGTCGCGCGGCGTATTGGCGGGCGCGAACATGCCGCCCCAGCTGGCGAAGTCGTAGCCGGGCACGGCCGACTCGGTCGCCGTCGGCACGCTCGGGAACGAGGCGTTGCGCTGCGGCGTGCTCACCGCCAGCGCCCGCAGCGTCCCGGCCTTGATGTGCGGCGCCGAGGCCGCCAGCGGGTCGATCATGAATGTGATGCGGTTCGAGATCAGGTCCGGATGCGCGGCCGAGCTGCCTTTGTACGCGACCTCGGTCATCTCCCCGAGCGGCACCATCTGCGCGAGCAGCAGCGTGGCGAGCAATTGCGGGCTGCCCGGCCCGGTCGTTCCATAGGTGATTTTGCCCTTGTTGTC
>JBBQNG010000234.1:0-6870 GCA_038329645.1 Burkholderiales bacterium
GCCATCAAGGACTGGTCGGGCGGCACCCGCATCGGCACCTGCCTGCACGATTTCAACTGGAACTGGGCGCGGCGGGTGCTCGGCCAGAACGCATGCCTGCTGTTGGTGACCGACGGCCTCGACCGCGAGGCGGGCGAGGGCCTCGCCGAGGAGATGGAGCGCCTGCACATGGCGTGCAAGTACCTTATCTGGATGAACCCGCTGCTGCGGTACGAGAAATTCGAGGCCAAGCCGGCCGGCGTGCGCGCCATGCTGCCTTATGTCGACCGCTTCCTGCCGGTGCATAATCTGAAAAGCCTGATCGATCTCGCCAAAGTCATGCGCGAGTCCCCCGGCCGCGGCGCGGGCGTGCAGGCCGGCAGAATCCACTAACCGACTCCCAAGACGAGGAAATACCCATGGAAATGTCCGGCGAGCAGCTCATCCCGGCCACGCAGGCGCAGACCTGGGACGCGCTGAATGACCCCGAGATCCTGAAGGCCTGCGTGCCGGGCTGCGAGTCGATCGAAAAGAGCGCCGAGAACGAGTACGTGGTGCTGATGACCGCGCGCATCGGGCCGGTGTCGGCCAAGTTCAAGGGCAAACTTGCGCTGTCGGACCTCAACCCGCCAAATTCGTACTCGATCGCGTTCGAGGGCCAGGGTGGCGTCGCGGGCTTCGGCAAGGGCGGCGCCAAAGTGCAGCTGGTGCCGCAGGAAGGCAGTAACCCAGACGGAAGTAACCCTGGCAGCAACACCAGGCTCATCTACCAGGTCAAGGCCAATGTCGGCGGCAAGCTCGCGCAGATCGGCTCGCGCCTGGTCGACGCGGCGGCCAAGAAGCTGGCCGAGGATTTTTTCAACGCGTTCAACGCCAAGGTCGCCAGCCAGCACCCGGACCACGGCTCGCCCGCGCATGCGGACCGGCACGCGACCCATGACGAAGCGCACCCGGAGCCCGTGGCCGACGACCCGGACAAGCCGAAAGTCGACGACGCCACGCTGCGCTGGCTGGCGGCCGGCAGCCTCGTCGTCCTTATCGTCTCGCTGTTCGTGCTTTTTTAGGGCGTATCCGCGCCGAATGCGCCTCCGCTACGCCGCCCTCGCCTTCATTGCCCTCGTCGCCGGTTGCGGCTCCCTGACCGAATCGCTCGATGCCAACCTGCTTTTCCGGGCGCGCCCGGCCGACCCCGAGCGCCTCGCGCGCGTGGCGCGCCAGGAGGGCGTGGCGGAGGTCCGCGTCCCTGCCGCCGACGGCGTAATCCTGCACGGCTGGCTCAAGCGCGCACCCGCGGCGCAGCCTGGCGGGAAATTCCCCCTGGTGATCGTTTTCGGCGGAGTGGCGCGCGAAACCTCGTGGATGCTCGGCTGGGGCGACAAGCCGCCCGCCTGGGGCTGGCTGATGGTCAACTATCGCGGCTATGGCCTTTCAGGCGGCGTGCCCAGCGAAACGGCCATCGTCGAGGATGCCCTGCGCATCTATGACTATGCCGCGGCCCGGCCCGACGTCGATGCTTCCCGCATCGTGGTCCTGGGTCGCAGCCTGGGGTCCTATGTGGCGGTCAAGCTGGCTTCGGCGCGCCCGCTGGCCGGCGCAATCCTGGCCACGCCCTTCGACAGCATTGCCGCCGTTGCCGGGGAGCGCTATCCCTACCTGCCCATGGGCATACTGGTGGGCGGGCGCTACGATTCGGCGGCACTCGCACCTTCGATCCACACGCCGGCCTTGTTCCTGATCGCAGGGGCCGACGACGTGACGCCGCCCGCGCATGGCCAGGCGCTTGCGCGCGCGTGGGGCGGGCCGAAATCACTGTACACGCTGGCCGACACCGGGCATCGCGGGGTCGAGTGGCGCGGCGAGTACTGGGTGGAGATCGCACGCTTTCTCCAATCCTTGGAGCCGGCGCGCCACGCCATCAAGAGCTAGAGCGAAAAAACGCTACTGCGAAAAGCCGCTCGCCCAGCGGTTTCGCGCCACCGCGTCCAGCCGATCGGTGCAATCCTGCGTCAGCGTCGCTTCTTCCTCGGTCAGGGTGCGCTCGATGTCGCGCGTACCGAGAACCTCGACTTTCGCCCAGACGATCGCCAGGATCGCGAAGATGATCGCGCCGACGGCGACTCGACCTACGAAGGGATGGGGTTGGCCGCGATCGGCGTACTCGACGACGGTCGGCGCGACCGGGGGTGCGGATGGGACTGAGTTAACGCGATTCATGTGGCCTCCAGCAGGAACTCCTCCACTCCTCCTGCCTCAACCATAGTCCAACTCGCGGCGGGCGTGTTGCCGGATTTGTCGCATCCTGCAACAAATTCACGGACGCACTTTGGGTGTGCGTTTTCCGCGCGTTTTCCTTTGTGTCCTCAGTTTCCGGCTATGGTCATGTTTTCGATCAGGATCGAGCCCGACTCGCGCGACCCGCGCACCAGCATGTCGCTGCCGACTGCAGCCACGGACCTGAACATCTCGCCCAGGTTGCCGGCGATGGTGATCTCCTCCACGGGGTACTGGATTTCGCCGTTCTCCACCCAGTAGCCGGCCGCGCCGCGCGAGTAGTCCCCGGTGATGAGGTTGATACCCTGCCCGAGGAGCTCCGTGACCAGCAGGCCGCGGTGCATCTTCTTCAGCATCCCGCGCAAGTCGAGCGTGCCCGGGCGGAGGATGAGATTGTGGTTGCCGCCCGCGCTGCCGGTGCTCTGAAGCCCGAGCTTGCGTGCCGAATAGGTGCCGAGGAAATAGCCCTCGACCACGCCGTCTTTCACCACGCTGCGCTGCCGGGTGGCCACGCCTTCCTCGTCGAAAGGTGAGCTCGCCATCGCCCGGCGCTCGTGAGGCCGCTCCTCTATCGATACGATGGGCGAGAAGACCTGCTTGCCGAGGCTGTCGAGCAGGAACGTCGACTTGCGATACAGGCTGCCGCCACTGACCGCGGAAACGAAGTGCCCGATGAGGCCGCTTGCGAGTGGCGCCTCGAAGAGCACCGGCGCCTGGCAGGTGCCGATCTTGCGCGCCCTGAGTCGCGCCAGGGCCCTTTGCCCCGCATAGCGGCCAAGCGCTTCGGGGTCGGCGACCTGGGTGGGAACCCGCGCCGAGCTGTACCAGTCGTCGCGCTGCATCTGGCCTTTTTCCTCGGCGATCATCGAGCAGCCAAGCGAGTGCCGCGAGGTCGGGAAGCCCGCCATGAAGCCCTGGCTGTTGGCGAAAATGAACTGCGAGTGCTGCGCAGAAACGGAGGTGCCTTCGGTGTTCTTCAGCTTGGGTGAGAGGGCGAACGCGGCGGCTTCGCAGCGCTTGGCAATCTCGATCGCGTCTTCGGGCGACACATGCCATGGGTGATACAGGTCGAGGTCGGGCTGCTCTTTGGCCATCTGTTCCGGCTCGGGCAACCCGGCGCAGTCGTCCTCCGCCGTGTGGCGGGCAATGGCCACCGCAGCTTCCACCGTCTGGCGCAGGGCCGCCGGCGAAAAATCCGACGTGCTTGCGTGGCCGCGCTTTACGTGCGGGCGCGCGCCGAAGTGCACCGACACGCCGATGCCCTTGTCGCGGTTGTGCTCGAGCGTGTCGATGGCGCCCTTGCGCACGGTGACCGACAGGCCGAAGCCCTCGGAAACGTCGCATTCGCAGGCCGATGCGCCGAGGGCCTTCGCGTGGTCGAGGATGTCCCGCGCAAACCCGCGCAGCTGGGCGTCGCTATAGGTGAAACGGTTGTCGATTTTCATAGCGGTTATCATAGCAGCCCATGGAAGGCGAAATCCTCAGCAAGACGCGCAAAAAGGCGCAGATGCATGCGCTGCAGAAGCTCGGCGTGGAGTTGGTCGAGCTGTCGAAGGAGCGTCTGTCTTCCATGGCCCTGCCCGAAACCCTGAGCGACGCGATCCGCGAGGCGCAGCGCATCACCGCACATGAGGGCCGCCGCCGCCAAATGCAATACATCGGCCGCCTGATGCGCGACATCGACCCTGCGCCGATCCAGGAAAGGCTCGACGCCTGGCGCGGGCAGTCGAAAGCCGAGATCGCGCGCCAGCACGGCATGGAGCGCCTGCGCGACAAACTGGTTGCTGACGATACGGCGCTGACCGAATACGCGCAGAAGCACCCGGAGGTCGACCTGCAGGCGCTGAGGAATCTCATCCGCAATGCGCGCAAGGAAGCCGCCGAGGGGCGCGCGCCGAAGTCCTACCGCGAAATTTTCAAAGTCATCCGCGACGCGGGGTGAGCGTGGCCAAGGACGAAACCCTCCTCATCGGGCTCGTGTCGATCAGCGACCGCGCCTCTTCCGGCGTGTACGAGGACGCCGGTATTCCCGCCCTCAAGGAATGGTTCGGCGCGGCGCTCGCTTCGGCCTGGCGCATGGAGACGCGGCTGATCCCGGACGAGCAAGCCCTCATCGAATCGACGCTCAAGGCGCTCGTCGACGAAACGGGCTGCCATCTCGTGCTCACCACCGGCGGCACCGGCCCGGCGCCGCGCGACGTCACGCCCGAGGCGACGCTCGCGGTGGCCGACAAGGTCATGCCCGGTTTCGGCGAGCAGATGCGCGCGGTCAGCCTCAAGTACGTGCCCACCGCGATCCTGTCGCGCCAGGTGGCCGTGATCCGCAAAGGCGCGCTGATCATCAACCTGCCGGGGCAGCCCAAGGCGATCAAGGAAACGCTCGATGGCGTCTTCGCGGCCGTGCCCTATTGCATCGACCTGATCGGCGGGCCTTACATCGAGACCAACGAGTCGGTCATCAAGGTCTTCCGGCCGAAGAGCGCAATCCGCCCTAAAAGTTAAACTTTCATATCTGTAGATTGTCTACAGAAGCGGATCTAACGCCAATAAATTTGTCACAATAGACAATTAGTAAAGCCGTAACTTAAGCCGGCGCCGCGAAAGCGCGCAACCCGCCCCGGAACTCCGCCGACGTGAGCACCTCGGGGAGCACCGCAGCAAGCGCTTCGGCATCCATCTCGATGCCGTTGGCCCGGAGCAACGGCCCTGCCTGCCGCGCGACTTCGCGCCAGTCATCGATCGCACGAACCGCCTCCAGCGCGTCTTCGCGCGGGGTGCCGCCAAGACTGCGCACAAGGAGGTCGGTGAAATTGAGCACCTGAAAGCCGTGTTTGTGCCCCGCATCCGCAAGCTGCGTGTGGCAGCCGTGGTAGAGCGAGACGAGCGCATCGATGCCGGAATCCGAAGCGCGCCGCAGGGTTTCCTCGCGCATGTGCGCCTTCAGCGCCGGCGAACGGTCCGCGCCCGAGCCGCCGCAGGTGTACCCGGGCTCGAGCACGGTATCGACCAAAGTGAGACCGGGAATCGCGCGCAGGAGCCGCGCGACATTGCCCCCCAGTTCCGCCATGCCCTCGTGCGCATGCAGGAGCACTCGCATGGGAACGGGCGTGGTCAGCCGCGCCGCGAGATCGGCCTCACGCTCCACGAGGTATTTGGTGATGTGGTCGAACTCGAAATTGACTTCGCGGTAGCCCTTGATGGTCTCGCCCAGGTGCAGCTCGCAGGACGGGCACCAGTTCAGCACTTTCTTCGGCTTGAATTCGCCGAAGCGCTGCAGTGTCACCTGCGTGACCGTCCCGCCTGTTTTGAGGTCCCCCTCCCACTTGCTGTGGATGATGCCGCAACATGCTGACGGGCCCCCCAAGACCTCGTACTCGACCTCCAGCGCATCCAGGACATACATCGCATTGAACAGGATGTGCGGCGTGCGGATCGCGTTGCATCCCAGGTAGAACACAACGTCCACATCGTGCGCCCGCGGTGGCTGCATCAGCCGTGCCAGGTCTTCGGGCACAAGCTGCATGGCCGCCATCAACCGGATGGCCCGTGCCATCTTGCGAAAGAGCTGCGGCGTCGCCGAGCCGCGCTTCGCGTCCTGGGTGTTGGCCAGCATGATCATCCGGCGAGGGTTCACGCCTTCGGGACAGGCCGGGATACAGATTCCGCACCCGTTGCACTGATGCGCCCAGATAGCCGCATCCCCCGACATCGGCGCGGCGCCTCCCAGCGCTTGCAGCACGCCGGCAACGACCGCCTTGGGCTCCGCGGCTGAGAGCCCGGCAAACGGCACCACCGGGCAAACTTCAACACAGCGGCCGCAACCAGTACAGGCGTCCAGGATTCCCGCAGCGGTGCGGTCTACGA
The DNA here is from genome assembly GCA_038329645.1 of Burkholderiales bacterium. GTDB lineage: Bacteria > Pseudomonadota > Gammaproteobacteria > Burkholderiales > SG8-39 > SZAS-79. The sequence continues at coordinate 6,115 of JBBQNG010000234.1, forward strand.
CTTCGGAAAGCGCGGGGGCGTTCATGCTTTCGTTTTGGCCGGGATGCGCGCGATCGCCTCTATCTCGACCAGCATCTCCGGGAGCACGAGGCGGCTGACCTCCACCAGCGTGCTCGCCGGCTTGTTGATGAAGAAGCTGCGCCAGAGCTCGCCGTGCTTGCCGAACGCCACGATGTCGGTGGTGAACATGGTCCATTTCAGCACGTCGCCGTAGTCAGCACCCGCCGCGTGCAGGACGTCGCCGACATTGCGAAAGCACTGCTCGATCTGCGCGCGGATGTCACCCACGCCGACGACCTTGCCCTCCGGATCGCGGGCGGTGATGCCGGCGGTGAACAGCAGCCGGTCATCGCTTGCCACGCCCAGCGAAAACGGGATGGCCTTGACCCAGGGCTTGTCCACTTCGATCACGTCGCGGCTCATGCATAGCCTCCTTCCGGTCTCTGTGCGGACGATTCTAGCAAGGCCGCACTCTTTCAGGCGGGATGCGATTCCGCGATCCTCGCCCTGCCGCGCACCCCAAGATAGCCCTTCACCGACGCGATCGCCAGCGGCACCGCGCCGGCGCGGCGCTGAAGAAAGCGAACGGCTGACTCGTCAATAGTACCCGACCCCCATCACGTAGTCGCGCAGCAGCGACTCCTCGTCTTTGACTTCCTGCAGAAGAGCACCGAGCGCGTCGGCGTTGAGCACGCCGACCGGCCTGCCATCAGCGCCGGCGATCGGAACGTTCTTCACGCCGCGCGTCTTCATCTT
>JBBQNG010000235.1:0-6856 GCA_038329645.1 Burkholderiales bacterium
GCGCGTGGATGGCGCGGTGCCGAATGCCAAGCGCGTTTGGGACGGCCCGATTGCGCGCGGCAGGACAATGCCGTTCAACGGTTTCCACCTCGCGCGACTACCCAAGATCCTGCGCGACTGATGCCGGCGATCGCCTCGAAGCTCGATCCGTCGGGCGAAGCCTTCCAACGAAACAGGACGCGCATGCTCGAGCTTGTGGCGCGGCTGCGTTCGCTTGAGGCCCGCGCTGCCGAGACGTCGGCGAAAGCGAAACCGCTTTTCGACAGGCGCCGGCAGCTTCTCCCGCGCGAGCGGATCGCCCGCTTGCTGGACCCGGGCGCGCCGTGGCTCGAGCTTTCTTCCATCGCGGGCTACTGCCGCGACAATCCCGACCCGGACAAGTCAATTCCCGGCGGTGGCATGCTGAGCGGCATCGGCTACGTGAATGGCGTGCGCTCGATGGTGGTGGCGAGCGATTCAGGCATCGATGCCGGTGCGATCCAGGCCATGGGGCGCGAGAAGCTGCTGCGCGCGCAGGACCTGTCGCTGGAGAACAAGCTGCCGTTCGTTCACCTGGTCGAGTCGGCGGGCGCGAACCTGCTCAAGTACAAGGTCGAAGGGTTCATCCACGGCGGCTCGATTTTCCGCAACCTGGCGCGTCTTTCCGCTGCGGGCATTCCCGTGGTGACAGTCGTGCATGGGTCTTCGACTGCCGGCGGCGCTTACATGCCGGGACTTTCCGATTACGTGATCATGGTGCGCGGTCGTGCCAAGGCATTCCTTGCCGGCCCTCCGCTCCTCAAGGCTGCGACCGGGGAAATTGCGACCGACGAGGAGCTGGGTGGTGCTGTAATGCACACGCACGTTTCCGGCCTCGGCGAGTACCTTGCCGAGGACGACGCCGACGGGATCCGCTATGCGCGCGAAGTGCTGGCCCGCCTGGGATGGAAATCCTCGCTCCTGCCGGGCGGCAGGCCGCCGCGCTACGCGGCCGATGAACTGCTCGGCGTCATGCCCGAGGACTACCGCAAGCCGGTGGACATGCGTGAGGCCATCGCGCGGTTTGTGGATGACTCCGACTTCCTCGACTTCAAGGCCGACTACGGCATGGCAACGGTCTGCGGGCACGCCGCGATCCAGGGCATGCCGGTGGGCATCGTCACCAACAACGGCCCTCTCGATCCCGCGGGCGCGAACAAAGCCACGCATTTCATCCAGGCGTGCTGCCAGGCCGGCCTGCCTGTCCTCTATCTGCAGAACACCACCGGCTATATCGTCGGCAAGGCTTCCGAGGAGGCCGGCATGATCAAGCACGGCTCCAAGATGATCCAGGCGGTATCGAATGCCAACGTGCCGCAGATCACGCTCATGTGCGGCGCCTCGTTCGGTGCGGGCAACTACGGCATGTGCGGCCGCGGTTACGCGCCGCGCTTCCTGTTCTCCTGGCCGAACACGCAGACTGCAGTAATGGGCGCGGAGCAGGCCGCCCTCACCATGGGAAACGTCATGGAGGCGGGGGCAAAGCGCAAAGGCCAGGAACCGGACCACGCCGCCATCGATGCGCTGCAAAGGAAGATCATCGACAATTTCGAGAGCCAGTCGAGCGCCTTCGTGACCTCGGGCCTGATGCTCGATGACGGCATCATCGATCCGCGGGACACGCGCAACGTGCTCGGGTTCGCGCTCTCCGTCTGCAAGGACGGCGATGCCCGCCGCCTGCGTCCCATCCAGTTCGGCGTAGCAAGACCATAAACAGGACCATAAACAGGGACAGACCACGTTTTTGCGGAAAACGTGGTCTGTCCCGGATTTTCCGGGAGAAGTGAATGCAATTCACGCAGGAGCACGAGGAAATCCGGCGCACGCTCAAGCGCGTCATCGAAAACGAGATCAACCCGCATGTCGACGAGTGGGAGAAGGCCGAGCAGTTCCCCGCCCACGAGGTGTTCAAGAAGCTGGGCGACCTGGGCCTGCTTGGCCTCACCAAGCCCGAAGCCTACGGCGGCATGGGCCTCGATTACAGCTACGCCATGGTGATGGCTGAGACGCTCGGCCACATCAAGTGCGGCGGCGTGCCGATGGCGATCGGCGTGCAGACCGACATGGCGACGCCGGCGCTCGCGCGCTTCGGCTCGGACGACGTGCGGAAGGAGTTCCTCGCGCCATCGATTGCCGGCGACTACGTCGCCTGCATCGGTGTTTCGGAACAGGGCGCGGGCTCGGACGTGGCCAGCATCAAGACTTTCGCGAAGAAGGACGGCAGCGACTACGTGATCAACGGCTCCAAGATGTGGATCACCAACAGCCTGCAGGCCGACTGGATGTGCCTGCTCGCCAACACCTCGGAAGGCGCCCCGCACAAGACCAAGACCCTGATCTGCGTGCCGATGAATTCGAAAGGCATCTCCAAGACCAAAATCGACAAGATCGGCATGATGTCCTCCGACACCGGCCTCATCAGTTTCGATGACGTGCGCGTGCCGCAGAGGAACCGCATCGGCGAGGAAGGCATGGGCTTCACCTACCAGATGATGCAGTTCCAGGAGGAGCGCCTCTGGGCGGCGGCAAGCACGGTCCAGGGCCTCATGCGCAACATCGGCGAGACGATCGACTACATCCGGGAGAGGAAGATCTTCGGCCAGGCGGTGCTCGACTTCCAGTATGTGCACTACCGCCTCGCCGAGCTGAAGACCGAGGTCGAGGCCCTGCGTGCGCTTACCTATCGCGCCTGCGAGCTCTATATCACCGGGCAGGACGTGACCGAACTCGCCTCGATGGCCAAGCTGAAGGCGGGAAGGCTCCGCCGCGAAGTGTCCGACGCCTGCCTGCAGTACTGGGGCGGCATGGGCTTTACCTGGGACAACCCGGTGTCGAGGTCGTATCGCGACGGGCGGCTGGGTTCGATCGGCGGCGGCGCCGACGAGGTCATGCTCGGCATCATCTGCAAGTACATGGGCACGCTGCCGAGGAAATAGGCGCGATGTTCCGATCCGTGCTGGTGGCGAATCGCGGGGAGATTGCGCTGCGCATCTTCCGCACCGCACGGCGCATGGGCCTGCGATGCATCGCCGTGTACTCTGAAGCCGACCGCGGAGCGCGGCACATGCGGGAAGCGGATGCCGCGTACTGCATAGGCGGAGCTGCGCCGCGCGAGTCGTACCTCAATATTGCGTCGATAGTCGCTGCAGCGCGAAAGAGCGGCGCGGAGGCAGTCCATCCGGGCTACGGGTTCCTTGCCGAAAACGCGGATTTCGCGCAGGCGGTGCTCGACTCGGGACTCGTGTGGATCGGGCCCTCCCCCGAGGCGATCCGCGCGATGGGCGACAAGGCCAACGCGAAGCGTCTCGCGCACGAGGCCGGGGTCCCGGTGCTCGATAGCTTCGATCCCGCGGGGCGCATCGTGTACCCGGTCATGATCAAGGCCGTGGCCGGCGGCGGCGGCCGTGGCATGCGCCTGGTGAGAAATGCAGGCGAGCTCGCAGCGCACCTCGCCTCGGCCAAATCGGAGGCCCTCGCCTCGTTCGGCGACGACCGCGTCATCCTCGAGCGGGCGGTCGACGGACCTCGCCACATCGAGGTCCAGCTCCTCGCCGATACGCACGGCAACATCGTGCACCTGGGCGAGCGCGACTGCTCGGTCCAGCGCCGCCACCAGAAGCTCATCGAAGAAACGCCTTCGCCTGCCGTGGACGCAAAGCTGCGCAAAAAGCTCGGTGAGGCCGCCATCAAGGTAGCCCGCTCGGTGGGCTATGCAGGCGCCGGGACGGTCGAATGCCTGGTCGAAGGAAGGCGCGATGCAGGGAAGAATTTCTGGTTCATGGAGATGAACACGCGGCTGCAGGTCGAGCACCCCGTCACCGAGCTGGTCACCGGTCTCGACCTGGTCGAGTGGCAACTGCGCATCGCGGCCGGCGAAAAGCTGGCCTTTGCGCAGGACGACATCCGCTTCAGCGGCCACGCAATCGAAGCGCGCCTGTGCGCCGAAGATCCGGCGCAGGGGTTCCTCCCGCAGGCCGGAACCCTCGCACTCTGGCAAGAGCCCATAGGCGTGCGCGTCGACCATGCGTTGGAGAGCGGCGCCGAAATTCCGCCGCACTACGACTCGATGATTGCAAAAATCGTAGCGCATGGGACGACGCGCGACAAGGCGCGCGAAACGCTTGCCACGGCCCTGGAGAACACCGTGGCGCTTGGCGTGCCGCACAACGCATCCTTCCTCGCGGCCGTCCTGCGCGACGATGTGTTCACAACACAAGGACCCACCACGGGCATCCTCGGCGAGCGATTCGCCGGCTGGAAAATGCCGGAGCTCGACGACGCCGGGGGCGAGGCGGCTCGCGCCCTCTACGCGTCGAGCTGCGCCGCGGAGGCCGGATTCGGCGAATGGGCGGGCTGGACCAACGCGCTTCGTCCCCAATCCATGGACCTCCCCGCCCTCCCGCACTTGCGGATCGGCCGCACGCTCCTTTTCCTGCTGAATGGGTATTCGCGGACATGGCGCGACGCTTCGATGGATCCGCCCCAGCGCGCGGTCGCCGGCGCCGCGGACGGCCGCCTGGTCGCGCCCATGAACGGCAAGGTCGCGCAGGTGCATGCCGGTCCCGGCGACGCGGTTGCTGCAGGCGGCGCGCTCATCGTCCTCGAGGCGATGAAAATGGAGCACACGTTGTCCGCCCCCATTGCGCGCCGGGTCAAGGCAGTCCATGTCGCCAAGGGTGCGCAGGTCGCGCCCGGCCAGCTCCTCATGGAATTCGATCCGCAATGAAGGTAGGCGACTGCTATCTGCAGTAGGACGCCCAGTTGATCACCGGGCTCAGGTGCTTGTCGTCGCAGTGCGTGCTGTAGCCCGGCATGGGGCTGATCAGGGTGCGCTTGCGCTTCCACAGTTCCTCGAACTTCTGGTGATCGAGCGATACGCCGTTGTCGTTATGGAGGCTGAAGTGACGGTGGACGGCGATGTCTTCGCGCAATGTGCCGAACTTTACGGCGTAGCTGTTGGTCGTCGAGGGCGTGGCCCGCCAGTGCGACGACTTCGAGACCAGGATTGCGCTCTCGAGACCGGGGTAAGCGGTGTACTTGTCCCGGTGGTCGTAAAGGGCGACATAGTGCGCACCCAGGTCGAAGGCTTCTATAAGCGCAGTGCACCAGCTCTCGCGATGCAGGTAGTCGTCCTCGAGAAAATACAGGATCGTGTCGTCGGGAAGGCCGCTCGCCATCGCGATGTCCAGCGTCTTCAGGAAGCTGCCGGCTTCGGTGCCCGCGGCGATTTCGACGCAGTCCGTTGCGCCCGCCAGGAAAGTCTCCGATCTCGGGCCCAGGGCATTGTCATAAACAATCTCGCAGGCGGCCAGCTGCGGGTCGATCATGCGATTGAAATTGGCGAATACTTTGCCCTTGTCGAACCACTCGGGCCGCGAACGGGTTGGAAGGCTGGCGTTCGGGCTGAGGAAGCACTGGCGCAGGTACACCTGGATTTTCGGAGTGCCTGCACGCGCATTGGCCTCGGCGTCCCGGTTGGCGGAGAAAACCCCGCGCAGCACGGAGCCGATCATGGTCACGGTCGCGGCCGCCTGAACGGATGGGTGGCGGAAAGCCCGCCGTCCACCGCAATGGCCTGCCCGTTGACATACGACGCCTCATCGCTCGCGAGGAAAGCCGCCATCGCTGCGATCTCATGCGGCTCGCCGGAGCGGTTCAGGGGATTCAGCTGGCCGATGTTGGCCGCCGTCCCCCGCTCTTTCGCGAAGTCGAAGATCGGCTTGGTCATGCCGGTCTCGATGAGGCCGGGACAGATCGCATTTACGCGCACGCCCGTGCCGTAAAACGAGTTGGCCGCCGTCTGCACGAGGCTGATCACCCCCGCCTTGCTCGCGCTGTAGGGGTTCCCGCCGGCGTTCGCCCGCAGGCCCGCGACCGAGGCGGTGCAGACGATCGAGCCGGCTTTCTGCGCCACCATGTGGCGGCCCGCATGCTTGATCGCGAGGAAGGGACCGATGAGGTTCACGCGCAGGATCTCCTGCCAGTGCTCGACCGTCTGCTCGAAGATCGGCACCAGCCCGCCGCTGATCCCGGCGTTGGCGTACACCACGTCAAGGCCGCCGAATTCCGCGATGGCGCGCTTTACGTAAGCCTGCACATCGGAATCGCTGCCCGCGTCGGCCGCCATTGCGACGGCCCGGCCGCCAGCAGCCTTGATCTTCGCCGCGGTCTCCTCTACCGCGTCGGCGGTCTTGTCCACCGCGAGCACCCAGGCGCCCTCTTTTGCAAAGAGAAGCGCGCTCGCCCGCCCGATGCCGCTCCCCGCGCCCGTAACGATCGCCCGCTTGCCGTCCAATCGACCCATGGCCTGCCTCCTGGTTGTCCTTCAGGGATACTTTTGTCTCAATTCATCGAAATTCGCCGCCATCCGCGGCACGAGATTGAGGATGCGGTCGACCGTACTGCGAACATGCGCCTCGACTGCCGCGCGGTTGGTGCGGTAGTCGGGGATCACGTCCTCGATGTCCGGCAGCCACTCGGCCGCCTCGCCGCACGCTTCCAGGAAAAGCGGCGTCTCGCGTCCAAACCGCTCGCGAATGATCGCCTGGTGGTCGGTGCTCATTGAAACTACGAGCTGCGAGCCGCCTAGGATTGCGTCTGTGAGCGTGCGCCGCTGGTGGCTGCTCACGTCGAACCCTTTCGAGTGCAGGTACCCGGCAGTGTACGGCCTCACGATATGCGGGTAGTCGTCCGTACCCGCCGAGGAGACGTGGAAGCCGGAATTGCCGGCGAGGGCTTTCTGCAGCGCAAATATGCGGGTAGTCGTCCGTACCCGCCGAGGAGACGTGGAAGCCGGAATTGCCGGCGAGGGCTTTCTGCAGCGCAACGTGGGCCGTCA
>JBBQNG010000236.1:0-6806 GCA_038329645.1 Burkholderiales bacterium
TCGCCACGAACACGGCGCCGATCGCGCCGCCGGCACCGGGACGGTTCTCGACGACGAAGGGCTGCTTCATGCGATCGGTCAGCTTGTGGGCGATCAGCCGGGCGAGGATGTCAGTGGTGCCCGCAGGCGGGTAGGGCACGATGATCTTCACCTGCTTATCGGGGAACTGTGGGCGAGGGCAAGGCCGGCATAACAGGCAAGGATCGAGGCCAGGACCGCGCCAGGCCAGTTCAGTTTTAGCGTTTTCATTCTTGTCTCCTCACGTGAAGGTGTCCCTCGCCGCATTGTGCCTCGCCTGGACCTCGAACCAGTTGTCGAAGTAGGGCCGCCCGCCGCGCAGCAGCTGCCACAGGCTTGCCAGGGGATAGGCGGCGAAAAAGAGAGGCCCCCACAGCTCGTACTGCCGCACGTGCGCGTGCTCGTGCGCGCGAAGCAGGTCGAGGTCCGCCACCCTGCGGGCAATGACGACGTGGCCGAAGGTGATCGCCGTGAATGGCCAGAGCTTTTGCTCGCCGGCGCCTTCGTACAGGGGGTTCGCGACTTCGATCACGCCGCCGACGATCTGCGCTTTGGCGCCGAAGAGGAAAGTCGGCGCAACCAGTAGCAAGCCGACCAGGGTGCACGGAGAAGCCCAGGCGTAGCGAGCGATGAGGGCCGCTTTCATCGCCCCAGTGCGGCGAGTTCCTCTTCGTCGAATCCGGCCGCGCGGCGCGCCTCCAGGTTGAACGGCCCGCGCAGGAACGGAGCGTCGTACTGCGTGGCGAGGTCGGAGTACGTGGCGACCGGGTCGAGCCCGCGTTCCGCGCAGACGTACCGGTACCAGCGGTTGCCTATCGCCACGTGGCCGATCTCCTCGCGCAAAATCAGCTCGAGGATCGCGCCGGCCTTGTGGTCGCCGACGCTGACGAGCTTCTTCTTCACCAGCGGCGAGGCGTCGAGACCGCGCGCTTCGAGCGTTCGCGGAACGAGGGCTAGGCGCGCGAGCAGGTCGCCGGAGGTCTTCTTGGCCATCTCCCACAGGCCGGTGTGCGCCTGGAACGAGCCGTAGTCGAAGCCGAGCGTGACCAGATGGTCGCGCAGGAGCATGAAGTGCTTTGCTTCCTCCTTCGCGACCGAAACCCAGTCACGATAGAAGTCCTCCGGCATGGCGGGAAAGCGCCAGACGATGTCGAGCGCGAGGTCGATGGCGTTGAATTCGATGTGCGCGATCGAGTGGACCAGCATCGCACGCCCTTCGGGGGTCGTGAGGGGGCGTTGCTCCAGGCCGCTGTGGGGCACGAGCGCCGGGTGAGCGGGGCGGCCCGGAATGCCGGGCGGTGAATCGATCGCGCCGTCGGCGCCGACAGGCAGGTCGATGTCGAGCGCGAGGGCACCCTGTGCCTTGTTGACTGCATCGGCATTGAGGAGCGGCAATAGCACCGCCGAGCGCAGCGACTTCATTGCACGCCGCGCAGCTTGCCTTTGAGGGCCTCGGGCACTTCGATCTCGAACCCGAGCACCGCCGCCGACAGCGCCTTGCCGTAGTTGTCCAGGCACAGGCTCCTCGACACGCCGCCGCCCAGCGCGCCGTGGGCGACGAAGTTGAGCGCGCCTATGCCGTCGACTTCGTAGCGCAGCACGTCGCCTTTGACCGTGCCGGCATAGAACGCCTTGAAGCGCTCCGCGGTGAGCTGCGCCTTCAGCAGCGGATAGAACTCGGGCTCGTAGGCGATGACCATGATGTTCGAAGTGTTGCCCTTGTCGCCCGAGCGGGCGTGGGCGACATGCTGGAGCCTGACCTTCATGCTCAGCTCACGAAATAGTTGATCGATGGGTGGACCTTCTCGCGCGCCACGAGCGAGGACCATACGCCGATGATTTCGCGGAAGCGGTCCTGGTGCGGCACGCGCTTGCCCGTATGCGCGACGCCGGACACCGCCATGCCGTCGACTTCCCGGCCGACCTTGATGGCTTCTTCCTTGGTTTTCGTGCGCGCGGCAACGCGTACGGCCACCTCGTAGGGTTCGGGCCCGTCCGTGGGCGACATCTCGCCGTGGATCGCATTGACGCCGAGGAAATCGATGCGCAGGTCCTCGGCCTGCAATTTCACGATCTTGAAGCGCTCCTCGAGGATTTTTTTCGCGAGCTTTGCGCGCCTGAGCGCCCCCGGACCGGCGTAGAAAAACATGTCCTCGCCGATGTAGCCTTCGGTACAGCCAATGGAAACCTTGAGCGTCGGGGTGCGCGGCTTGCCCGTGAGACCGGTCACCCGTACGCGATCGGGGCCGACCTGCTCCAGGCGGATGCCGGTGAAATCCACGACCACGTCCGGCGTGAGGTAGTTGGCCGGGTCGTGCACCTCGTACAGGCACTGTTCTTTCACCGTCATCAGGTTGATCGCACCGCCGGTGCCTGCAACCTTGGAAAGCACGCAGCTGCCATCGGGTGCGACTTCCGCGATCGGGAAAGCGAGGTTCCACGGCTCGGGCACATCCTTGAAGCCCGGATCGGAAAAGTACCCGCCCGTTACCTGCGCGCCGCATTCGAGCAGGTGGCCGATGCCGCTGCCTGCGCCGAGGTGAATGTGGTCGAGCGGGTCCCAGCCGAACTCGTACATCATCGGCGCGAGGAAGAGCGACGGGTCCGCGACGCGGCCGGTGACCACGATCTGCGCGCCGGCCTTGAGCGCTTCGACGATGGGCTCGGCGCCGAGATACGCCTCGGCGGAAACGAGGTTGGGCTTGAGCGTCGAGGTCGGCTCGCCGTTCTCGAGGATCGTGGTCGTGAGCTCGAGCACGCGGTCGGTGATCAGCGAGCCGTTTACCGCAGCCACCTTGACGCCTTTTGCGCCGTTCTCGCGCAGCCAGTGGACCACGCGCTGCGCAGCCGCGTCCGGATTGATCCAGCCCTGGTTGGTGACGATCTTCGTGCCGCGCCTGAGGCAGCCGGGCAATACGCCGCTGATGCGCGCGTCGAGATACGTGTCATAGCCGGGAAAGGTTGGTTCGCGCCGTGCGCGAACCTGCGCTGCCGATATCGTGGCCTCTGCCATCGTCTCGAAGCACAGGTAGTCGAGGTCGCCCTTGTCGGCGTTGAGGATCGCGGGCTCGACGCGGTCGCCCCACCATGCGGCGCCGGAGCCTATCCTGAGGGTCTTGTCCTTCACGGGGTGGGCTTCCTTGAGTTCGCGCGGTCGATGTTGACGATCACCTTGTTGCGCGGATCGGCCGGATCGAGCTCGCCCTTGGCCACGCCCCCGACCCGCTCGTACGCGCCCGCATCGCCGAAGGTCGCGCCGTTGGCGAACGGCTCGACCTTCTGGACGTTGATCTCGGTGATGCGGGCGTCGGCGGGAACAGCAGACGACAGGGACATGGCAATGGCTAAAAGGCGCAACGGATTCATCGACTTCTCCGCAGGAGCAATTTCTAGAATCGGCAAATAAAAGTACTATAGAACCGCACGGATAGCCATTCTTACGGAATAAAAGTTTGACTTTCTATGCCACAGCTCGATGAGAAGCCAGCCTGGTTCCGGGGATCATCGGGGCCGTCTGCGGGATACCTAAGCCTTATTGCGTGAAGACCCCTGCCCCGGTATCTTCTGCCGCAGGGCGATCATAGGCAAGCGACAACAATAAGCCAAGCGCATGAGCAACGAGTTCTTCGAAAAGCCAAGGTGTAGCATTCTTCAAAAATGAACGATCGACTTCAACAAATAAGGGTTCCGCCTATCGTGGAGGCGGTGCTCGATATTGATTGCGATATGCCCCCCGCCTTCGATCTGGTGGCATTGGAGCCCTCTGCGCATGACGCTCTCGGTCACCGCTACCCAAAATTGCGGAAACAGTTCATTCAGGAACACCTGGTTGTGGCGCCGATCGACGGCGCGCCGAGGATGACGAGCAAGCAAGGGATTCAGGCGCTCCAGTTCCTGCAGGATGACGAAAAGCAACTCGTGCAAGTGCGCGCGCAGGGTTTCTCATTCAATCGACTCGCTCCGTATGTAAGCCTGGACGACTACCTGCCTGAAATGGAGCGCACATGGCGCTTATTTGCCGACTTCGCTGCGCCGGTTCAAATCCGGCTTATTCGATTGCGTTACATCAATCGCATCCTGCTTCCTCTGACGGAGGGACGGGTCGATTTAGACGATTATCTGAATCTCGGTCCCCGGCTTCCGGACGAAGACAAACTGACCTTCGTGGGGTTCCTAAATCAACACTCCGCAGTGGATGCAGGCACTGGGAATCGGGTGAATATCGTTCTCGCGACTCAGCCAGCGGAAGGTGATAGTCTTCCGGTCATCTTCGATATTGAAACATTGAAGTCTGTGGATGACGAGCCGAGTGACTGGCCACTTCTTAGCTCCAAGATTCAATCGTTACGGGAATTGAAGAACCTGGTTTTCGAGAAGACGCTTACCGACAAATGCTTGAAGCTTTTTCAATAGTTAGCGCACCGGGATTCGCCGCCCTGCATTCGCTTGCGCGCGCAGGAAGTGCCGTCTCGAGCGAAGCGCAAACACTTCGACAGGCCGCCAGCGATGTGGTGGATCGCGTTGAGCGTTCCGAAGCGTTGTTCGGCAGCAAGGGTGCGGCCATCTCTAAAATTTGGGCTTTGGCGAATGACCATGCCGAACCCGATTGGGATGGCAATGGCGCATATCCAATACATCGACTGGCCGTTTTCAAAGCCATCGCCTTCATACGTGCATTGCCTGACGATGTGCCATTGCCGGAGTTCGCTCCCGAGCCTGACGGTTCGATATCCCTCGACTGGATCGTGTCGCGCAATCGCCTTTTCTCAATGAGTGTAGGTATGAATGATCGGCTGGCGTATGCGTGGCTCGATGGAGCCGACAAGGGTCATGCTGTGGCACGGTTTGACGGGGTGCGCGTTCCGACCAGAATCCTCTTGGGTATCGAAGGAATCATGAAAGGCGGACATGCTGGCGTCGGGCCTCGCTGACACGGTCGATAACGAGGAAGATCTCGCAAGATTCCTCATGTCGTCCGGTCATTTCAATGCTGCCGGCGTCAAAGCCACCGCATTTCTGCCCAATCCCAAGAATGGCGAGACATCCGTGTTTCGGCACGGAAGCCATCCGCCTGCGTCGCTTTGGCAGATCGCGAGTGATCACGTGGATGCCACTCGGACCCTGCATGGGGCCGCCATTGTCAAGGCGAAGCATGTCAGATCGGTTCAGTTGGATGTCGTCGCTCAGGAGCCTCCGCCCCGACACGCGAACATTGTGAACTGGCCGTCGTCACAAGCCGATCCTGACATGACGAAGGCGGAACAAAAAGAGCGGGCCGCTCTGATTGCACGGCACGCTGAGATCCTTCGGCGCTGATCCTGCGAACGGCGTCAGAGAGGCGGCCCTCAATACCGATCCTCCAACACCTCCCGCCGATCGGCCTCGGACAGGGCTTCGAAGGATTTCAGCAAGTGTTGTGCTGCATCTCCCATGGCAACTATTCTCCCCCACCCTAAATCACCCGGTTCATCAGCGCCTCCCCATCCCTCAACCTGCGCACATTCTCCACCGCTAGTTCGAGGCACCTCTCCAGTGTCTCCTGCGTGAGCCAGGCCAAATGCGGTGAGGCGACCACGTTTGGCAACGCCAGCAGCGGGTTCGACGCGGGCGGCGGCTCGTGCGCAAAAACGTCGAGCCCAGCTGCGCCGACCTTGCCGGACTTCAGTGCCGCTACCAGCGCCGCTTCCTCCACGAGGCCACCGCGCGCAGTGTTGATGAGGATAGCGCCGGGCTTCATGAGTGACAGCGCCGACGCGCCAATGAGGCCGTGCGTCGCGTCGGTCAGCGGCACGTGCAGCGAGACGATGTCCGAGCGCGCAAGAAGCTCGGGGAGCGCCAGGCGCTCGTAAGGGCAGTCGCGGGCAGTGCGCGAGCAGTACAGGACGTTAGCGCCCATCGCCGTGAGCCACCCCGCCAACGCCTGGGGCACGGCGCCGTAGCCGACCAGTCCCACCGTGCGCCCGCCGATCTCCCCGAAGCTGTCCTGCAGGCCGGTCACCGCGTGCCAGCCGCCGGGTACGCGCACCGCCGCATCGAGGTCGCGCAGGCGCCGCAGGCAGGCGAGCATGAGCAGCAAGGCCATCTCGGCGACCGCTCGACCATTGGCGCCCGGCAGATTGCAGACGGCGATCCCGCGCGCCTTGGCCGCGTCGAGGTCGATGGTGTTCACCCCGGTGCCGATTTTCTGGATGAGACGCAGCCTCGGTGCGCGGGCGATCACCTGCGCGGTGACGGGTTTGAGCGAATGCCACAACACCTCGGTGGTGCCGATCTCCGCATCGAAAGCCGTGTCGCTGCTCTCGGGGCAGCACGCGAGCGCGAAAGGCGCGGCCATGCGGCGGGCCTTTTCGGCGAGCGCTTCGCTCGCGTCGAAGTGGAACAGGATTTTCAGGCGGAATTTCCTACTTCGGTTGCGATTTCGCCAGCGCCGCGGCGCGCCGTTCGAGGCTCTCTTTCGGCCACACTTCGCTCGGGGTGTAGTACTCGGAAAACACCGGCGGCCCCGGCGGCAGCACGACCCAGGGCTGCTTGGACATCGTGAAGATATGGATCTCGGGCGGGCATCGGTCGGGCTCGTCGAGCGTGCCGACGCGCACGAAGCGGATCGTGTCTCCGCCGCCGCTGTAGTTGCTCCAGACGGCAATTCGGCACGTCGGGCAGCGAGAGATCTTCTGCCCTTTGCCGCTGTTGGACGGGGTGTTCACCACTTCGACTTCACCCGAGAGCAATTCCACGCGATCGACCTCGATCATCGCGTTAAGCGCGAATGCCGTGCCGGTCTGCCGCTG
>JBBQNG010000237.1:0-6754 GCA_038329645.1 Burkholderiales bacterium
AGCGTGATCTTGGTCTTGGGCTCTTGCGAGCCGTGCGAGCGGCGCAGGTACTCGAGCAGGCGCGACTTGTCCTGCTCGGTGAGCGAGTCCTCGGGGACCGCCTTGTTCACGCCGGCAGCCTTGAGCTGCTCGAGCAGGACCGAGGGCTGGACCTTGAGCTCGCTCGCAAATTGGGCGACGCTGGTCTGGGCCATGCTTATGAAGCCTCCTTCTGCACTGCTGCCGGGTCGGCCGGCTCGTCGGCGAACCAATGGGCGCGGGCGGCCATGATCAGTCCCTTGGCGCGCTCGTCATCGATGCCGGTCAGCTCGGAAAGCTCGTCCACCGCGAGGTCGGCGAGGTCGTCGCGCGTCTTCACCCCGCCCTCGGCGAGCTTCGCCGCGAGCGCGGTATCCATGCCTTCGAGGTTGAGCAGGTTCTGGTCGACGCCCTGCACTTTCTCCTCGCTGGCGATCGCCTGGACCAGCAGCGCGTTGCGCGCGCGGCTGCGCAGCTCGTTGACCGTGTCCTCGTCGAACGCGTCGATCTCCATCATCTCGGTGATCGGGACATAGGCGATCTCCTCGAGCGTGGAAAAGCCCTCCTGGATGAGGATGTCAGCGACTTCCTCGTCGACGTCGATCTTCTCCATGAAGAGGTCCTTGATGCTCTTGCCTTCTTCCTGCTGCTTCTTCTCGGATTCCTCCTGCGTCATCAGGTTGAGCGTCCAGCCCGTGAGCTCCGAGGCAAGGCGCACGTTCTGCCCGCTGCGGCCGATCGCGATCGCGAGGTTCTCCTCGTCCACCACCACGTCCATGCTGTGTTTTTCCTCGTCGACGACGATCGAGCTCACTTCGGCGGGCGCAAGTGCGCCGATCACGAACTGGGCCGGGTCCGCCGACCACAGGACGATGTCGACGCGCTCGCCGGCCAATTCCTGGGTGACCGCCTGCACGCGCGAGCCGCGCATGCCGACGCAGGTGCCGATCGGGTCGATGCGGCGGTCGTTGGTATGTACGCCGATCTTGGCGCGCACGCCCGGATCGCGCGCCGCCGATTTGATCTCGAGCAGGCCTTCCTCGATCTCCGGCACCTCGAGCTCGAACAGCTTCATGATGAATTCGGGCGCGGTACGAGACAGGATCAGCTGGGGACCCCGGGCGGAGCGGTCGATCTTCATGACCCAGGCGCGGACGCGGTCGCCGATGCGCAGGTTCTCTTTCGGGATCATGTGCTCGCGCGGAAGCAAGGCTTCCATGCGGCCCGATTCGACGATCGCGCTGCCGCGCTCCATGCGCTTGACCGTGCCCGTGACGAGTTCGTCGCCGCGGGACAGGAAGTCGTTGAGGATCTGCTCGCGCTCGGCGTCGCGGATGCGCTGCAGAATCACCTGCTTGGCGGTCTGCGCGCCGATCCGGCCGAACGGCACGTCCTCGATGCGCTCCTCGATGTATTCGTCCATCTGGGCGTCGGGTTTCTTCTCCTGCGCTTCCTCGAGCGAGGTCATTTGGGCGGTGTTGTAGTCGGCGGTGTCGTCCGGCACGATGTGCCAGCGGCGGAAGGCCTCGTGGGCGCCCGTATTTCGGTCGATGGCCACCCTGATGTCGGTGTCTTCCGTAAACCGCTTCTTGGTCGCCGAGGCGATCGCCATCTCGAGCGCGGCGAAAACCGTGTCCCGATTGACATTTTTCTCGCGCGCCAACGCGTCCACCAGCAGCAGAATTTCCCGGCTCATCTTCCCACTCCTACTTTGCTTACAGGTCCGGAACGAGCCTGGCCCGTTCCACACCTTCGAGTTCAAGCGCAACCCTGGCGCCATCCACTTCCATCGACAATTTCGTTCCCTCAATGCCCTGCAGCACGCCGACGAACCGCTTGCGGCCGTCCGGACTCGCCTGCGTCATCCGCACGTCGGCCTTCTGGCCGGCGAAACGAACAAAGTCAGCAGGTTTGCGCAGCGGCCTGTCCAGCCCCGGCGACGACACCTCCAGCCTTTCGTAGTCCAGCCCCTCGACCGCGAAATAGCGGGCCAGATGGCGGCTTACGCCTGCGCAATCGTCGACCGTTATCCCACCCGGCTTGTCGATGAAAATGCGCAGGAACCGGCCATGGTTGGATGCCTGCGCATCCACCAGCTCGTATCCCAGACCCGCGAGGGTCGGTTCCACTCTGCTTGCCAAGGGTCCCATGCGTAATTTCGCGCCAAACCGGCCTTATTCAAGGTTTCGGGCGGCGCAAATAAAAAATGGGCCTGAAGCCCACTTATTGCCCACACCCAATAAATCATTGGAATTATAACAAATTTTGCCACCCGGGACAACGTCCGCGGGGCTTTCAACGCGCCTTGCGGGGGATTTTCAGGGTGGCGGGTGCCTTCGCGCCCGGGTTGGTGAGCTCGGCGACCTTGGCGGGCTCGAGCTCGCGCCACTCGCCCGGTTTCACTTCTTCCGGGAGAGTGACGCTGCCGTAGCGCAGGCGCATGAGGCGGCTGACCTGCTTGCCCAGCGCCTCCATCAGCCGGCGGACCTCCCGGTTGCGCCCCTCCTTCAGGCTCACCCGGTACCAGCGGTTGGACCCTTCCCCTCCGGCCGGAACCACCCTTTCGAATGCCGCCATCCCATCGCCCAGAAGGACACCCGCAAGGAGCCGCGCCACCTCTTCTTCGCTGAGCCCGCCAAACACCCGCACGGCGTACTCGCGTTCGACGCCAAAGCGCGGGTGCATCAGCCCGTTGGCAAGCTCGCCCGAATTGGTGAACAGCAGCAGGCCGCTGGTGTTGTAGTCCAGCCTCCCGATCGACATCCACTTGGCGCCCTTGATCTTCGGCAGGTTGGCGAACACGGTCGGCCGTCCCTTGGGATCGTGGCGCGAGACGAGCTCGCCCTCGGGCTTGTGGTACATGAGCACGCGGATTTCGTCCGAGGCCTGCTCGAATGCGAGCGGCTTGCCGTCCAGCTCGATCTTGTCTTTGGGGGTGGCGCGGTTGCCGAGCTGCGCGAGGCGCCCGTTAAGGGTCAGCCGCCCGCCGGTGATCCAGTCCTCGATCTCGCGGCGCGACCCGAAGCCGGCTTGCGCGAGCAGTTTTTGCAGGCGGATGGGCTCGGCTGCAACCGCGGCGGCAGCGCGCCGATGCACCGCGCCCTGGGTGCGCGAGACGGATCCTGCTTCGTCGCCGTCGGGACGCTTATGCGCCGGTTGCGCCCGCCTCGGCGGGCGCAGCGGAGAGTTCGGCTTCGCCGCCGTCATCGGGCGCCCGCTTTTCGGACGATCCGTCGTCGGGCGCCTGCTCTGCTTGGTCGGCGGTTTCTGCGGGGGGCGTGGGCTCAAGGGGCAATGTCCTGGCGATTTCCTCGAGCGGCGGCAGTTCCTGCAGGGAGCGCAGGCCGAGGTCGTCGAGGAAGGACTTCGTGGTGGCATACAGCGCCGGGCGCCCCGGCGCTTCGCGGTGGCCGACTACGTCGATCCAGCCGCGGTTTTCGAGTGACTGCACGATCTGCGCCGAAACCGCGACGCCCCGGATGTCCTCTATATCGCCGCGCGTGACCGGCTGGCGGTAGGCGATGATCGCGAGCGTCTCCATCACCGCGCGCGAGTAGCGCGGCGCCCTGTCCGGGATGAGCCGGTCGACGAATTTCTGGAATTCGGGCCGCGTCTGGAAGCGCCAGCCGGTGGCGAGGTTCACCAGCTCGACCGAGCGGCCGGCCCACTCCTCGCGCAGCTCGCCCAGGAGGCGCCGCAAGGTGTCCGTGCCGATCTCCTCCTCGAACAAGCGGCGGATGCCGCTGAGCGGGACGGGCTCCTGCGACGCCAGCAGCGCCGCTTCGATGATGCGTTTGGCTTCAGTGGGATTGAGCATGGGCCAATTTTACGTAAATCGGGGCGAAACATTCCGACTGGGTGATTTCGACCAGCGCCTCGCGCACAAGCTCGAGGAGCGCGATGAAGGTGACCACCAGGATCGGCGCGCCCCGCGTGGTGTCGAACAACTCGGTGAACTCGCGCATGCCCGCCTCGTTGAGCTGACGCAGAATCAGGGTCATGTACTCCCGGACCGACAGTTGCTCCCTGGTCACGTGGTGATGGGCGGACAGGCGCGCCCGATGCAGCAGCGAGCGCCAGGCCTCGGCCAGGTCCTGCGCGTTGACCTCCGGCATCCTTTCGGTCACGGTCCGCTCGATCCAGACCGAGACCGCGAGCACGTCGCGTCCTTCCTGCGGCAGCTCGTCGAGCTTGCGTGCGGCTTTCTTCATCTGTTCGTATTCGAGAAGACGGCGCACCAGCTCGGCGCGGGGATCCTCTTCTTCCCCGGCCACCGAAGGCGGTCGCGGCAGCAGCATGCGCGACTTGATCTCGATCAGCATCGCCGCCATCACAAGGTAGTCGGCAGCGAGCTCGAGGTTCTTTGCGCGCGCAGCCTCGACGTACTCGAGGTACTGCCGCGTGAGCGGGGCCATTGCGATATCCAGCACGTCGAGGTTCTGCTTGCGGATCAGGTACAGCAGGAGGTCCATCGGGCCCTCGAAAGCCTCCAGGAAAACCTCGAGCGCGTCGGGCGGGATATACAGGTCCAGGGGAAGCTGGATCAGCCTCTCGCCGTAGATCTTTGCGACGCGCGGCAACGCCACCACCGCCGTGTCGTCGAGGTCGATGCCTGCCTGGGACACGGGGGCGGCCATTCAGGAGGCGGCCAGGCCCATCGCTGCGCGGACCTCGCGCATGGTTTCGCTCGCCATCCGGCGCGCCTTCTCGCATCCGTCGGCGATGATGTTCTTCACCAGCGTCGGGTCATCGATGTAGGTCTGCGCGCGTTCGCGCATCGGCGCCTGCTCGGCCAGCACCGCCTCGATCACCGGCTGCTTGCAATCGAGGCAGCCGATGCCCGCGGTCGTGCAGCCCTTCCGCACCCACTGTTTGCGCTCGTCGTCGGAATACACAAGGTGGAACTGCCAGACCGGGCAATGCTCCGGGTTGCCGGGGTCGGTGCGCTTTACGCGCGCCGGATCGGTCGGCATGGTGCGGATCTTCTTGGTCACCGACGCCGCATCCTCGCGCAGGGAAATGTCGTTGCCGTAGGACTTGGACATTTTCTGCCCGTCGAGGCCAGGCAGACGCGAGGACTCGGTGAGCAGAGCGTCGGGCTCCACGAGAATCTTCTTGCCGCTGCCCTCGAGCCACCCGTAGAGGCGTTCGACGTCGCCGCGCGGCAGGTTCTGGGTCTCCTCGAGCAGCACGCGCGCCGAGCCGAGCGCCGCCTCGTCGCCCTGCTCCAGGTACTTGGTGCGAAGCTCGTTGAACAGGCGCGCCTTCTTGCTGCCCATTTTCTTCACCGCGGCCTTGGCCTTGTCCTCGAATCCGGGCTC
Organism: Burkholderiales bacterium; assembly: GCA_038329645.1. Lineage (GTDB taxonomy): Bacteria > Pseudomonadota > Gammaproteobacteria > Burkholderiales > SG8-39 > SZAS-79. Next base: position 5,340 of record JBBQNG010000237.1, read on the forward strand.
GCGGCCGTAGAGATGGTTGAAGCGCCTCGCGACCTCGCGCGTGAATTCGACGTGCGGGACCTGGTCCTCGCCGACCGGCACCATGTTGGCGCGGTAGATCAGGATGTCGGCCGACTGCAGGAGCGGATAGCCGAGGAACCCGTAGGTCGACAGGTCCTTGTTGGAGAGCTTCTCCTGCTGGTCCTTGTAGGTCGGCACGCGCTCGAGCCAGCCCAGCGGCGTAATCATCGAAAGCAGAAGGTGCAGCTCGGCGTGCTCCGGCACCTGCGACTGGATGAACAGCGTCGCCTGGGCCGGGTCGATGCCGGCTGCGAGCCAGTCGACCACCATGTCCCAGGTGTTCTGCTCGATCGAGCCGGTCTCGTCGTAGTTCGTGGTCAGCGCGTGCCAGTCGGCGACGAAGAACAGGCACGGATATTCCATCTGCAGCCGGGCCCAGTTCTTGAGGACGCCGTGATAGTGGCCCAGGTGCAGCGCCCCCGTGGGACGCATGCCGGAAAGTACTCGGGGTTCGTGCATGGATTGGGGTTAGAGGAACACGACCGCGTGAATCAGCGACTCGGAAATCACGAGCAAGGGACCGAGCACCGAGTCGAGGACATTGGTGACCACGAGCACGAGCAGGAGCGGCAGGCCCCACGGCTCGAGCCTGGAGTACTGCCCCGAGACCCGGTTCGGCAACAGGCTGGCGAGGATCCGGCCGCCATCCAGCGGCAGGATCGGCAGGAGGTTAAGGAGCATGAAGATCAGGTTGACCCGCACGCCCGCCTCGGACATGCGCACAAAGGCCTCCGAATACCCGCCTTCGGGCAATTCCACGCCGAGCTTGAGCAGCAGCGCCCATCCCAGCGCCATCGCGAGATTGGCCGCCGGGCCTGCGGCGGCCACCAAGGCCATGTGCTGCTTGGGTTTGCGCAGCGCCGAGTAGTTGACCGGGACCGGCTTCGCCCAGCCGAACAGGAAACGCCCTCCGGACACCAGCAGGATCACGAGCGGCACCAGGATCGTGCCGACCGGATCGACGTGGCGTAACGGGTTGACGCTGATGCGGCGCTGGGCAAATGCGGTCATGTCGCCGAAATGGCGCGCCACGTAGCCATGCGCAGCCTCATGCAGCGTGATGGCGAACAGCACGGGAAGCGCGTAGAGGGCAATGGTTTGTATGAGTTGATTGATTTCCATCGCCGCGGGAATTGCGCTGTGAGGGCGCGATTTTAGCAGATGCGGCAGCGCACCCCGGCCGCGATGGAACGCTCAGCCGAGCCTCAGTCGACCCGCGCCAGGCCGAGGGTTTCGACCGGCCCGCTGCCCACTCTCAGCACCGCCGGCGAGTCGCCCGTGAGGTCGATGACCGTGCTCGGCACGACCCCGCAATGCCCGGCATCGAGGATGAGGTCGAGCTGCTTTTCGAGGCG
>JBBQNG010000238.1:0-6728 GCA_038329645.1 Burkholderiales bacterium
GCATGGCGCAAAAAATTCCCGGCGCCGAGTACGTGCGCCTGCCGGGCTGCGGCCATCTCGGGCCTATGGACCAGCCGGAGGCATTCAATTCCGCCGTGCTCGCCTTCCTGCAAAAGCACGCGCCGTGAGCGACGAGCGCTATTCGGTCACCGGGTCGAATTTCGCGCTGGACGCGAAACAGAAGGCGCTGATCGGGATCGTCGAAGAGCTCGGCCCGGCGTTTGCCGGGCGTGCCGCGCGCTACGACCGCGAGGCCAGTTTTCCCTTCGAGAACTACGCGGACCTGCGCAAGGCAGGGCTGCTCGGATTGTGCGTGCCGGAGAAGTTCGGCGGCCGCGGCGCGGATCTCGCGACCTACTCGATCGTGTCCGCAACGCTGGGCAAGTTTTGCGGCGCGACCGCCCTCACCTTCAACATGCATGCGTGCTCCACGCTGTGGCCGGGGATCCTTGCCGACGACCTGGACATGACCCCGGCGCAGAGGGCCGAGCACGAGAAATACCGCGGGCTGCACTTCAAGCGCGTGGTCGAGGACGGCGCCGTCTATGCGCAGCCCTTCTCGGAAGGCAGCGCGGCGGCTGCGGGCAAGGCACCCTTCGGCACCGTGGCTGCCAAGGTGGACGGCGGCTGGGTGATCAACGGAAAGAAGATCTTCGCTTCGCTTTCCGGTGCGGCCGATTTCTACGGCGTGCTATGTACCGAGGACACGCCCGAGCTGTCCATGCGCGATACGCTGTACCTGGCGGTGCCGGGCAACGCCGGCGGGTTGACCATTACCGGGGACTGGGATCCGCTCGGCATGCGCGGCACCGTCTCGCGCACGCTCGTCTTCAAGGACCTGTTCGTGCCGGACGAGGCGGCGATGATGCCGCGCGGGGTTTATTTCCAGGCTGCGAGCCGCTGGCCGCACATGTTCACTACGCTTTCGCCCACCTATATGGGCATAGCGATCGCGGCTTACGAATTCACGGTGAAATACTTGCGCGGGGAAGTGCCTGGCACGCCGCCGGTCAAGCGCCGCATGCATCCCACCAAGCAGATCGCGGTCGCGGAGATGTTCGTCAAGCTCGAACAGACGCGCGGATTGTTCCTGCGCATGCTGGCGGACGCGCGCGTGGACCCGCCCAAGGACGCGCGCCTGCGTGCCTATGCCTCGCAATACACGATCATGGAGAACGCGAACGACATCTGCCGGCTCGCGATCCGCACCTGCGGCGGCCAGTCGATGCTCAAAAGCCTGCCGCTCGAGCGGCTGTACCGGGATTCGCGCTGCGGCGCGCTGATGCTGCCCTGGACCGCGGAGCTTTGCCTCGACCGGATCGGGCGCGAAGCGCTGTACGAAACGGGCGAAGCCGACGATTGAACCTGTCCCGCATCGTTGAACGCTGGGCACACCAGACGCCAGGCAGCACGGCCCTGCATTTCCACGGGGAAGACCTGTCCTACGCCGAGTTGTGGCGCAGGACGGAGCGTGCGACCCGGGGGCTTGCCGCTCTTGGCGTCGCGAAAGGTGACCGGGTCGCGTTCCTGGGCTACAACCATCCGGAAATGTTGGCCCTGCTCTTCGCGGCGGCGCGTCTTGGCGCATTGCTGGTGCCGATGAACTGGCGCCTTACCGTCCACGAGCACAAGGTCATCCTGGCCGATTGCTCGCCGAAAGTGCTCTTCTTCGAGCCGGAATTCGAAAAGCACGCGGCCGAGCTGGCCGTCCCCACGTCGGTGAAGCTCGGCGACGAACTGCCGTCCTCCGAGCCGCGGCTGGAAGGGAACGACGATGACGAGGTCCTGATTGTCTACACGTCGGGCACGACGGCTGCGCCCAAGGGCGCCGTGCTCGCTCAGTCGGCGCTGCTGTGGAACGGGTTCAATTCGATCCATGCGCACGACCTGCGGCAATCCGACCACGTGCTGTCGCCCCTTCCGATGTTTCACGTCGGCGGGCTCAACAACCAGACGCTACCGGCACTGCTGGCCGGCGCTACGGTTACGCTTCACAAACGTTTCGAGCCCGGCGCCTGGCTCTCGGACGTCGCCGCACGCAAGCCTACGCTCTCGCTGCTCGTGCCGGCGACGATGCAGGCCGTGATCGGGCACCCGAACTGGTCCGCCACCGACCTGTCGTCGCTGCGCATGCTGAATACGGGTTCGATGGTGGTTCCAGTGTCCCTGATTCGCGCCTTTCACGACCGCAAGGTCCCTGTTGGGCAGATCTATGGCGCAACCGAGACGGCGCCTCTGGCCGCCGTGTTGATGGCGCACGATGCCTACGCCAAGGAGGGTAGCGCTGGAAAAGCAGTACTGCATTGCGAAGTCCGCATCGCGGATGGCGAAGTCCAGGTGCGCGGGCCCAATGTCATGCGCCGGTACTGGAATAATGCAGACGCGACCGCGACCGCCTTTGCGGACGACGGCTGGTTCCGCACCGGCGACCTCGGCCGCTGGGACGAGGACGGCTTCCTGTGGATCGACGGCCGCTCCAAGGACCTCATCATCTCCGGCGGCGAGAACATCCATCCGGCGGAACTCGAAAACGTGCTCGCCGACTGCGAAGCTATTGCGGAGAGCGCGGTCATCGGCGTCGAGGACGCCAAATGGGGCGAGTCGGCGTGCGCGGTGATTGTAACGAAGCCCGGTGCGAAGCTCGACGAGGCCGGAGTGCTGGCACTATTCAACAAGAGGATTGCGCGGTACAAGCATCCCCGCTTTGTCGTGTTCGCGGAGAGCCTGCCCAAGAACGCGATGGGCAAGGTGCAGAAATTCGAATTGAAAAAGCTGCTCGAGCCTGCCGGGAAGTGACGTCACGCCAGCGCACGGAAACTACAGGAAAGAATAAGAGACCATGCGAATCGCAGTGCTAGGGGGCGGCAACGGCAGCTATGCGGCGGCGGCCGACCTCGCCGAGCAGGGTCATGAAGTCCGCTTCTGGCGCCGCGATGCGGCGGCCTTCGCACCTGTGCTCTCGACGGGACGCATCGTATTGAAGGACTACAAGGGGCAGCGCGAACTCAGGCTCGGGCTGGCCACTTCCGACCTTGCGGAAGCGGTATGCGGCGCGGAGTTGCTGGTGTTCCCGGCGCCGGCCTTTGCGCAGGCCGACGTCGCGAGGCAACTCGCATCCTGCATTGAAGACGGCCAAGTCGTGTTCCTGCCGCCCGGGACATTCGGGAGCTACGTCATGGCAAAGACGCTGCGCGAAGCGGGCTGCAAGGCCGACGTCGCATTTGCGGAGACTGGTACCCTCCCCTATCTCACGCGCAAGCACGGTCCAGCCGAGGTGGCAATCACGATACGAGCAAAGCGTCTGCCTACGGGCGTCTTCCCGGCCAAGGATTCGAAGCGAGCGCTCGAAACCGTGGCGGGGGCATATCCGAGCATCGAACCGATTGACGATGCGCTATCGGCGGCTCTAATGAACGCCGGCCCGATCATTCACCCGCCTCTGATCCTGATGAACGCCGGCCCGCTGCAGCATTTCGACAAGTGGGACATCCACAATGAAGGAACCCAGGTCGCAATCCGGCGCGTCACGGATCGCCTCGATGGCGAAAGGATCGCGGTGCGGGAGGCGCTGGGCTACGGTGGGTACCATTTCCCGTTACGCGACCACTATGAGAGCAACCGCTGGATGTACGGAAATGCGCACGACAAACTCGTCGAAAGCGGCGACTGGCGCGAGAGAATCGACCTGACGAAGCACCGGTACATGCGCGAAGACGTCGAATACGGCCTCGCGTTCCTGGTGTCCGTGGCGCAATGGGCCGGGGTGGCGGTGCCCGTAGCGGAAGGCCTGCTCGCGATGGGCGGCGCAGTGTGCGGAACGGACTTCAGTTCTAGTCCTCGGACATTTCGTGCGTTGGGGCTCGGCTCGCTCGACAGCGCCGGGATGGTCCGCCTGCTGCGCGACGGATTCTGAGGATGGCCCGTCCCGCGGTCATTGCCTCCCTGGGTGCCGGTCGCATGGGCCGCGGCATCGCCCATGCATTTGCGTACGCCGGGCACAAAGTTCTACTGGTGGACGCAAAGCAACGTACGCAAGCCGAGGCGACCAAGCTGGGTGCGGCGGCGCTTGCAGACATCGATGCGAGCCTGTCCGCCCTCTCGGCACTCGGCGCGTTCGACGATGCGCGGCGCGCGGAGATCCTTGCGCGCATACGGTTCATTCCCAGGGACGCGGCCGGCGCGGCCTTGCCAGAGGCGGAGATCGTTTTCGAGGGCGTTCCTGAAGTCCTGGGGGCCAAGCGCGAGGCTTTCGAATTCGCGTGCCCAAAGCTTGCGCGCGATGCGATCCTCGCTTCGACGACTTCCACCTTCCTGCCGAGCGCTCTGGCCACGTTCGTTTCAGCGCCGGAACGCTTCCTAAACGCGCACTGGCTCAATCCCGCCTACCTGATCCCGCTGGTCGAGTTGTCGCCACATCCCGGCACGGAAGGTGTTCCGATTGCCCGGATGAAATCGGTCCTCGAAACGATGGGCAAGGTCCCGGTAATGTGCACCGCCGCGCCGGGTTTCATCGTGCCCCGCCTGCAGTCGTTGCTGATGAACGAGGCAGCCCGAATGATCGAACAGGGCGTTGCGACCGCCGAAGACATAGACAAGGCCACGCGGCATGGGCTGGGCTTTCGTTTCGCGTCCATGGGCGTCGTCGAGTTCATCGACTATGGCGGCAACGATATCCTCTATTACGCAAGCCGCTACCTTGCACGTGCGCTGGGCGACCAACGCTACGCTGCGCCCCCCATCGTGGACCGGTACATGAAGGAAGGCCGGAACGGCCAGCGCAGTGGTCAGGGATTCTATGACTGGCGGGGCGTCGACGGGGAGGAATACCGTCGCGACGCGCTCGGACGCCTGCTCGCAATGCTCCGGCTTCAGGACATGCTGATGCCGCCCGGCGCGGCGTTCGCCGCAAAACCAACCGCGCAATCTCCATAGCTTTTGAAACCCGGCATCATCCCCCAGGGGCGACCAAAAAGCCCAGCGATCGCCCCGCACCCAGCCCCCTGTTATTTTGGCGCCATCATTTCCCGAAGTTTCGGGCCAATCGTGGGACTTAAAGCCACGATCGCATTCCAAGCCGCATCGTAAGCGGTCCGGAGCATGGCCTTCGCTTGTGCGTCATTGAGTTTAATTACCTGGATACCCGCGTCCTGCTGGCGCTTGATTTCGTTCGGGGCATCCTTCTTGACAGATTCAGCGGTGAAATTTTCCAGCCAGGCACCTTGCTTTTCCAAAAACGCGCGCTGCTGCGAAGTGAGCTTTTTCCAAGTGTTGGCATTGAAGAGTACTCCCAACTCGATCGCGTAGAACCCCGGCTCGATCCTGAACTTGGTTTTCTCCTGCCAATTGAATTCGAATATCCCGATGAGCGGCCACCCATACCCATCGACGACCCCGTTTTCCAATGCCGTATAGATTTCGCCTGGCGCCATTTGGACCCCGGTGATTCCAATTTTCCCGAAGAAGTCCCGGTAGATGGGGGCGCTGCGCATCTTTAATCCCGCAAACTGTCCATTTTCGACCCGCTTGTTTGTGTAGATGTAGTACTGCGTGCCCTCCCCTGTGCGTGCGAAGTAATAGAGACCCTTTTCCAGGAAGCTCTTATTCAGAAAGTCGATCACACCACTACGGCGCATTTCAGCCATCGAAAGGTTGGTGTAGTTAAGTGCCAATCCTTCGGGAACAACTGACCCCGTGTACGAGGTTGTTGTATTGCCCAGATCCACCACGCCTGTACGCAAGGCATTCGCGAGCTCGAAAGTCGGGATCGCTTTCGGCCCACCGATGTAGTTGATCTGAACCAACCCCTTTCCCTCTTCGTTGACCTTCTTGATGAAGACCTCGAAGTTTCGTGCGTAGTAGGTGCCCTCCTGGAACGCATTTGCCGCCCTGAGGGTTATCTCCTGTGCTCGAGCGGGCGGCGTGGCGGCCAGGAATGCCGCGGTGATGCCCGCGGCAAGCAATATCCGCTTTGAGATACCAAGAACGCTCTTCATAGTCCGCCCCTCTCCATTTTGGAACCTGTCTGACAGCTGCCCCATGCAGACGCCAGGTCGCCACTCAAGCAAAAATTCGGGAAGTCGAATGCCGCATCCAGCCAGCTCAAACCGCTTTGCCTTCGCTAGTCGCCCACGCCTTCATCATCGAGTTCGATGGGCTCGTTTCATCAATGAGTTTCCGGGCAGTCTCGATTCCGGCCACCGGCAGGCTGCTGGGATCGAGTTTTCCAATCTGCACAAGGACTGAGGCCTGGTCCCCGTAGATATGCTCATGGTAGAGCTTGTCTCCTCGGAAGCAAACGATCGCGACAAGCGGGATTTCCACGTACTTTCCTGTCGGCGCAATCCCCGGAAGCATCCAGTCAATCTCGATGTCGTGCGTGAAACAAAAGAGCATCTCGTCGACCACGCGATCCGCTCCGATCGTGCGCGATATCGGGACCAGCCTGGTGTCACTCGGAGTCTTGGGTATGAAGTGATGCGCGTAAAAGCGCGACAAATCCGCCTGTCCAACGCCTCCGGTCATCGTAGGAATATGGTTGACGTATGGCGCATTGACCATAGTGGACATGGTCGCCTTGACATCCCGGCGAGATATTGTCAAATGTTGTGTACGGCGATTTGATCAGGCGGCGATTTTCTGACGGTCCTTCTTCGGCACTTCGAGGGCCTGTCCGAATTTCTGTGTGCGAGGCATAACATGACGAATCAAAGGAGCATGTATGCCAAAGC
>JBBQNG010000239.1:0-6710 GCA_038329645.1 Burkholderiales bacterium
GCTGGACCTGGACAACTGACGGCCGCTCAAACACCTACGACAACCCGTTGATCCTGGCCAATCGCAAGGCAAGACGTCTGGCCAGTTTGCTGAAGCGACAGCCAGCCATCGCAAAGGCGAAGATTCGCCTGCCATTCGTCGAGCCCGCGATCTTCCTGTCATCGAGCAGCCTCGCCTGTCGTCTCGAAGGATTAGCAAGGAGCGCGACCTTCCAGCATGGCCGCCCTGGCTCCGCCGACGATGACGGCATCGTCAGCGCGCTAATCAATGGCATCGCCAATCGAGGCGCCAATGCCGTCGACGCGCAGCAGGCCCGAGCCATCGGTCGCGGGCTCAATGAGGCGGGCATCCGCCCCTCCAACAAGCACCGCCAGGTCGGTGACTACAAGCTCGGCAAGCTGCTGGCGGAAGGCGAAGGTTTCCAGGACTGGGAGGCAAGCCACGTCACCGTCGAGACCATTCACCGCCGAGTCCGCATCTACACGGTGGCCAGCGCCTCCAGCCCCGAGGCCCGCGCCACGCGGGTGCGGCAGGCGCGCCGCGAGTTCGAGGTGCTCGAAGGCATCGACCACCCCGGCATCCTCAAGGTCAAGGACTACAAGGAAACCGAGTTGGGGCCGGCGCTGGTGTTCGATCACGATCCCAAGGCCGTTCGGCTGGACCACCTGCTGCGTGACCACGGAGCGCGCCTCACGATCACCCAGCGCCTGCAGCTCGTGCGCGACGTCGCCGAGACGTTGAAGTACGCCCATTCCAAGCGCCTGTATCACCGCGCCTTGGGTCCGCAAAGCATCCTGGTTCAGAACGTGGAGAGCGGCAACTACCCGCTGCGGCTGATGAACTGGCAAACCGCCTCCCGCAATGTCGGCGATTCGGCCTCGCCCGACACCGTGCACCACACCACAGGCACGCGCCACGTCGAGGACTACGTGGAAGACCCGGGGCTCGTCTACCTTGCACCAGAGACCACGCGTTCCGATCCTGCGCATGGCCCGAGCCTTGATGTCTTTTCGCTCGGCTGCATCGCGTACCACGTGTTCAGCGGCCAGCCGCCGGCCGAATCGGTGCTCGAATTGAACGAAAAACTGCGCATCGGCCAAGGCCTGAGCTTGTCGGATGTGATGGATGGGTGCGGTGCACGCCAGCAAGAGCTCGTACACGTCGCCACCTGCCCCGAGGTGCTGGCCCGCTACGACACGATTCGCGGCTTTCTCGACGAGCTCGAAGGTGTCGAAGATGAGCTGACGACGCCCGACCCCGAGGCTACGGTGGACCCCAGCGTCGCGGGCGTCGGCGATCGGCTCGAGGGTGGATTCACCGTCGTCAAGCGCATGGGCAAAGGCTCGTCCAGTGACGCACTGCTCGTGCGCGAAGACGGTGATGACGAAGAACTCATCCTGAAGGTGGCGCTCGACGCGGCCCACAACGATCGCCTGGTCGCGGAAGGCGGGGTGCTGGACAAACTGCACCACCACAACATCGTCGCTTACCGCCGCACGCTCAGCGTTGCCGGTCGCACGGCGCTGTTGCTGAAGACAGCCGGTGAAAAGACCCTTGCCGAAACGCTCAGAGATGTCCGCGAGCAGGGCCGCCTGTCCCTCGACATGCTTCAGCGGTTTGGAGACGAACTCATCGAAGCAGTGAACCACCTTGAAGCTCAAGGCGTGGCGCACCGCGACATCAAGCCCGAAAACATCGGCATCACCAGGAACCGCACCGGCAAGCTCCAGCTCGTTCTGTTCGACTTTTCTCTCTGCCGCACGCCTACCGACAACATCACGGCGGGCACCCACCCTTATCTCGACCCGTTTCTCTCGCTGCGCAAGCCACCCCGATGGGACGTCTATGCCGAGCGCTTCGCGGCCGCCGTGACCCTTTACGAGATGGCGGTAGGCCAGCCCCCCGTGTGGGGCGACGGCCAGACATCGCCCGCCATGCTCGACGTTGAGGCGACGGTCGAAAGCGATGTCTTCGACCCCGTCACCCGCGAAGGCTTCACCGCGTTCTTCACCAAGGCGCTGAAACGCGACTACAGCGAGCGATACGACAACGCCGAAGACATGCTGCGTGCCTGGCGCGCGATCTTCGCCGCCCGACAGACCGTGCACCCGAACGACGGCAGCGCAGAAGCAGGCCTGGCCGCCATCGCGATGACTGCGACGGCTCTGACCACCATGGCCGAACTGGGATACGGCCTCGAAGCACAAGACGTGCTCGAGCGCATGGGCATCCACAACGCCCGCGAACTCCTCGCGGTCGACCGCATTCGCTTCCGCTACTTGCGAGGCGTGGGCGACAAGATCCGCAAGGAGATTCGCCTCACCGCCAAGGAACTGGCTCGTCTGAGGCCCGACCTCACACAAGGCCGCAGCACCGCGCACGACGCCGACGAGGATTCCGGCGGCGCCGTCAGCGTCAACGAACTCGCAGCCCAACTGCTACCCCGTCGGCCGGCAGGCGATGACCGCCCGGAGGAAGCTGCGCTCGCCCACTACCTTGGCCTGGACGACGCTGTGAAGGCCGGAGCCTGGCCAAGCGTGGGTGACGCAGCCGAGGCCAGTCAAGTGGAACGCGGGGTCCTCACCACCTCCCTCATCAAGGCTCGCGAGCGCTGGCTCAGGAACACTGCATTCACCGAGCTTCGTCAACAACTCGAGACCCTGCTGCGCGGCCAAGGCCAGGTGATGAGCGCGCAAGAGGCAGCGATGGCGCTGTTGTCGCTGCGCGGATGCGCCGAACAAGACGACGACGAGCGCCTGCGGCAAGCCAGCGCTGTGCTCCGTGCCGCAATAGAGGCCGAATCGCACCTCGACCAGCCGCGCTTCGAAGCCTTCGATCATTCGCCCACAACGCTCATCGCCACCTCCGCTGCGTGGGCCGACTACGCTCGTCAGCTAGGGACTGCCGCTGACATCAGCGCGATGGCTGAACCGTTGCTGCCCCCGGCCCGTGTACTTGAAGCGTTGGAGGGAGTCGCCCCGCCCGCTTCCGCGGCATCCGCGATAGGCGTGAGCGCTGCGAACATCACACCGCTCTCGCCCACCCGCCTGCTGCGGCTGGCCGCATCAGCTTCCCGCAAAGCCGCTCTCTCCAGCAGGCAGGAGATCTACCCACGCGGGATGCCTGCGTTGCAGGCACTGAAGCAGTCGATCAACGCGTTGGTGGGCGCCACGCTCAGCCCATCTGCGCTGCAGACCCGCGTGCGTGGCCGCTACCCCGAGGCTGCGCCGTTGCCGGGCCGGCCCGAACTGGATCGCCTGCTCGAAGAGGCGGGCGCCCCGCTGCAATGGGACCCTTCGGCCGCCGAAGGCGCAGGCGCGTACCGCTCGCCCACCCTGGGGAGCACTGCGACCGCCGGCACGACAACGGATATCTCGCGCCGGACCACCTCGCTGACCAACGGCACGGGGCCCCCTGGTGTCGTAACCGATGCCGCTGCGGCAGACGAACGCCTGCAACGCAACCTGCGCCAAGGGGGCTTGCTGGTGTTGACCGTTAGTCCGCGCATTGCGCGGCGCGCCGAGACCCAGCTTCTCCGTCTCTTCCATCATCCCCAAGCACGGCATCAAGGCTTGCGACGCCTGAACTTCGACGCCTTGCTCCTCAACGCACTCAACGAGCAGGCCGGCCTCGCAAAGGTGGGCTGGAACGTCGTGCTCCGCGCCGACGCTGCCGACCGCGGCAGCCGTGACTGGACCAATCTCCTGCGCCTCGTTCAACGCACCCTGCCCGCCCTGCGCGCAGCACTGCTGAAGAGCCCGGCGCCGCTCCTGGTCGTCAGCGCCGGCCTGCTGGCGCGATACGACCTCATGTCGCTCGTCACCGAGATCGAGGCCGCGGCCGGGCGCCCCGAACACACCCCGAGCGTCTGGCTGCTTCTGCCCACGGCGCACCAAGGCCTGCCCACCATCGACGGCGTGGCCGTGCCGCTGGTCAACAACATTCACAACACGCAGGCACTAGGGCTGCCACAAACGTGGATCGAGAACCAGCATCGTGCGGGTGCTGCAGCTTGAGCGACAAGAAGAAAGCTTCCGGGGACACGCATCAGTGATCAATGCCAAACGTCTGCTGAATGACCTGACTCGGCTTCTCAAGCGACTCGAAGGCGATCTGCGCCAGCGAATCGAGGAGATCAGCACCCTCAAGGCCAGCTTGCAAAGCGAGTGGCAAGCCGCCCGCGATGCGGATCGTTGCGCCGAGCCCTTCGACACTTGGGCCGAGCAGGTCATCACGCAGGCTGGCGTGCATTGGTTATTGAGTTGCGTGTTTCTGCGCTTCATTGAGGACAACGCGCTGGTGGATCGCCCGTGGCTGGGCGGCACGCCTGATAGTGGCCGCCTCGTCCTCGCACGCGACCGGCACGAAAGCTACTTCCGTGCAGAGCCGCTACACAGCGACCGCGAATACCTGCTGGCGGCCTTCAGAGAAGCCGGCACCTTGCCGGGGCTGCATACCTTTTTCGACGAGGCGCACAACCCGGTCTTTCGCCTCGGCATCAGCGGTGATGCCGCAATCGAGGTGCGCCAGTTCTGGCAGCAGGTGGACCCGAACACGGGCACGCTCATGCAGGACTTCACCGACCCGAGCTGGAACACGCGCTTCCTTGGCGACCTGTATCAAGATCTCTCCGAAGCCACCCGCAAGCGGTATGCGCTGCTGCAGACGCCCGTATTCGTCGAAGAATTCATTCTCGACCGCACGCTCACACCGGCCATTCGCGAATTTGGTTTTCGCGAAGTGCGGATGATCGACCCGACATGCGGTTCGGGTCACTTTTTGCTTGGCGGTTTTCAGCGGCTAGTGATCGAATGGTCGCGTGCGGAGCCCGGCCGAAACCCCCGCGATGTGGCACAGAAGGCATTGGACGCTGTGGCCGGCGTGGATCTGAACCCGTTCGCGGTGGCCATTGCCCGCTTCCGCTTGCTGCTGGCAGCGCTACAAGCGAGCGGTGTTCAACGGCTGCTCGATGCACCGGACTTTCAGATCAACGTGGCGATCGGTGACAGCCTGCTGCACGGCAGCCGGTTCAACCTCAGCGAAACCGAAAGCATGTTCGACGCAGCCGCAAGCCATGCCGACACCGGGCTAGCCCACGCCTATGAGAGTGAAGACCTGGCCGATGTGCAACGCATCCTGGGTCGGCAGTACCACGCGGTGGTGGGCAACCCGCCGTACATTGTGGTGAAAGACGCGGCGCTGAATGCGGCCTACCGGCGCAAGTACGCGAGCTGCCACATGAAGTATTCGCTGGGCGCGCCATTCACCGAGCGCTTCTTCGAGCTGGCAGTGCGGCCCACAGCCGGGCCGGGGGCGGGGTACGTGGGGTTGATCACTACGAACTCGTTCATGAAGCGCGAGTTCGGCAGCAAGCTCATTGAACAGGTGCTGCCTCGGTTGGACTTGACGCATGTGGTCGACACGTCAGGAGCCTATATCCCCGGGCACGGCACGCCTACCGTCATCTTGTTCGGCCGGCATCGCAGGCCTGTCGATCCCGGTGTAAGAACCGTGATGGGCATCAAGAGTGAGCCCAGCGCGCCGGATGATCCGGCGCACGGGCAGGTATGGAGTGCCATCCTGGGGCAGATCGACACGTCCGGTAGTGAGAGTGATTTCGTGAGCGTGGCAGACACGCCGAGGACGAGGTTTGCGAAACATCCTTGGAGTATTGGCGGGGGCGGGGTAGCTGGTCTTCGTGAGCGAATCGAAGCTGTGGCTTTGCATCGCATGAGCGCAGTCGCGGCCGCTATCGGTGTGATGGTGGTCCCTGGCGAGGACGAAGTCTTTGTTCGAGGCGACCGCGCTTCATTCGAACGAACGAATGTGCCGGCCAACGCGCTCCGTGAACTGGTCGAAGGTGACGCGGTGCGCGACTGGCAAACATCACCCGTCTGCACGGCGCTCTACGAGTATGCATCGAGCGGACGGTACGAACCGACTCCTGCTCTGAACGAATATTTTTGGGGCTTCCGAGCTTTGATGCGGCCTGCAATTTACTTCGGCAAATCCAAGGAAGAGCGAGGTATGCATTGGCGCGAGTATGGGGTCCTCGTTAAGGACAAGCTGGGCAATACGCCGACCATAGCTTTCGCGGAGATCGCCACCCACAACCACTTCGTCCTCGACCGCACCGGCACGGTCTTCAAACAGACCGCGCCTGTGATCAAGTTGCCCGCCGGGAGCAGTGAAGACGATCACTGGGGGTTGCTCGGGCTTCTCAATTCCTCGGTGGCGTGCTTCTGGTTGCAGCAGGTGTGTCACAACAAAGGCCGACCGGGTGCAGATATCGCTGGTGCAGATGAGCGCTACGAGATGCGCTATGCCATCAATGCGAGCAATGTCGCCGAGTTTCCGCTTTGCGTAGAACGCCCACTCAGTATTGCCATTCGCCTCGACACTCAGGCGCATCAACTCATCGCGCTCCAGCCTGCGGCGCTCTTGGCTATTGCTCCACTGCCCACTCGCGCTAGCTTGAATGCCGTTCGCGATGAGGCCGCTGAATTGCACCGGCTAATGATCGCCGACCAGGAAGAACTCGACTGGCGCTGCTACCGCCTCTATGGCCTACTGCCAGCCGGCATCGGCAAGGACGAGTTGGAATTCCACGCACCGGTGGAAGTAGCGCTGGGCGAACGCGCGTTTGAGATCGTGCTGGCCCGCCGCATCGCCGCTGGCAGTGAGCAGACCACCTGGTTCGAACGTCACGG
>JBBQNG010000240.1:0-6705 GCA_038329645.1 Burkholderiales bacterium
GACCAAGCCGGCGGAAGTCCGCATGGGCAACGGCAAGGGCAACCCGGAGTACTTCGTGGCAGAAATCCAGCCTGGCAAGGTCCTCTACGAGATGGACGGGGTGGACGAGCCTCTGGCGCGGGAGGCCTTCGCGCTGGCCGCGGCGAAGCTGCCGATCAAAACCGCATTTGTACACCGCATGTTGGGGTAGCCATGAAATCCAACGAACTGCGCGCCAAGAGCAATGACGAGCTCTCCAAGGAGCTCACCGACCTGCTCAAGGCGCAATTCGGGCTGCGCATGCAGCTCGCCACCCAGCAGCTGACCAACACCAGCCAGATGAAAAAGGTCCGCCGCGACATCGCGCGCGTGCGCACCATGCTGAAAGAGAAGGCGCCCAAATGACGACAGAACAAGCCACGCCCGCGAAAGCGGCCCCCACAGCCAAGAACCAGCGCACGCTGGTTGGCCGCGTGGTGAGCGACAAGATGCAAAAGACGGTGACTGTGCTCGTCGAGCGCAAGGTCAAGCACCCGCGGATCGGGAAGATCATCACTCGTTCGAGCAAGTACCACGCGCATTCCGAGGCCAACGAGGCCAAGGAAGGCGACTTGGTGGAGATTTCCGAGTGCCGGCCGATTTCCAAGACCAAGGCCTGGAAAGTCACGAAATTGCTGGAGAAGTCGAAGGCCGTATAGCGCTTTTTCTTGCCGGCAGTACGGATTTAGTAATATAATTTAAAGCTTTCCCGCTCCCGGAAACTCTTCCTGGGGCGGATTCGAAACCCGAACGGGGTCCAAAACTGCCCGATCCGCCACTCGCGGCGCGGACAAGTTGGATGGAGAACGACCAATGATTCAGATGCAGTCCATTTTGGACGTCGCAGACAATACCGGTGCGCGTGCCGTCATGTGCATCAAGGTGCTTGGCGGCTCCAAACGCCGCTACGCCGGGATCGGCGACATCATCAAGGTGAGCATCAAGGATGCCGCACCGCGCGGACGCGTGAAGAAAGGCGAGATCTACCACGCCGTCGTCGTGCGCACCGCGAAGGGCGTGCGCCGGGCCGACGGCTCGCTGATCAAGTTCGACGGCAACGCTGCGGTGCTTCTGTCTCCCAAATTCGAGCCGATCGGTACCCGCATCTTCGGGCCGGTGACCAGGGAACTGCGCACCGAGCGTTTCATGAAGATCGTGTCGCTGGCTCCGGAAGTTCTGTAGAGGCCAACCATGAACCGAATCAAGAAAGGCGACGAGGTGATCGTCATCTCTGGCCGTGACAAGGGCAAACGCGGCGCGGTCGTGCGCCGCGTCGACGACGAGCACGTGGTCGTCGAGGGCGTGAACCGCGTGAAGAAGCACGCGCGACCCAACCCGATGAAGGGCGTCACCGGCGGCATCGTCGACAAGGACCTGCCGATCCATATCTCCAACGTCGCTTTGTTCAACCCGGCGACCCAGAAAGCCGGCCGCGTGGGCATCAAGAGCCTCGAGGGCGGCCGCAAGGTGCGGGTATTCAAGTCGAACGGCGAACAGGTCGACGCGTAAGGAGCGCAGATGGCGAAAGAAGCTAAAGAAGCGGCAGAAGCCCCCAAGGCACCCAAGACGCCTAAGGCCCCCAGGGCGTCGAAGTCGGCGGCCCCCGCAGCCGCAGCCGGCAAGCAGTCGGCAGTCGGCGCGCAACAGGCGCGCCTGCAGCTTGTATACCGCGAGAAAATCGTTCCGGACCTCATGAAGAAGTTCGGCTACAAGTCGGTCATGCAGGTCCCCCGGGTGCAGAAAATCACGCTCAACATGGGCGTGGGGGACGCGACGGGCGACAAGAAGATCCTCGATTCGGCGGTGGGCGACATGATCAAGATCGCCGGCCAAAAGCCCGTGGTCACCAAGTCGCGCAAGTCGATCGCGGCCTTCAAGCTGCGCGCCGGCGTGCCTATCGGCTGCATGGTGACCCTGCGCGGCGCCCGGATGTACGAATTCCTGGACCGCCTCGTGACCATAGCGATCCCGCGCATCCGCGACTTCCGCGGCATTTCGGGGCGCGCGTTCGACGGTCGCGGCAACTACAACCTGGGCGTCAAGGAACAGATCATTTTCCCGGAGATCGACTACGACAAGGTCGACACGCTGCGCGGCATGAACATCAGCATTTCCACCACTGCAAAATCCGACGAAGAGGCGCGCGCCCTGCTGGCCGCGTTCCGCTTTCCGTTCCGGACCTGAGGGAACCCGCCATGGCCAAACTCGCTGTGATCAATCGCGACAAGAAGCGCCGCGAAACCGTCAAGAAATTCAAGGTGAAGCGCGCCGCGCTTCTCGAGGTGATCAACAACCAGAAGGCCTCGGACGAGGACCGCGATGCGGCGCGAGTCAAGCTGCAGCTGCTGCCGCGCGACGCTTCACCCGTGCGCTTGCGCAACCGGTGCTCGATCACGGGCCGCCCGCGCGGCGTTTATCGCAAATTCGGTCTGGGCAGGAGCAAGCTGCGCGACTTCATCATGCGCGGCGAAGTGCCGGGCGTGATCAAGGCCAGTTGGTAAGGAGAGCCGCATATGAGCATGAGTGATCCGATCGCCGACATGCTGACGCGCATTCGCAATGCGCAGATGGTCGGCCACCGCGAAGTGGCGATGCCGGCTTCCAAGCTGAAGTCGTCGATCGCCGCGGTCCTGAAGGACGAAGGCTATATCGAGGACTTCGGGCAGCGCGATAAGGACGGCAAGTCCGAGCTGGTCGTGAGCCTCAAGTACTACGCCGACCGACCCGTGATCGAGAAGATCGAGCGCATCTCCAAGCCGGGACTGCGCGTCTACAAGGGCCGCGACAACCTGCCCAAGGTGATGAACGGGCTGGGAATTGCCATCCTTTCGACTTCGCGAGGCGTGATGACCGACACCAAGGCGCGCGCCGCCGGGGTCGGCGGCGAAATCCTTTGCATCGTGGCCTGAGGAAAAGACCATGTCGCGAATTGGAAAGAATCCGATAGTCGTTCCCAAGGGCGTCGAAGTGACGACGGCGGGGGGGCAGATATCGGTCAAGGGGCCGCTTGGCGTCATCGCGCGCCCGCTGGACCCCAACGTCGGGATCGAGAGAGAAGGCGAGAACCTGCAGTGCAAGGTCCTCGGCAACTCGCGCCACGCGAAGGCGATGTTCGGCACGGTGCGCGCGCTTGTGTCCAACATGGTGGTCGGCGTCACCAAGGGCTGGGAAAGAAAGCTCCAGCTGGTGGGCGTCGGATACCGTGCCCAGGCGCAGGGCGACAAGCTTAACCTGACGCTGGGCTTTTCCCACCCGGTGGTCCACCAGATGCCCAAGGGCGTCAAGGTAACGACACCGACGCAGACTGAAATCCTGCTGACCGGCGTGGACAAGCAGCAGGTCGGCCAGGTCGCCGCTGAAGTGCGCGCCTACCGGTCGCCGGAGCCCTACAAGGGCAAAGGCGTGCGCTATTCCGACGAGACCATCGTCTTGAAAGAGACGAAGAAGAAGTAACGGAGCCCGATCATGTTCGACAAGAATTCAGCCCGGCTGCGCAGAGCGCGCAAGACCCGCGCAAAGATCCGCCAGATCGAGGCGGTGCGCCTCACGGTCACCCGCACGAACAGCCACATCTACGCGCAGATCACCGCGGGCGACGGCGCGAAGGTGCTCGCGAGCGCGTCCACGGCCGAGAAGGAGGTGCGTGCCCAGCTCAAGCACGGGGGCAACGTCAAGGCGGCGGAAGTCGTTGGACAACGTATCGCGGAGAAGGCCAAGGCCGCGGGAATCGAGTCGGTCGCGTTCGACCGCGGCGGCTACCGGTATCACGGCCGCGTCAAGGCCCTTGCCGACGCGGCCCGCGCCGGCGGCCTCAAGTTCTAAGCCACAGGAATAAACTTTATGGCGAAGATGCAACCCAGGATGCAGAGCGAAGACCGCGGCGACGGTATGCGCGAGAAGATGGTGGCGATCAATCGCGTCACCAAGGTGGTGAAGGGCGGCCGGATCCTCGGATTCGCAGCCCTCACCGTGGTCGGCGACGGCGATGGCGGTGTCGGCATGGGCAAGGGCAAGGCGCGTGAAGTGCCGGTCGCCGTGCAGAAAGCCATGGACGAGGCACGCAGGAAGCAGGTCAAGATCAGCCTCAAGAACGGCACCCTGCACCATTCCGTGATCGGCCGCCACGGCGCAGCCGTGGTCCTGATGCAGCCGGCATCGGACGGCACGGGCATCATCGCCGGCGGCCCGATGCGCGCCGTGTTCGAGGTAATGGGCGTGACCAATATCCTGGCCAAATGCTTCGGCTCGACCAACCCGTACAACGTCGTGCGCGCCACGCTCAACGGCCTGCTCGCGATGAATACCCCGGCCGAGATCGCCGCCAAGCGCGGCAAGAAGGTCGAAGAGATCCTGGCCTGAGGACCGATGCCATGGCAGACAAGAGAATCAAGGTAAAGCTCGTCAAGAGCACCGCGGGCTGCAAGCAGAGCCATCGCGACACGGTGCGTGGCCTCGGCCTGCGCCGCATGCACCACGTGGTCGAAGTCGAAGACACGCCGTCGGTGCGCGGCATGATCAACAAGGTCTACTACCTCGTCCAGGTAGTGGGCTGAATCGGAGAAAGAGAATGCGCCTCAACGATCTGAAACCGGCACCGGGAGCGAAGCGCAACCGTCGCCGCGTCGGCCGCGGCATCGGCTCCGGGCTGGGCAAGACTGCCGGCCGCGGACACAAGGGCCAGAAGTCGCGCTCGGGCGGCTTTCACAAGGTCGGCTTCGAGGGCGGCCAGATGCCGCTGCATCGCCGCCTGCCCAAGCGCGGGTTTACGTCGCCCACCCGAGGCCTGACCGCGGAAGTGCGCCTGGACGACCTGCAGAAAATGACCGAGACGGATATCGACCTCTCGGCGCTCAAGGCTGCGGGCGTCATTCGCCGTGATGCGCTCGGCGCGAAAGTGATCCTTTCGGGCAAGCTCGAGCGGAAGGTGAGCCTCAAGGGCATCAAGGTCACCAAGGGCGCACGCGCCGCAATCGAAGGCGCCGGCGGCAAGATCGAAATCGAGGAGGCTCAGCCGGCAGCCGAGTAAGGCACCGACTGATCCATCACATCACAGTGGCAGCTGCGCTCCCGCAAGCCCGTTCCGGACGCTACGGCGACCTCAAGAAGAGGCTGTTCTTCCTTCTTGGGGCGCTGCTCGTATTCCGCGTGGGCGCGCACATCCCGGTGCCGGGCATCGACCCCAACGTGCTCGCGGACCTGTTCAAGAGCCAGCAGGGCGGCATCCTGGGCATGTTCAACATGTTTTCCGGCGGGGCGCTCTCGCGCTTCACGATTTTCGCGCTGGGCATCATGCCGTACATTTCCGCGTCGATCATCATGCAGCTGATGACGGCGGTGAGTCCCCAGCTCGAGCAGTTGCGCAAGGAAGGCGAGACCGGTCGCCGCAAGATCACGCAGTACACGCGCTACGGCACGGTGTTCCTGGCGCTGTTCCAGGCTACCGGGATCTCGATCGCGCTCGAGTCGCAGCCGGGCCTCGTGCTCGATCCGGGCCTCATGTTCCGCATCACGACCGTGACGACGCTAGTGACGGGCACGATGTTCCTTATGTGGCTCGGCGAGCAGATCACCGAGCGCGGCCTGGGCAACGGCATCTCGATCATCATCTTCGCCGGCATTGCGGCGGGCCTGCCCAACGCGATCGCCGGGACGCTCGAGCTCGTGCGCACCGGCGCCATGCACCCGGTCACCGCGCTGTTCATCGTCGCCGCAGTCGTGGTGGTCACCGCGTTCGTGTGCTTCGTCGAGCGCGGCCAGCGCAAGATCCTGGTCAACTACGCCAAGCGACAGGTAGGCAACAAGGTGTACGGCGGGCAAAGCTCCCACCTGCCGTTCAAGCTGAACATGGCCGGCGTGATCCCGCCGATTTTCGCCTCATCCCTGATCCTGTTTCCCGCCACGCTGCTGGGTTGGTTCGGCTCGGCCGAGGGGATGAACTGGCTCAAGGACGTGGCCGCTACGCTGTCGCCCGGCCAGCCGATTTACGTGATGATTTACGCGGCGCTGATCGTGTTCTTCTGCTTCTTCTATACCGCCCTCCAGTACAACCCGAAGGAGACCGCGGATAACCTGAAGAAGTCGGGAGCCTTCGTGCCCGGCATCCGTCCCGGCGACCAGACCGCGCGCTACCTCGAGAAGATCCTCGTCCGGCTGACGCTGGCGGGCGCGATCTACGTTACGGTGGTCTGCTTGCTGCCGGAATTCCTGATTCTCAAATGGAACGTGCCGTTCTATTTCGGCGGCACCTCGTTGCTGATCATCGTGGTCGTGACCATGGACTTCATGGCCCAGGTGCAGGCCTACGTGATGACGCACCAGTACGAGAGCCTGCTCAAGAAGGCGAATTTCAAGGGCGGCCTGACGGCCCGCTAGAAGGAGAAGCGAAGCAATTTATGTCGAAGGAAGACGTGATCCAGATGGCGGGCGAGATCGTTGAAAACCTGCCCAACGCCACATTCCGGGTCAAGCTGGAGAACGGGCACGTCGTCCTCGGGCACATTTCCGGGAAGATGCGGATGCACTACATCCGGATCCTGCCGGGGGACAAGGTCACGGTCGAATTGACCCCGTACGACCTGTCGCGGGCACGCATCGTGTTCCGCGCGAAGTAGGAAACAGGAGAGCACCATGAAAGTAATGGCTTCGGTCAAGAAGATCTGCCGTAAATGCAAGATCGTGCGTCGCAAG
>JBBQNG010000241.1:0-6654 GCA_038329645.1 Burkholderiales bacterium
CTTTGGTCCGGAATTCCATTTCGCCCGAGGCAGTGCAGAACCTCATCCGGGTCATCGCGTTCACGATGACGCGTATGCGGTCGGCGCCGGTGAGGCCCTCCTCCCACGCAACGGGCTCGCTGCCGTACATTTTGGCCAGGCACTCGCGGCACCCGGGACCCCGTAGTGCGGCTTCGACTTCCCTGGCGAGGTCGAGAGCCTTGGCCACCGGCCACTGCGGAAGCAGGCCGGCGTGCACAAGGACCATCCCGCTCTGGACGTGCAGCAATTGGCGCGTGCGCAACCATTGAAGCAGTTCGTTCCGGTCGGGTGCGCCAAGCACGCCTTCGAGCGTGTCGTCAGCGCGCGGCTTTGCGGCGCCTTCAGCGATGCACAGCAGGTGCAGGTCGTGGTTTCCGAGGACCACCGTGGCGCGTTCGCCGAGACCCTTTACAAACCGCAGGACATCGAGGGACGCGGGTCCGCGGTTGACCAGATCGCCGACGAACCACAGGCGGTCGCTCGCGCTGTCGAAAGAACACGCCTCGAGCAATGCATCGAGCTCGATCATGCAGCCTTGGACGTCGCCGATCGCGTAAGTGGCCATGGAGAGCGTCGGACTATAGCAAGACGGCTTTCAGAAGGCCGTATCCAGCCGGCGATACTGGATCGCTTCCGCAATGTGTGCCTGCAAAACCCGTTCGCTCGATGCAAGGTCCGCAATGCTGCGGGCCACGCGCAGGATGCGATGGTAGGCGCGGGCCGACAGCGAAAGTTTCTGGATCGCCTGACGCAGCAAAGTCTCGCCCTGGGTGCAAGGCGAGCAATGCATTTCGGACTCCCGGACACTCAGCCGTGCGTTCGGGAGGGCTTGGCGCACGCCCTGCATATCGCGGGCGCGCTCGACTCGCGCGCGGACACGAGTACTGCTTTCGCCTGCCTTCGTCGCGCCGAACTCCTCGACAGCAAGGGCAGGTACTTCGATCTTGATGTCGATTCGATCTGCCAGCGGACCCGAGAGACGGCCGCGGTAGCGGGCAACCCCGTCGGGCGTGCAGCGGCACTTCCCCGACGGATGGCCGAGATAGCCGCAGGGACAGGGATTCATGGCCGCCAAGAGCTGGAAACGTGCAGGAAACCGCGCATGGCGCGCCGCCCGCGCGATCGAAACGCTGCCCGTCTCGAGCGGCTCGCGCAGCGTTTCAAGGACGTTGCGCGGATATTCGGGCAGCTCGTCGAGGAACAACACGCCGTGGTGGGCAAGCGAGATTTCGCCGGGTCGCGGGTTGCCTCCCCCGCCGACCAGCGCAATTGCGGAAGCGGTGTGGTGCGGAGATCGATAGGGACGTTCGCCCCAGTGTGAAGGAATGAATTCGCCGGCCGCGGAATGGATCGCCGCCACTTCGATCGACTCCTCGTCGCTAAGGCGCGGCAGCAGTCCCGGGAAACGTGCCGCGAGCATCGATTTGCCCGCCCCCGGCGGGCCGATCATGAGGAGGCTGTGACCGCCGGCGGCCGCAACCTCCATCGCCCTTTTCACCTGGGCCTGCCCTCGAACATCCGCAATGTCGGGATACTCCGTTTCGCTGCGCTCGCGCACGCCCGCATACGGCTGCAGCGGACATTCGCCTTTCAAATGGGCGCATACCTCAAGCAACGTACGCGCGGGCAGTATCGAGCGCGCGCCGGAAACCGCTGCTTCTGCGGCGTTGGAGGCAGGCAGGACGAACGCCCGGCCGCGCGACGCGAGCGCCATCGCCAGAGCGCCGCGCACCGGGCGTAGTTCGCCGGTGAGCGAAAGCTCTCCGGCAAACTCGTGCGCGTTGAGCGCCGCCCCAGGCAGCTGCCCGCTCGCGGCGAGGATGCCGAGCGCGATGGGCAAATCCAAGCGGCTCGAATCCTTGGGCAGGTCGGCAGGCGCCAAGTTTACCGTAATCCGGCGTGCGGGAAATTCGAATTGCGCCTGGTTCAAAGCCGCGCGAACTCTGTCTTTCGACTCCCTCACCTCGGCGTCCGGGAGCCCGACAATAGTGAACGTGGGAAGGCCGGGGCCCAGGTGGACCTCGACCGTTACTTCCGGTGCGCGGATCCCGATCAGCGCGCGGCTCCTCACAACGGCAAGCGACATGCATCCCTCCCGGCGCGTTTGGCGCCCAGGATTCAATGAACGGGATGGAAGTGGCGCGGTTTACATTCGCGCCAAACGGACTAGCTGGTGCTTTTGCCGCTGGATTGGCCGGTTTCGATTTCGCCCAGGCGGCGCTCCAGCTCGGCAATACGCGCCTGGGCGCGGGCCAGAACGCGTTTTTGGACCTCGAAATCGTCGCGCGTCACCAAATCGAAACGATCGAAATACGCCGACAGAAGGGCGCGGGCGTTCTTTTCGACGTCCCGGGCCGGTGACTGCGCCAGGACTTCGGAAAGCCTGGCGCCAAACTCGTCGAGCAAGCGTGGATCGATCATGGGCGGGCGAGTGTAGCACCGGCCGTTTGGCTACATTCACGCCGAGAGAACCGCCCTCCGGATCGCACCAGCACGGAACACCCTCAAAAAGCCACGCACCAAGTGCGTGCGGACGCCGCCGAGTTGTTCGCCGTTAAAGATATAACCTGCTGAATTTATTGAATTTAAATTCTGGCACAAGAGGTGCTAAAGGTAGGGCAATCTTTACAACAGGGAGATACTCGTCATGCGCAAGTCAATCGCAGCTTTGTCACTGGCCGCCTTCGCCGTAATTCCGGCGGCAGTTACTGCCCAAACGCCGGCGCCAGCGGCGGCCCCGCCTTCTGACCATACCTTTACCGGCAACGTCGGGCTGTTCGGCGAATACCGGTTCCGCGGAATTTCCCAGACCTTCGGCAAACCGGCGATTCAGGGCGGGTTCGATTACTCCCACGCCAGCGGCATCTACCTCGGCAACTGGAACTCGAATGTGAGCTCCGGCGCAGGGTTTCCCGCGGGCAACATCGAGATGGACTTCTACGGCGGTTGGAAGAAAGCCTGGGGCGACTGGGGCCTAGACATCGGCGCGATCTATTACTACTACCCTGGCACTGACGCCAACGCTGCGTCCGGCACGACGCTGGTGAACCCGAGAAATCCTGCCAAGACGTTCAACGGGAAGATCGACAACAAAGAGGTGTACATCGGCGGTTCCTGGAAATGGATCTCGGCAAAGTACTACTACTCGTTCGACGACTATTTCTCGCAACCCGGCACGAAGGGCTCGAATTATCTGGATGTGTCGGGCACTTACGACCTCGGTGACGGATGGGGCATCGTCGGACACGTCGGCTCGTTCAGGCTCAAAGGGTGGAGCACCGGCGCAGACGTGACGAAGGCCAACTACACCGACTGGAAGCTTGGCGTGACCAAGGACATCGCCGGCTGGGTCTTCGGCGCGTCGTATATTGACGCCAACGGCAAGGGAAGCTGCAACGCAGCCAACCCGGGCTACTACTGCTTCGCCAATGCGCTTCCCGCCGGCGCAGGCGCCAAGTTCAAGGACGCAAGCAAGAGCACGGTTGTCCTTTCGGTCAGCAAGTCATTCTGATCCCGGAACTCCGCGCCCGGGCCGAGCGCCCGGCCGTACACAAGGGGAAAACATGAAACAGGTTACAGCAATCATCAAGCCGTTCAAGCTCGACGAAGTGCGCGAGGCGCTGTCGGGTATCGGAGTCCAGGGGATCACCGTCACCGAAGTAAAAGGGTTCGGCCGGCAAAAAGGCCACACCGAGCTGTACCGCGGGGCCGAGTACGTCGTCGACTTCCTGCCCAAGGTGAAGATCGAGGTGGCAATCAAGTCCGAGATGCTCGACCAGGTGATCGAAGCCATCGAGAAATCGGCCAACACCGGCAAGATCGGCGACGGCAAAATTTTCGTGTTCGATCTGGAGAAGGTCATCCGCATCCGCACCGGCGAAACTGACGCGGACGCGCTATAGGGAGATGGAAATGAGAAAAATATTTGCATACCTCGCGCTGACGTCGGCGCTTGCGTTCGGCGGCAACGCCTTCGCACAGGATAAGCCGGCAGCAGCGCCCCCAGCCGACGCCAAGCCAGCAGCAGCGGCTCCCGCGGAAGTTGCCAAGGCCGCTGCTGCACCGGCGGCTGCAACGGCCGCGCCAGCGGCCGCCGCCAAGCCGGCCGAAGCACCCAAGCCCAAGGTCGACAAAGGCGACACGGCGTGGATGCTGATCGCAACCGCGCTCGTGATCCTGATGACGATTCCCGGCCTGGCGCTCTTTTACGCCGGCATGGTGCGCTCGAAGAACGTGTTGTCGGTGCTGATGCAGGTGTTCGTCTGCTTCTGCCTGATCGCCGTGCTCTGGGTGATCTACGGATACTCGATCGCGTTCAGCGGCGGCAACGCATTCTTCGGCGGGTTCTCGAAGATGTTCCTCGCTGGGATCAATGCCGACGCGGTCGCGGCCACGTTCTCGAAAGGCGTCGTGATTCCAGAGCTGGCGTTCGTGGCGTTCCAGCTCACGTTTGCGGCCATCACACCCGCGCTGATTGTGGGGGCGTTCGCGGAGCGCGTAAAGTTCTCCGCGGTGCTGGTGTTCCTGGTCCTCTGGTTCACGTTCGCGTACCTGCCGATCGCGCACATGGTGTGGTACTGGGACGGTCCTGACGCAATCACGGATGCCAAGACCCTCGAGACGGTCACGGCCGCCGCCGGATGGCTATGGGCCAAAGGCGCACTCGATTTCGCGGGCGGCACGGTCGTGCACCTCAACGCCGGTATTGCCGGCCTTGTCGGCGCCTACGTGATCGGCAAGCGCGTCGGGTACGGCAAGGAGTCCATGGCTCCGCACAACCTGCCGGTAACCATGATCGGCGCCTGCCTGCTGTGGGTGGGCTGGTTCGGGTTCAATGCCGGCTCGAACCTGGAGGCCAATGGGACGACCGCGATGGCTTTCCTGAACACGCTTGTCGCCACCGCTTCAGCGACGCTTGCCTGGTCGCTGATTGAATCGTTCGGCAAGGGCAAGGCTTCGATGCTGGGCGCGGTTTCGGGCGCCCTCGCGGGACTGGTGGCCATCACGCCGGCTTGCGGCTTCGTCGGAACGATGGGCGCCCTCGTGATCGGCGCCATCGCGGGCCTGGTCTGCTACTGGGGCGTCAACGGCCTCAAACGCATGCTGGGCGCGGACGACTCGCTCGATGTGTTCGGTGTGCATGGCATCGGCGGCGCCACGGGCGCTCTCCTCACCGGCGTGTTCGCTGCGCCATCCCTCGGCGGCTCGGGAATCTACGACTATGTCGCCAACAAGGTCGCCGACAACTACTCGATTTGGGACCAGGTTGTGATCCAGGCCACCGGCTGCCTGACCACGCTGGTGTGGTCCGGTGTCGTCGCGTTTGTCGCTTTCAAGCTGGTCGACCTCACCATCGGTCTGCGCGTGACCGAAGAGGAAGAGCGCGAAGGCCTCGACGTTTCCTCCCACGGCGAAGGCGCGTATCGCATGTAGAGAAATGGCGCGCGGCCGAACCTGCGCCGCGCGCTACGCTTTCCTAGGTCCTCCTCCTAGTCTTTGGGCGCCTCCGGGCGCCCTTTCTTTTGGTGGGTCAAGCTTCAGCCGGCGACGACCAGTTCGCTCAGACGCTCGGGGTCGGACAGGAGCTGAGCACTGGCGCCTTCGAAGACGATCCGTCCGCGGTTGAGGACAAGCACACGATCGGTGACCTCGAGCGCGAGCTTGGCCGACTGCTCAACAAGGACCACTGTCAAGGCCTCATCGCGGCTCAGGCGCTGAATCGCGGCGAGGAGCGTGTCGACGATGATCGGCGCGAGGCCTTCGAGCGGCTCGTCGAGCAGCAGCAGGGAGGGATCCCCCATGAGTGCCCGTCCCATGGCCAGCATCTGCTGCTCGCCGCCCGAGATCTGGTTGCCCATGTGCGAGCGCCGCTCGGCAAGGCGGGGGAAAAGGTCGTATACGCGTTGGAGCGACCAGCGACCCGGCCGCGCCGCCACCGCGAGATTTTCTTCCACCGTGAGCGAAGCAAATATATCGGGCGTTTGCGGAACGTAGCCGATGCCGAGCCGCGAGCGGCGATGAACCGGCATGCTCTCAATCGGTATGCCGCGAAAGTGGATGCTGCCGGAATGAAACGTCGTGAGCCCCATGATCGTCGCAAGCAACGTGGTCTTGCCCACGCCGTTGCGCCCGAGCACGGCAAGTGCGCTGCGCTCTTCCAGCGCGAAGGCCACGTCTTCGAGGACGACAGTGGGGCCGTATCCCGCACGGACCCCTTCGAGCCTGAGCGTTTCAGGCATGACGCTCTCCCAGATACACCTGGTGCACCCTGCGATCGGCCGCGATTTCTTCCGGCGTGCCTTCGCAAAGAATCGCGCCCTGGACCATTACCGTGATGCGCCGCGCGAACCGGAACACCAGTTCCATGTCGTGCTCGATGATGAGGATGGCGATGTCCGGCGGCAACCGGTCGAGGGCCTCGACAATGCGTTCGGATTCGAGTGACGGCACGCCCGCCGCGGGCTCGTCGAGCAACAGGACTCTGGGCTTGAGCCCCAGCGCAATGGCGATCTCGACCAGGCGCTGCTTGCCGTAGGGCAGATCGAGCACCCGCCTGCCGGCCTCGTCGGCAATGCCCAGCGCAGATAAAAGATCCGCCGCCTCCTCGCGCACCTCCAGGTAACTGCTGGCGGG
>JBBQNG010000242.1:0-6638 GCA_038329645.1 Burkholderiales bacterium
GATTCAAGCGCATCAACGACACCTACGGGCACGCGGCGGGCGACCTGGCGCTGCAGGTAGTTGCCTCCAGGCTGAAAGGCATGGCGCGCCAGGAGGACACCGTTGCGCGCCTGGGCGGCGACGAGTTCCTCTACCTGCTTACCGAGCTCAAATCCGAACGGGACGCCACTCTCGTCGCTGTAAAGGTGCTCGGGGCGCTGAGCGAACCGTGCGACATGGGCTCGAACAATATCGTGGCCATGGAAGGACTTCACGCCAGCATCGGCATAGCTATTTTCCCGAAGCACGGCGGCATCTCGGCAGACCTCATAAAGTGCGCGGATGAGGCCATGTACCGCGCCAAACGCGAAAAGCTCGGGTATTCGCTCGCGCTGTAGGCGCGAGGCGCTCGGTGTCGATCGGTAGGATCCTGTCCTTCAACGCGGCAACGAAAAGAGGTCCGCTTCTCAAGCGAATACGCCGGCACTGACTGGCGCCGGGCGGAAGCGAGCAGCTGTGCAATGACCTGTTTGTCGCGCCGCTGCGCGAACTGCAGCGCCGTCAAGCCATCGTTCTCCCTGGTCCCGAGGTCGACAACACCGGCCACGACCTCCAACTGTGCCGCGAGCAAGTCATCGCGTTTGATTGCGTCCAGGAACTCAATGGAGTCGAACGCCGCGCGACGTACGGGGCGCGGGGCCGCTCTCGCCAGACGGGTTGCCGTTTGCTACCCTTTCGACCATGCAGGATATCGACCAACTGGCAGTTCTCGTCAACCGCGAGCAGGACACCCTGCTCTCGAAGTGGCGGCTGCAAGTGAAGGAACTACCCGCGGCGAAGGCCCTCGATACGCCGACGCTCAACGACCATATTCCGCAGCTCATCGGCGAGCTGGCTGCCGCCTTCCGGGCGCATTCCACCAAGACGATCCCCGAAGCGCTTGCCGAAGCCACTCCGCCGGCGCACGGAGCCCAGCGCCTGCGGGACGGTTTCGATATCGAGGAAGTCGTCGCGGAGTACAACATCCTGCGCGGCTGCATCCACGATCTCGCGCACGCCAACGGCCTGAGCCTGCAGGGACAGTCATTCCACATCCTGAATCGCGTCCTGGATGGGGCGATCGCATTGGCCGTGAAAGCCTATGCCGCTCAGCGGGCGCTGGAAGTGCAGCAGCGCAGGGACGAGTATCTGGCCTTCGTGGCGCATGATCTGCGAACGCCGTTGAATGCGATTTCGCTGGCCGCGAGGGTTCTCGAGATAAAGCTCCCGGAACATGGAACCGGCACCCATAGCGTCCAGCTGCTGAAAACTCTGCGCCGCAACGTCCAGTATCTCGATGGACTGGTCGGCAAGGTCCTCCAGGAAAACGCCAGCCTCCTGGCAGAGGCGGCGATCAAACTGGAGCGGCGGCTGTTCGACTTGTGGCCCCTGGTCGAGTCGCTGATTCACGATCTCAATCCCACGGCCGAAACCGCCGGCACCAAACTTGTCAACGAGGTGCCGCACGATTTGGTTGTGGATGCGGATGCGAGCCTGCTTGGGCGGGTCTTCCAGAACCTGATTGCGAACGCGATCTCCTATACACCCAATGGCACGGTGTCCGTGGGGGCGCGCGAACTTCCCGCGCAGGGCGCCATAGAGAGCTGGGTCACCGATAACGGCTCCGGAATCCCGCCGGATCGCCTTGCAAAAGTGTTCGACAAATTCGAGACCGATCCGCAAAGGGATGACGGGACCGGGCTGGGGCTCGCGATCGTAAAGACGTTTCTCGAGGCCCATGGTGGAAAAGTGACGGCCGAAAGCACGCAAGGCCAGGGTTCTACATTCCGGTTTGTTTTGCCGGCCAGGCAGTCGACGCGTCCGGCTACGCCGGAAGAGTGAAGTAGAACTGGCTCCCTTTTCCGGACTCGCTCTCGGCCCAGATCCTCCCGCCGTGGGCCTCGACGATGCACTTGGAGATGTAGAGCCCGAGACCGAGGCCGCGGCGGTCGTCTTTGCCCACCTGCCAGAACCGCTCGAAGACGGCCTCGAGCATGTCCGCCGGAACGCCGGAGCCCGTGTCGCTCACGCAGAAGCGCAACTCCTCCCGGGCGTGTTCGCAGCGGATGCGGATGGCGCCGCCCTTGGGAGTGAATTTGATCGCATTGGCAATGAGGTTGGCAAGCACCTGGAGTATGCGGTCGTGGTCGAATTGTGCCGCCACCGGCTGACCGGCGCGGTCGGCGTCCAGGCGGAGACCTTTCGCCGACGCTGCGTCGCTGAATGCCGCCACGGCCTCGGCCACCAGCGCATCCGGGTCGCCGTCCGCGCCTGTGACCGAAAGCTTGCCCGCGTCTATGCTCGTGACGTCGACCAGATCCCCGATGAGCCTGTTCATTCTCGCGGCATAGCGCTGGATGTGCGTTCCCGCCGCGATTGCGCGTTTGCCCTCCTCACTTTCGGAAGCGCGGCTGGACAGGAGCGAAGAACTCATGACGATGCCTCCGAGCAGGTCGCGCAGATCGTGGCAGACCATGCCGAGGAAGTCGTCCCGGTTCGCGATCGCATGGTCGGAACGCGCGCGCTCGGTAAGCAGGTGGCGATCGGTCGCCTCCCGCTCCAGCGGCAGCAGCCGCATGAGCGCCTGCGGGTCCTCCTTGCGCACGCGCTTGAGGTTCGCATCCGCGGAGGCGCGCTCTTCGCGAAGGGATTCGTCTTCGATCGCGCGCTCTTCGGCGATTTCGCCGGGCAGGTTCGGGTGGTCGAGCTGGTCGTCGGCCTTTTCGCGCGCCGCCTCGAGCACCGCATCGGCGGCTTGCCGCGCGCGCCGGACCACTTCGTCCGCGTCGCTGTCGACCGCGACCTGCGCGTCGGCGAGCACCTGGTCCGTGTTTTCGCGCTCGGCGCGCAGACTCTCGTCGGTCTTGTCCCGCTCCAGCGCGGTAGTCTTTTCTTCGGTGTCCATATCACACGGTAGCATGCAGGCGGCCAGGAGCCTGTAAGCAGATGCAAATGACGCCGGCCGGTGCGCTGCCGCACATACCCGGGCCTCTGGGGCGCGTAGAGTATATCCTTGCCAGGGTCGGCCTGCGCGTGCGAAAGGGAACCCCACGATGAACATGCCGTACAACGGAATCCTCGGGCTGCTGATCCTCATCGGCGACGTGTGGGCGATCATCAGCATTTTCCAGAGCAGCGCTTCGAACGAAAAGAAGGCGCTGTGGATCGTACTGGTCGTGGTGCTGCCGCTGGTGGGCCTGATCCTGTGGTACTTCCTCGGGCCGCGCGGCGGAGTCGCCGACCGCGCCTAGAAACGGTGCGGACTACGCCGCACCCATCACCTCACGCGCCGAACCCCACAGCGCGATCCGGTCGGTCTGGCCCCGCAGGCCGCCGTTGATGCGGATAGTGATGCGCACGAAGTCGCCCGCATCGGCGAGCTCGTTCAACCCGTTGTCCTTCCAGTAGCGGGCAGCCGAGCGGCACGCGCCTTCGGGCGTGCGCAGCCATGTGCCGATCTGCGCGCGCGGCACGCGAAAGTGGTCGGCGCACGCCTCGTGGCTCTTCCTGAAGGTGAGCTGGATGAGGCCGGCGCCGCGATAGGTCCAGCCATCGCCGCTTGCCGCGTCGCCGTTGCCGCCGCGGTTGGCGTAAGCGAGGTTGGCGATCATGCGCTGGTTGGCCGGATGGTCGGCGGTGCGCCCGTAGCGCTCGGCCTCCTCGGGCATGAAGCGCAGGTGGGCGGGCGTGTTGAACATGTCGAGGATCGCCTGCGGCCGGTAGTTGAGGTTTTCCTCCAGCGCCGAGAGCTGGCTGCTTTCGTGCCCGATCTGCGCGAGGAAGGCCGCCTGCCGCGTCGGCGTGTCGACGGCGAACTCGGCCATCGCGGCGGTAAGCGGTTTGAGGAAATCGTCTGCGCGCGCCGCGGCGCGGGGCATGATTTGGAGCAGGTCTTCGCGGGTCATGGCTCGAAAAGGCGGCCCCACCGGGGCGACACCCCGAACCTAGGGGGGCGCCGACGCCGCGGCAATCATCCAAAAGACGGTGTTGGCTATGCCGGCTGCAGAATGTGGATCACGCGGCTAGCGACGTGCTCTTTGGTCTTCGCGCCGTAGGCTGCCATGTGTGGTGCCGCGGCGTGCGCCTTGAGAGCGTCCATGCTTTCCCACTTCTCCACCACGAGGAAGGTCTCCGGGCCCCACTTGGTCTGGAACGGCAGCGCGGGATCGGCATCGATGGCCGCGCCGTATTCGATGCAGCCCTTCTCCGCCCTGACCGCGGGTACGTTGGCGCGAAAAAGGGCGAGGATCGTTTCCCGCTGGCCGGGCTTGGCGGTGATGACGGCGATGACGTGGATCATGGTTTGCCTTCCTTAGAAAGTGGTGCTTACGCTGCGGAATCCATCCTCTCCAAGCGCGCCTCTTCGTTCTCCCAACGGCTACGCAGCCCGTGGCTCGACCTCGCGCTCGATTTTTTTTCCTGCGTCACGCATCGCGATTTTGAGGTCGTAACTCGCTTGAAGGCTGAGCCAGAACTGCGGGGTGGTACCAAAATGGCGCGCGAGCCGCAAAGCGGTATCAGGCGAGACGCCACGCCGCTCACGAACAATGTCATTTATGCGCGGAGCAGGCACGCGCAAGGCTTGTGCCAAAGCGTGGGCGGTCAGTTCGAGCGGCTCGAGGAACTCTTCCCGGAGCACCTCGCCTGGATGGATGGGACGCATCTTGTTCATGCCATTCTCCGTTCAGTGATAGTCCACGATCTCGACCCGATCCGCTCCTGAGTCAGTCCAGGCAAAACAAAGTCGCCACTGGTCGTTGATGCGAATGCTGTATTGGCCTTTGCGATCGCCCTTCAGTGCTTCCAAGTGGTTTCCCGAAGGCGACTTCAGGTCCTGCAGGGCCGCCGCGTCGTCGAGCATTTGCAGCTTGCGGGTCGCGACGCGCTCGATATCGACCAATCGCGAAACTCGCTTGCCGTTGTAAAGCGCTTCGGTGTCCGGGGAAATGAAGGAGCGGATCACCTCGAAAATATATAACGCATCGCGTTAAACGTCAATCGATAGGGATCGTGCAAGAAACGTGGTCTGTCCCGGTTTCAGGATGGGTTGTCCGGAGTCTTCGCCGGCACGAACGGATACCGCGCCCTGCCCTTCGTCGCGGTCGCCCCGGCCGCATCGCCCCCACCCCTCACGTACTGCTTAGACGCATCCTTCCTGGGCTCGTAGTCCCAGGCCGGTGCGCCTGACGCATCGCGTGCGGACTGGACGAACAGCCGCCGCTTCGAGCTCTCCTGCATTTCGATCTTCAATGCCGCCGGCGACCAGTTGGAATTTACCATCGCCACCAACTCAGCCTCGATCTTCGCCGTTTCCGGCCTGCCTGCCAGGTTCTTCATCTCGTCCGGATCATTGCGCAGATCGAACAGCATCGTCGGGTCGCCCTCGCACGTGACGATCTTCCAGTCGCCCTTGCGCACCATGAACGAAGGGCTGTACGTGCCATCCGCATTCATCTCGGCAAAGACAGGACGGTCGTAAGGCAGCTCTGCACCCTTTACGGCAGGCATCAACGACACACCCTCCAGCGGCGCTACCGGCTCGACCTTCTTGTCACCGGCACTCGCAATCTCCACCACGGTCGGCAGTAAATCGAGCAGCGACGAAGGCGCCTTCACGCGCGAGGCCTTCGCCCCGGGCATAGCGACGATCATCGGGATGCGGCAAGCGCCCTCGAAGTGCATCCACTTGTACCAGAGCCCCCGCTCGCCGAGCATGTCGCCGTGGTCCGAATGGAAGATCACGGCGGTGTTCTTTTCAAGGTCCATGTCGCGCAGAGCACCCAGCAACCGCCCGACCTGGTCGTCGATGTAGGACGTCATGGCGTAATACGCGTGCCGCGAGCGGCGCACATCCTCGTCCGTGATGGTGTACTCGCCGAACTTGTAAGCCTTGAACAGGCGCTGGCTGTGAGCGTCGAGATCCTTATAGGCGATCCTCCCGACCCGCGGCATGTCGACGTCTTCGTGCTTGTACAGGTCCCAGTAGGGCTGCGTCGTGACGTAGGGATTGTGCGGATGGGTCATCGACACGGTATGGAAGAAAGGCTTGGCGCCGGCCTTGCGCCCGTAGTCGTAGATCCACTGCACCGACCTGTTCGCCACGTCGTCGTCGAAATCCAGCTGCAGGCTGCGCTTGCAGGTCCCCGCCTCGACCACGCTGCGCAGGCTTACGCCCGTCGACGCCACCGGAATCGACTTCTTCCAGTCCGGCGTCCAGCCGAAGTCCGACGGGTAGATGTCCGTCGTGAGCCGCTCCTGGTAGCCGTGCAGCTGGTCGGCGCCGATGAAATGCATCTTGCCCGACAGCACGGTGTGGTAGCCGAGCGCGGCCAGGTAATGCGGCAGCGTCGGGGCCTGCGAGGGGAAATCGCACGCATTGTCGAACACGCCCAGCCGGCTCGCCTGGCGTCCCGTGAGCATCGACGCGCGCGAGGGCGCGCAGAGCGGGAAATTGCAATAAAAATTCTCGAACAGCGCGCCGCGCGAAACCAGGCTATCGATGTGCGGGGTCTTGCAGACTTTGTTGCCGTAGGCCCGCAAGGCCGAAGCCACCAGCTGGTCGGCCATGATGTGCAGCACGTTCAAGCGCTTGTCCATTCCGTTTTCCCTAGTCAGGCTTT
>JBBQNG010000243.1:0-6611 GCA_038329645.1 Burkholderiales bacterium
CAAGCAGATCATGACCGAGGGCAAGCAGAAGAAGATCTCGGTCACGCCGCGCAACCTGGACAAGTACCTGGGCGTGCGCCGGTTCACCTTCGGCATGGCCGAGAAGGACAACCAGGTCGGCCAGGTCACGGGCCTCGCCTGGACCGAGGTCGGCGGCGAGCTGCTGACGATCGAAACCGCGCTCATGCCGGGCAAGGGCAACATCATCCGCACCGGGTCGCTCGGCGACGTGATGAAAGAGTCGGTCGAGGCCGCGCGCTCGGTGGTCCGCAGCCGCTCGCGCAAGCTCGGCATCAAGGACGAGACGTTCGAGAAGAGCGACATCCACGTGCACTTCCCCGAGGGCGC
This sequence comes from Burkholderiales bacterium, assembly GCA_038329645.1. Taxonomy (GTDB): domain Bacteria; phylum Pseudomonadota; class Gammaproteobacteria; order Burkholderiales; family SG8-39; genus SZAS-79. The sequence continues at coordinate 349 of JBBQNG010000243.1, forward strand.
AACTCCCAAGGACGGCCCCAGCGCCGGCGCGGCGATCACCACTTCGCTCGTGTCGACGCTCACCGGCATCCCGGTGCGCGCGGACGTGGCGATGACCGGCGAGATCACGCTGCGCGGGGAGGTCCTTGCGATCGGCGGGCTCAAGGAGAAGCTCCTGGCCGCGGTGCGCGGCGGCATCAAGACCGTGATGATCCCGTCGGAGAACGTAAAAGACCTCCAGGAAATCGCCGACAACATCAAGAACAAGCTCGAAATCGTGCCGGTAAAGTGGATCGACAAGGTGCTGGAGGTGGCGCTCGAACGCCAGCCCTCGCCGCTGTCGGCTGTTGACGTCGCGGCACTGCCCGAGGTAAAGGAAAGCCAGGCCGGGGGAGATGCAAAGCCGGGCGTCATCACGCATTGAGCAACATCAGAGGGGAGTGCGATGAACAAAGCTGAGATGATCGAGCAGATCGCCCAGGCGGCCGAAATTTCCAAATCGGCCGCCGAGCGTGCGATCGACGCGATGGTCGTTGCCGTGAAGTCGAACCTGAAGAAGGGCAACATGGTCACGCTGGTCGGGTTCGGCACGTTTTACGTCGGCAAGCGCGCGGCGCGCTCCGGCCGCAACCCGCGCACCGGTGCCGAGATCAAGATCAAGGCCGCGCGGGTGCCGAAGTTCCGCGCTGGAAAAGCCCTCAAGGATGCGGTAAACTGACGGGCTTTTTTAGCGCTCCGTCCAGGTGCAGATGGGCGGGCGGTGGAAGGGCTCGTACGCGTGACGTAGGCCGGATCCGGGTGCTTAGCTCAGCGGTAGAGCGTCGCCCTTACAAGGCGAATGTCATAGGTTCGACCCCTATAGCACCCACCACAGCTGGACCGAAGCGAAGCAGTAACGGCGTACGCAGTACCGAGTGTGGAGTGGTAGTTCAGTTGGTTAGAATGCTGCCCTGTCACGGCAGAGGTCGCGGGTTCGAGTCCCGTCCACTCCGCCATACCCCAGTCCCACACAATCCCACACGAGTCCAGAACAGCCCCCCTTCTCATAGGGGAAAAGCCTTCTGACCGTCCTAAAGAGTCCAAACGAGTCCCGTCCCATCTTGCCAGAATCCGTGGTAAAAGCCGTGGTAGCAATTTTCAACCACGGATGAGTTACCACCATGGCCCGAGATTTACTCAAAGACGCGCAGATTCGCAACGCCAAGTGCGATAACGCGGTGGTCCGCAAAATGGCCGATGGCGACGGCCTGTATATGTGGATCTACCCGGACGGGCGGCGGTACTGGCGTTTTCGATATTGGCAGTACGTCCCGGGCGCCGAAGGCGAGAAAGGTCGCCGCAAGGAAAAGTGCCTGTCCTTGGGGGTGTATCCCGATATCAGCCTGGCCGCGGTGCGGGAGAAAGCCGACATCGAGCGCAAACGCCTACAGGAAAAGCTCGACCCCTCGTTCGAGCGTAAGGCCGATCAGCGCAGGCGCGAGGAAAGCGCCGAAAACTCGTTCGCGGCCTCAGGCCGGGAGTGGCTCGCGAAGCGCTCGAAGAAGTGGAGCGCCTCCCATATCTCCGACGTGACGCGGCGCTGCGAGATCAACCTGTTCCCCTTTCTGGGCACCAGGCCTATCAGCGCGATCGAGCCGCCCGAGTTGCTCGACGTCATCCGCATCATGGAAAAGCGGGGCGCCAATGACCTCGCACGCAGGGTGCTGGGTGTAGCCGGGCAGATCTTCCGGTTCGGGATCGCCGCGGGGCGCTGCACACGCAACCCGGCTGCCGACCTCGTAGATGCGCTCGAGGGGACCGAGGAGGTCAAACATCAGTCCGCGGTGGCGCCAGAAGACGTGCCGCAGCTCATGCGGGACATTGCTGGCTACGAGACGAAGGTTGGAGGCGATCGGCAAACGATGCTGGGCCTATTCCTGCTGGCAATGACCTTTGTTCGGACCAACGAGCTGACCGCGGCCGAATGGACTGAACTGGACCTCGACGCGGGCGGTTGGGATATTCCCCCTGAGCGTGTAAAGATCGCCGGGCACCTGAGGAAGCTCGACGTGAAAGGTGATGACCTCAAGCACTTCGTTCCCCTGTCGGCCAAGGCGATCGAGTATTTCCGGGAACTCAAGCTACTCGCAGGCGACTCCAAGTACGTGTTCCCGGGCCGAAATCCGCAGACGCACATGAGCAACAACACGTTGCTCTTTGCGCTCTATCGATTGGGCTATAAGGGCCGGATGACGGGGCATGGATTCCGCTCGGTGGCCAGCACGATCCTGAACACTATGCAGTTCAATCAAGACGCCATCGAGCGCCAGCTCGGCCACCTTGACCCGAACAAAATACGCGGGATTTATAACCGCGCAAAGTACCTGCCTGATAGGCAGCGGATCATGGAAGCTTGGTCCGACTACCTCCACGCCTTTATCAACTCCGCCAACCAAGCACCGGCCATCGCCACGGTCGAGGCTGCCCCGGCTGACGTCAGTCCGACGCCGGCCGGGAGTACGGTAAATTAGTGATGCTTTACAATACTAACGCGGCGTGGTAGTATAAAGGCGTGATTAAAAGCTTCGCGGATAAACCGACTGCAGCGATTTTCGCGGGGGAGCAGGCCCGCAAGCTCCCTCTCGAGATCCAGCAGGCGGCAAGGCGCAAGCTGAAACTGATCGACGCGGCGACGAGCCTGGAGGCATTGCGAGTGCCGCCGGGGAACCGATTGGAGACGCTGAAGGGCGACCGGAAGGGGCAGCACAGTATCCGAGTCAACGACCAGTGGCGTATCTGCTTTCGCTGGAGCGGCGGCGATGCCTCGGATGTTGAGATTACCGACTATCACTGAGGAACGACCATGAGCATCGACAGGAAAGCACTTGCACGCACCGACTTCGGGGGCGTCACTACCGGAAAGCGGCTCAAGCCCGTTCATCCCGGGGAAGTGCTGCTCAAGGACTTCATCGAGCCGATGGCCTTGACCCGCTACAAGGTGGCGAAGTCGATCAACGTTCCACAGAGGCGTATCGATGAGATTTGTACTGGAGACCGGGCGATGTCTGCGGATACGGCATTGCGCCTGGGCCGGCTCTTCGGCATGGACGCGCAGGTATGGATGAACCTGCAGGCGCAGTACGACCTCGAAGTTGCCGAGCGCGGACTGCGCAAGCGGCTCGACACGGAGGTTACGCCTCTGCAAGCCGCAGCTTAATTTCACCGTCCCCGATGCGGTCCATCGGGAAGCGGCGGCAAGGGTGCTTATACACCCGAGCCGCCTGACCAAAACGCAACCTGTTTGGAGGTATGCATCATGGCTAACACTGATTCTACCCGGAGCCTGAAATCGGACGATGGCGCGGCGTTCGCGCGTGAGTATCTTCGCGATTTGAAGAGCGATCCATCGTCAGTCGACCTCGATGGATTCGTGGACGATATGAAGCATCAACCCAACGATCAGGTTGGTGCATTCTTTGACGTGCTGCAGGACGCACTCGTAGGCGCAAGCTCGCGCATCCACGCGAAAATCGAGAGCACCAACGGGGATAAGCGTAGTCGAGTCAGCATGGTGGCGGACCTCGAGGGATCAATCATCGAGCGGACTGCGAAGGTCAAAGGCATTTGCGAGCTTGCGAGCCTGGCTCAAGACAAGTGGGACCAGATTCCGAGCGATGCCCTCCCGGATGCGATGTGGGCAGTTCGCGACCTTCTGACGGAAATCGAAGGTCTATGCGAACGGGCGCGCGCCGACGCCATTAAATCGGAAAGTACGGAGGCTTCCAATGTCTAACCGGATCCCACCCTTCGACTCCGCGGAAGCTCTGTACCACGAGAACACGGTCGTATCGGCGATGCACATGGCCAAGCTGTGGCACGCGGCAAATGGCATTGGCGGGATGCTGGATATCATCGACCGATCCACCTGGACGCCGGAAGACATGCCGCAGCCGATTACGCCGAACGAGAAGGCGTGCTTAATTTCGGCAATGCGCTGCTGCAATGAGGTACTGGAAAATTTTGTTCAAAAGTACACGGCGAATGACCGGGGGCGCCCTGCGCTCGAAATCGTAGCGTCGAGCAGGAAGGCGGTGCCCCATGGATAAGGTCAATCGGAAATTCTGGGTCACGGCAACCCACGACATTGACGCGGACATCAAAAGCGGCGATTGCATCCTGATCGATCCCGATCAAGCACCGGCGGCCGGCAAGCGCGTTCTCATCGATGGGCGGCTGGAGACTTGGAACGGGCAGGCGGCGAACATTGCAGGCGCGGCCGTGCAAATAAACCGTCGTTACGATGGCACGGTAGTCGGGCGTTTTTCCCCTGAGCCAGAGTCTTCCAATGCCTGACATTTCGGCACCGTGCGGAGCTGAGCAATCGGCAGCTTCGCACGATGTGCTGGCAGGGGTGAATGACGACAACGGCTGCTTACGCCGTGTCTGATTCAAAGCGGCGCAAAACGAAGTCTCTGCCTACCTGGGATAAAGAGCGGGGGCGCGTCGCGGTCAATCAAAGCGTTCGTGTTCGCGAAACACCGGAGGAAGCGGCAGAGCGTGCGTTCAGCAAGACCACCATCGAGATCGGCATCAGAGATCGTGCGAAATTGGAAGCCGAAAAGTATGAAGCCAAAAAAGGACTCGCCGTCGAAAAGAGCGAGTCAGAACGCAGAAGGCTTCAAAAGGTGGCGAGCGCTAAGTTGGGCCGCAAAAAAACGGTTCCGCTTACAAGAATGAAAACACTCAGAGACGAATTGCTGGCGGCCGGCAAGCATCCACGCAACATAGCGTCGATCGTGCAATCCCAGTTGCAGGCCGAAGGTATTGAACTATCCGAGCAACAAATCCGGGCGGACCTTCGCGAACTTAAAAAGAAAAGCGAAAGCTAACGACGCTAACTTTCGCCTGATAGGAAATTTCCGCTTTATCTTTACGCATCTAAACGAGTCCAACGGATGCGAGGCGAAGATGAAAGCGAAACCAGAAGTTCCTCCGGTCAGTTTTGCGAGGTTCGACCAAGCAGTAGTTCCTGAATACGGTTTCATGCGGCTTCCGCAGGTGCTCAGCGTGTTCCCTATCGGCCGAAGCACCTGGTGGAGCGGCGTTAAGTCGGGAAAGTATCCAAAGCCGATCAAGCTTGGTTCCCAGATCGCGGTTTGGAAGGCTTCCGACATCATGGAGTTGATACGCGCTGCATCGAAATCCGCCGATGAGCGACAGGCGGCTTGACCCATGAAGACGGCTTCCCTCGCTCGCATTGGAGGCGACTCCGAGGCTCGGCGCTGGCGCTTTGGTGGCCCCGGCCGGCCATTGGTCAAGACCGAGCAGATCCGCGGCAGCATCTTTGTCAGCATGGACATGGCGTGGCCGGCGATCGTTTGGAACAAGGGGCGTTGCTGGTGTCACCTCCACGATCTAGAGCCGCGGGCACTCGGCAGGGTCATGGATGCACTTCGCGAGACCGAGCTCGATCGAAGCGCACCGCACGGGGTCCTGCCATGGTGATACGCGACACGACCGACGGCCCGCGTGCCCTGCCTCGTGGCGACGGGGGGTAGCGCTCATGTACGGACGAATTTTCAGCTCGATGTTCGACGGCACCCTGTACGGTCACTGGGAGGCTTTGGTCACGATGCAGCAGCTCATCGTACTGGCGACGCCTGATGGATTCGTGGACATGACGCCGAAGGCCATAGCGGCGCGCACCGGCATTCCCCTGGAGATTATCGAGAAGGGCCTCAAGGTTCTCTCCGACCCGGATCCGTACACCCGGACCCCAGGCGAAGAAGGGCGCCGGATCGTGCTCATGGATGGGCATCGTCCTTGGGGATGGGTGCTGGTAAATCACGAGAAGTACAAGAACCACCGGGACATGGATACCGTCCGCGCCCAGACGAGGGAGCGGGTCCGAAAGCACCGTGAATTGCAACGCGGTGTAACGCTCGGTAACGCGCCGAAACGCCATACAGACTCAGACTCAGACTCAGATTCAAAAACACCTTTGTCACCGGCAAAGCCGGCGACCGGCCAAATCCCCTATCAGGCGATTGTCGATCGATACCACGAGGCGATGACGGCCCTTGCCAAGGTTCGCGAGATCACGCCGAAGCGGCGCACGCTGATACGGAGCGCTTGGCAGGCGAGCCAAGACCGGCGGTGTATCGACTTTTGGAAGCAGTATTTCGAGGAGTGTGCCGAGGATCCGTTTTTCAACGGCACCGGCCCGTACAGCAACGGGCACGAGAATTGGCGCCCGACCTTCGATTATCTGGTGAAAACCGACACGGTGACGAAGGTCTACGAAA
>JBBQNG010000244.1:0-6597 GCA_038329645.1 Burkholderiales bacterium
CCGGTCATCATCGCGATGTATCCACCCCAGATCAGGAACGAGAAGAATCCGAAAGTCATTACCCCGAACCAGTCGAACGCCGCCGCCACCCCGCGGCGCAGAACCGGCAGGCCATGCGCGCAAAACAACACCAGGGGTGGCACGGTCGCTAGCAGGTTGATGTCCTGCGGCGGGCCGATTAAGGCCACGCCGATGAAAAGGAAGGCGAACGCGGAGATCGGCGCAAAGAACTCGGGTGAGAGCAGGAAGCGGCGCCGCGTCCACAGCGTCCACAGGGCGAGCGGCCATAGCGGCCACAGGAACCACGCCGAGATGCCGAAGAAATAGCGCAGGTTCGCGGCGAATCCGCCGTGCTGGTGCATCGCCTGCCCGACCCACATCGAGAACAGTCCCGGCGAGTGCGACATGAGCGCCCAGGGCCAGCTCGCCGCAACCGTTGCAGTCACCAGGGCGCCCACGGCGAGGAACACCACGCCCTTGCGCGTGCGCCACTGGGTACACACAACCGTGGAGAGCGCGGCGGCCGCCAGGAGCGCCACGGGAGTCACGAAACCGTTGGACAGGAATGCAATCCCGAGGGAAATCCCGAATGCGATGCCCATGACCACCGGCCGGCTGGCCGCGCGCACGAGCGCGGCCAGCGCCGCGCTGCAGGCGGCAAGGGTGGCGAGATCGGCAATCGCCTCGTGCGCGTGCACCATGAGGCCGATCGTGCCGATGAGCAGCAGGACCGCTATTGCCGCTTCGTTGCGCGAGTCGCCGTCCTCCTCATCCCGGGGAGTTCGTGCAGCGGCATACAGGAAGGCGCAGGCGGCCAGTACCGCGAGGCCGCTCGCGGCGCGCACCGCGTCATGGAAAGGCAGCGCGAGAGAAAACAGGCGGCCCAGCAGGAGTGCGAGCCAATGGAAGAAGGGGGGATCCTCGAGCCAGGGCTCGCCGGCGATCCTGGGCACCAGCCAGTCGCCCGAAACCTGCATCTGATGGATGATTTCCACCCCGATCGCGTCGAACGATTTCCACGGGTCGTGGGCGAACAGGCCGGGAAGCACGAATCCCAGCGTAAGGATTGCGAGCAGCCACAGCGACGGCGGCAATTTGAGCAAGGCACGCACGGCGCTCAGGAGGGGCTCACTCGGCCGCGCGCGCTTTCATGTCCCGATTCTAGCATCGAGGTCACCCGGGGTAACTCGCAAGATACTGTTTTAGAAAAAGAAAAAGCCTCCGGGACACACGCCGTGGAGGCTTTTTGCCCTGCCTGACCGTGGGCTTCAGGCGGTCTTGGCGGTCTTGGTGTAGCGGCGCTTGAATTTCTCGATGCGGCCGGCGGTGTCGACGATCTTCTGCTTGCCCGTGTAGAAGGGGTGTGATTCCGAGGAGATTTCGATCTTGACCAGCGGATAGTCCTTGCCGTCGGTCCATTTCATGGTCTCGCGACCCTTGGTGTCGACGCACGAGCGGGTGACGAACGAGAAATTGCAGCTCGTGTCGAGGAAGATGACGTCCTGGTATTCGGGGTGGCCGGCGGTTTTCATTCAGGGTTCCTATGTGGGCCGTGGGATCGTGGGACGGTGTGCCGCGGCTACCTTAAAATCGAGGCGCGAATTATACGCAAATCATGGGGTTAGCGCAAGCCAGGCGGGGCGGATCAGCCGCGCCGCATGGAGTCGAAGAAGTCGGCGTTGGTCTTGGTTGCGCGCACCTTGTCGATCAGGAATTCCGCCGCTTCGAGTTCGTCCATCGGGTAGAGGAGTTTCCTCAGCACCCAGATCTTCTGCAGGATGTCCTTCTCGATCAGCAGCTCCTCGCGGCGGGTGCCGGATCGGTTCACGTTGATCGCCGGATAGATGCGCTTTTCTGCCATGCGGCGGTCGAGGTGGATCTCGAGGTTGCCGGTGCCCTTGAATTCCTCGTAGATCACGTCGTCCATGCGGCTGCCGGTCTCGACCAGCGCCGTGGCGATGATGGTAAGGCTGCCGCCTTCCTCGACGTTGCGGGCCGCGCCGAAGAAGCGCTTGGGTTTCTGCAGTGCGTTGGCGTCCACGCCGCCGGTGAGGACCTTGCCGGAGGCGGGCTGCACGGTGTTGTAGGCGCGCGCAAGGCGCGTGATCGAATCGAGCAGGATGATCACATCCTTCTTGTGCTCGACCAGGCGCTTGGCTTTCTCGATCACCATCTCGGCGACCTGCACGTGGCGCTGCGCGGGCTCGTCGAAGGTCGAGGCGACGACTTCGCCCTTGACGGTACGCGTCATCTCGGTGACTTCCTCGGGCCGCTCGTCGATCAGCAGCACCATCATGACCGCTTCCGGATGGTTGGACGTGATCGCGTGCGCGATGTGCTGCATGAGCACGGTCTTGCCCGCCTTGGGCGGGCTGACGATCAGGCCGCGCTGGCCTTTGCCGATCGGCGCGACGATGTCGATGATGCGGCCGGTGATGTTCTCCTCGGCTTTGATCTCGCGCTCGAGCTTGAGGTGCTCGGTCGGGTGGAGCGGGGTCAGGTTCTCGAAGAGGATCTTGCCTTTGGAGGCTTCCGGCGTATCGCCGTTGACCTTGTCGACCTTGACCAGGGCGAAATAGCGCTCGCCGTCCTTGGGGGTCCTGATTTCGCCGTCGATGGTGTCGCCGGTGTGCAGGTTGAAGCGGCGGATCTGCGAAGGCGACACGTAGATGTCGTCGGTGCTCGCGAGGTACGAAGTGTCCGGCGAGCGCAGGAAGCCGAATCCGTCGGGCAGCACCTCCAGGGTCCCGTCGCCGAAGATCGCGTCGCCCTTCTTGGCGCGGTTCTTGAGGATCGCGAAGATCAGGTCCTGCTTGCGCAGGCGGTTGGCGCCCTCGATCTCGTTGGTTACCGCAAGATCGACAAGCTGGGTGACGTGCTGGGTTTTCAGTTCTGATAAATGCATGGCGAACGCCAAAAAGGAAGGGACGTGAAACGCGGAGTGCTTCGAAGGAGGGGGCGCACCGCAACCGGGTGCTGGGACCTGCCTGGTGCTGCCGAAACGACCTGCTGCCTTGTCTTGCTGTTTTTGCGCCTGATCTTTGGCCGCGCCGGCAGGAAGCTGACTACGTACGGCGTGTCTACGGCGCGGCGGTTCAGTGTTTAAGCGTAAGACCTTTACATATTGCTGTCAAGGAACGCGGTCAGCTGCGACTTCGAAAGTGCGCCGACCTTGGTCGCCTCGACGTTGCCGTTCTTGAACAGCATCAGGGTGGGGATGCCCCGGATGCCGAATTTGGCCGGCACAGCCTGGTTCTCGTCGACGTTGATCTTGGCGATCTTGAGGCGCCCTTCGTAATCCTTTGCGACCTCCTCGAGGATCGGGGCGATCGACTTGCACGGACCGCACCACTCCGCCCAGTAGTCCAGCAGGACGGGGACGTCGGACTTGAGGACGTCGGGCTCGAAGCTGGCGTCGGTGATGTGGTGGATTGACGAACTGCTCATATTTCCTCGGATTTGCTGTTGGGGGGGTGCGGTGCGGGGGGCTGGCCACCAGCAAGCGCGTGCAGCAATTATGGGGGCGACCCTGAGGAACGCAATAGTGCGTGCTAAACTGCGGATTCGTAACCGTATTTCCAGAACCTCCCGAGCCCGGACCGCACCCCATGACCTTCGTCGTTACCGAATCCTGCATCAAGTGTAAGTACACCGACTGCGTCGACGTCTGTCCCGTGGACTGCTTCCGCGAGGGCCCGAACATGCTGGTGATCGACCCCGAGGAATGCATCGACTGCACGCTTTGCGTGCCCGAATGCCCGGTGGAGGCGATCTTCGCCGAGGACGACGTGCCGGATACGCAGCAGGCCTTCATCGCGCTGAATGCGGAACTGGCCAAGGGCTGGAAACCGATTATCGAGAGGAAGGACGCCCCCGCCGATGCCGACGACTGGACCAAGGTAAAGGACAAGAAAGGGTTGCTGGAGCGCTAGCGATCGGAACAGGGGAACCCTGCGGGCTCCCCCGTTACCCCCTCGCTCTCCGCCGAGGAAGCTGAGAACTCTCAGTCATAGGTCAGTTCCTTCACCTTGCCGCCGAATACGCGGTAGGCAAATACGGTGTAGCCCGCAAGGAAAGGCAGCACCGTCGCCGTCCCGTAAAACAGCATCCAGAGCGCCGAGGGGTGGGCGGCCGCGTCCCGGAAGGTGAGGCGGTCGATGACCAGGAACGGGAACAGGCTGTAGGCGAGGCCCGCGAAAGCGAGGATGAAAATGAGCACGCTGCCGGCGAAAGGCGCCCAGTCCGGCGCACTGCTTCCCCGGCGCGACGCGCGCCACACCCAGATCCACGCCGCAGCACTCGCGAGCGGCAACAGCATGAGCGGTAGCGTGGCCGGGAAATCGAACCACTTGGCGCGCACGGTTGCACTCACCAGGGGCGTGCCTGCGCTCACCAGCACCACGCCCAGCGCGACCCAGAGCAGGCCCCAGCGCGCCCACCCGCGCGCCTTGGCCTGCAATCCGGCCTCTGTACGCAGGACCAGCCAGGTGGCGCCGAGCAGCACATAACCCCCGCAAAGGGATGCGCCCGTGACGACCGCGAAGGCCCAGTAGCCGAACCCGGGCGCGAAGCCCGTGATGTAGCGGCCGAGCATGAATCCCTGCGCGAAAGCGGCGAGGAAGGAGCCGAACCAGAACAGCCCGTTCCACAGCTCGCGATGCCAGCCGTCGGCCTTGACGCGGAACTCGAACGCCACGCCGCGCAGCATCAGCCCGACCAGCATCGCGGCCACTGGCAGGTACAGGGCGCCGAGGACGATGCCGTGCGCAACCGGGAACGCGGCCAGCAGCAAGCCGATGCCGAGCACGAGCCAGGTTTCGTTGGCATCCCAAAACGGCCCGATCGAGGCGACCATGAGCGACTGCTCCTCCGCGCTGCCCGCAGGCATCAGCATGCCCACGCCGAGGTCGTAGCCGTCCAGCACCACGTACATCAGGATTGCGAACCCCATCAATCCCGTGAACACCAGCGCAAGGTCGAAGCTCATCGCTGCGACACTCCCTGCTGCGACCCCATGCCGGCCAGGTGCGTGATCACCACGATATAGGCGACCAGCATGGCGGCGTAGGTCGCCGCGTAGACGGTCAGCGTTGCGCCGAGCGCGCCCTCGGAGGCCTTGCCGAGCGCGTCGGCGGTGCGCAGGATGCCGCTCACGAGCCAGGGCTGGCGGCCGATCTCGGTCACCAGCCAGCCGCACAGGGTCGCCAGCCAGCCGGCGAACGTGCATGCGGAAAATGCCCAAAGCAGCCAGCGTGGCGGGGTTCCTCCGCGGCGCAGGCACCACACCCCGGTCCACGACAAGGCGAGCATCAGGACACCGACGCCGACCATCGCGCGAAACGCAAAGAACACCGGGGCCACCGGCGGCGTATCGGGCGCAAAAGCGTCGAGCCCTTTGAGCTCGCCTTGCGGGTCGTGCTTCAGGATCAGGCTCGCGCCCTTGGGTATTTCCAGCGCAAAGTCGTTGCGGCGCGTCGTTTCGTTGGGAATCGCGAACAATACGAGCGGCGCACCCTTTTCCGTTTTCCAGAGCGCCTCGATTGCGGCGATCTTGGCCGGCTGGTGCTCGAGCGTATTGAGGCCGTGCATGTCGCCGACGAAGATTTGTATCGGCGCGAGGACTGCGGCAACGAAGACACCAGTGCGCAGGCCGCGCCGCGCCGCCGCATCGTCACCCGCGCGCAGGAGCCGCCAGGCCGAGAGGCCGGAAATGATGAACGAAGCAGTGAGGCCGGAGGCCAGCAACATATGCGTGAGGCGATACGGGAACGAGGGGTTGAATATCACCGCGATCCAACTCCCCGCGACGATCTGACCGTCTGCGGTGACGTGGCCCGCCGGAGTCTGCATCCAGGAATTGAGGGCGAGGATCCAGAACGCCGACAGCGAAGTGCCGACCGCGACCATGAAAGTGGCGAACAGGTGCACCTTCGGCGATACCCGGTGCATGCCGAACAGCATGACGCCCAGGAAGGTCGCCTCGAGGAAAAACGCGAACAGGATTTCGTAGGCGAGCAGCGGCCCGGCGATGTTGCCCACCTTCGCCATGTAGCCCGGCCAGTTGGTGCCGAACTGGAAAGACATCGTCACACCCGACACGACGCCCATTGCGAACGAGAGAGCGAACACTTTCACCCACAGGCGGTACACGTCCATCCACTGCGCGTCGCCGCTGCGGTAATGGCGCACCCTGAAATAGAACAGGAACCAGGCCAGCGCGATCGTCAGCGTGGGGAACAGGATATGGAACGCGATGTTCAGCCCGAACTGGGCGCGGGCCATCAGCAGGGCGGTGGAGGGGTCGATGGAGGGGTTCCGGAACCTGGGGCGATAGGCTGATTTTAGACCCGCCGGGCCCAGCTGTAAGGATCCGCGCGTCCCTTCGACCAATGGGCAGGACCTGGGGCAAGGGAGGCGTAACCATGGCAGAGAAGGGCGGCAGTGGGCAGTGGGTCACCATCCATCCGCTGGTGGTGCGGGTAAGCCACTGGATCAACGCGGCGGCGGTGCTCGTCATGGTCTTCAGCGGCTGGCGGATCTACAACGTCTCGCCGGTGTTCGATTTCTATTTTCCCAAGGCCCTGACGCTCGGCGGCT
>JBBQNG010000245.1:0-6595 GCA_038329645.1 Burkholderiales bacterium
GGCCGTAACCATAGGCCACGTGGACCTTGTCGCCGGGACGCGCCCCGGCGGCCCGGATAGAGCGCGCCATGCACTGGGTCCAGGTGTCGATGTCCTTGGCCGTATAGCCGACGACCGTCGGTTTCCCGGTGGTGCCCGAGGATGCATGGATGCGCACGACGCGGTCCATCGGGACGGCGAACATGCCGAAAGGATAGGTTTCGCGCAGGTCGGACTTGGTCGTGAACGGGAACTTTGCCAGGTCCGCGAGCGATTTCAGGTCGTCCGGGTTCGCGCCGGCTGCATCGAATTTCCTGCGGTAATGCTCGACGTTGTCGTAGGCGTGCCTGAGGGACCACTTGAGGCGCTCGAGCTGCAATGCGCGCAGCTCGGCTATCGGGGCCTTTTCGATCGGCTCGAGCGGGAACGTTTTCATGCGTCCTCCACGAGCAGGCCTTTTATCGTGGCCGATTTTCCCCTGAACAGCGCGATGACCTCGCCTTTTTGATTCCGCACTTTCATGTCGTAGACCCCGGTGCGGCCCATCAGCGACTGTTCAACCCCTTCGGCGCTGAGCACGTCTCCCAAATATGCGGGGGCCAGGAATTCGATCGAGGCACCGGCCGCAACGGCGCGCTGGTTGTGGCTGTTGCATGCAAACGCAAACGTGCTGTCGGCGAGCGTAAAAATCAGCCCGCCATGGCAAAAGTTGTGACCGTTAACCATGTTCGCGGTAACTGTCATAGACAGACGGGCATAGCCGGGACGAACTTCCTCGACTTTCATGCCGAGCCACTTCGATGCATTGTCGTCGCGCCACATGACTTCCGCGGCGGCCTTGGCAAGCGAAACGTCGTCCATTCTCCCGGTGCCTACTGGCCGGTGAACACCGGCTTGCGTTTCTCAAGGAATGCCGATACGCCCTCGCGATAGTCAGGGGACCCGCCGGCCTTGCGCTGCAAGTCGCGTTCGAGGTCGAGCTGCTCGGCGAGCGAATTCCCGCCCGCCGCGTAGATCGCCTGTTTCATGAGCCCGAGTGCGCGGGTGGGCTGGGTCGCCAGATGCCTGCACATCGCGTTTGCTTCACTCATCAGCTTGTCGTCGTCGATTGCTTTCCAGATGAGACCCATGCGCTCGGCCTCGGGCGCAGGCAGCTTCTCCGCGAGCATTGCAAGCCCCATAGCGCGCGCTGTGCCGGCGAGACGCGGCAGGAAGTAGGTCCCGCCCGAATCCGGCACCAGCCCGATCTTCGCGAATGCCTGCAGGAATGAAGCGGATCTGGCCGCAAGAACGATGTCGCAGGCAAGCGCAATGTTCGCCCCGGCACCGGCGGCTACGCCGTTTACCGCGCACACGATCGGCTTGGGCAGCGCCTGCATGAACTTGACCAAAGGATTGTAGAACTTCTCTATCGTCGCACCCAGGTCGCGCGGGGTATCCGTTTCTTTCATCTCGCGCTCAGACAAGTCCTGGCCTGCGCAGAACCCGCGTCCGGCACCTGTGATCAGGACGCACCGTATGACAGGATTGCTTGCAGCCTCGTCGAGCGCGGCGCGCAGTTGCGTGTGCATCTCCGGGTTGAACGAATTGAGCTTGTCCGGACGGTTGAGCGTGACGGTTTGCACGCCCGCGTCAATTGAAACCAGGATGGGATTGGTCATGGCCGTTGAATTGGAAAGGTTGGGCTGGACGAAGACCTTCGCGCTGGAGAAAGCTTACACCAAGGGCGCTAGAATGCGCGCATGCCCAAGGTCTACTCAAATTCCTGAAAACGCTGCAACCAAACCGGAGAACCAGATGGCCTACGAATTCATCCTCGCCGAGACCCGGGGCAAGGTCGGACTGATTACGCTCAACCGCCCCAAGCAGATGAACGCGCTCAACCCAAAGCTCATGCAGGAGCTGGCCGAGGCGATGTACGCGTTCGATGCCGACGACGGTGTGGGCGCAATAGTCCTCACCGGCAGCGACAAGGCCTTCGCCGCCGGCGCCGACATTGTTGCGATGAAGGACTGGGATTTCATCGAGGTCTACCGCTCGGACTACATCACGCGCGATTGGGAGCACATTCGCAAGATCAGGAAGCCCGTGATTGCCGCCGTGGCAGGCTATGCTCTCGGCGGCGGCAACGAATTGGCCATGGCGTGCGACATTGTCATCGCCGCGGACAATGCGAAGTTCGGTCAGCCCGAAATCAACCTGGGCATCATCCCGGGCGCGGGCGGTACGCAGCGTCTGCCGCGCGCGGTAAGCAAGGCCAAGGCCATGGACATGTGCCTGACGGCGCGCACGATGAACGCCGCCGAAGCGGAGCGTTCGGGTCTCGTGTCGCGGGTAGTGCCGCTCGGCAAGCTGATGGAGGAGGCGATGGCGGTCGCGGACAAGATCGCCGCCTACTCCCTGCCCGTGGTGATGATGATCAAGGAATCGGTAAACCGGGCCTTTGAGAGTTCGCTCACCGAGGGCATCCTGTTCGAGCGGCGCGTGTTTCATTCGGGATTTGCGCTCGCGGACCAGAAAGAAGGGATGTCGGCGTTTGTCGAGAAGCGCAAACCGGCTTTCAAAAACCGCTAGAATCCCTGCCGGAAGGCCCGGTCGATGCATGAGCGAGGCCTGAGGAGACCCGCATGGAAAAGATCTGGCTCAAGAGCTATCCCCCCGGTGTGCCTGCCGAGATCGACTACGCCGACTACAAGTCGGTCGGCGACCTGTTCGAGAAATGCGTCAAGCAGTACGCGGACCGTCCTGCGTTTCACTGCATGGGCAAGACCATCAGCTTCGCCGACCTCGACCGCTTTTCCGCCGCGTTCGGCGCATGGGCGCAGTCCAAGGGCCTGGCCAAGGGCGCGCGAGTCGCGCTGATGATGCCGAACGTGCTCCAGTACCCGGTGTGCCTGTACGGGACGCTGCGAGCCGGCCTCACCGTCGTCAACGTCAATCCGCTGTATACCCCGCGGGAGCTCGAGCACCAGTTGAAAGACTCGGGCGCCGAAGTCATTGTCGTCCTCGAGAACTTCGCCAGCGTTCTGCAGGAAGTCATTGCGCGCACGCCGGTAAAGCATGTGATCGTCGCGTCGCTCGGCGACATGCTCGGCCTCAAGGGTGCGCTCGTCAATTTCGTCGTGCGCAATGTGAAGAAAATGGTCCCTGCGTTCGAGCTGCCTGCGGCGGTTCGCTTCAACGCGATGCTCTCCGAAGGCTCGGGGATGACCCTGAAGCCGGTCGAAACCGGCCATGAGGACATTGCCTTCCTGCAGTACACCGGCGGAACGACGGGCGTGTCCAAAGGGGCCATGCTTTTGAACAGAAACATCCTTGCCAATATTGCCCAATCCTCCGCCTGGCTGATCCCCGGCCTCAAGGGCGAAGTGCCGGTGATAATCACCGCGCTGCCGCTGTACCACATCTTCTCTCTCACGGTGAATTGCCTGCTGATGATGAAGGTCGGTGGCATGAACGTGCTCATCACCAATCCGCGCGACATTCCCGGCTTTGTAAAGGAGCTCGCCAAGCACCGTTACAACGTCATCACCGGGGTGAACACGCTCTTCAATGCGCTGCTGAACAACGCCGAGTTCAACCAGCTCGACTTCTCCAACGTCAAGGTGTGCGTGGGTGGTGGCATGGCCGTGCAGAAAGCGGTGGCGGACAAGTGGAAGGTGGTGACCGGCAAGGTCCTGCTCGAAGGCTACGGCCTGACCGAGACGAGCCCTTCGGCAACGATGAACCCGCTCACGCTCACCGACTACAGCGGATCGATCGGATTGCCGCTGCCTTCGACGGTCGTGTCGATCCGCGACGACGTCAAGAAAGAAGTCGCGCAGGGCCAGCCCGGGGAGATCTGCATCAGCGGCCCGCAGGTGATGAAGGGCTATTGGCAGCGCCCTGAAGAGACGGCGAACGTGATCGGCCCGGACGGATTCCTCTACACGGGTGACGTCGGGGTGATGGACGAAAGAGGCTTCGTGCGCATCGTCGACCGCAAAAAGGACATGATCCTCGTCTCCGGTTTCAATGTGTATCCCAACGAGATCGAGCAGGTCGTGGCCATGCACCCGGGCGTGCTTGAAGTCGCCGCAATCGGCGTTCCGGACCAGCATTCGGGTGAGGTGCCCAAGATATTCATCGTGAAGAAGGATCCCGCCCTTACCGAGGAATCGGTGCTCGCCTTCTGCAAGGAGCAGCTCACCGGGTACAAGCGGCCGAAGTACGTGGAATTCCGCACCGAGCTGCCGAAGACCAACGTCGGCAAGATCCTGCGCCGCGCACTGAGGGACGAAATCCCTAGCCAAAAATCGGTGGACGAAGCGCCCCGGCAGAAGCAGGCCTGATATTCCGCCAGGCAATTTCTTAAAGGGCCTCGCCTGGTGCGGGGTCTGCATCCTGTCCTGGGCGCCGATGTTTCCGATCGCCAAGCGCAGCCTTGCGATGATCGACGCCTTCTCGCTGGGGACGCTGCGTTACGTGCTCGGCCTGGCGATTTTCGCCGGCCTCTTGTGGACGATTGAGGGCCGCCAGGCTTTTCGCTACGGCACCCGCTTCTGGCCCGCCATCGGATTCGGCGTTGTTGGCGTTACCGGATTCAACACACTCGTCTGGTATGGGCTCAATTTCACCCGGCCCGAGCACGCCGCGATTCTCATGGCGCTGCAGACGCCGCTCACTGCCCTGATGCTATGGATGGTGCGGGGCCAGCGGCCGGCAGCGTTCACGCTGGGATGCGTGGCGGTGGCCATTTGCGGGGTGATCCTCGTGGTAACCAAAGGCGATCCGGCCCGGGCGTTCGAGGGTGGATCCCTGCTCGGTGACATCCTTGTGCTGCTTGGCGCCCTCTGCTGGGTGATCTACACACTGGCGGGAGGACGCTTCACCGGCTGGTCACCTTTGCGCATGACCACGCTGACCTGCATCCCTGGAGGAATCGGGCTGCTTGTCGCCAATTCGGTCGCCGTGGGAGTGGGGTTCGTAGAGCTGCCCTCGATCCACACGATCGCTTCGGTGTGGTGGCAGATCCTCTACTTCGCGGGCGCAAGCGTAGTGCTCGGCGTCCTCGGTTTCAACGCCGGGGTGAAATATCTGGGCGCCCTGAATGCAATGCTCATGATCAACCTCGTTCCGGTTGGTGTATTTGCAATCGAGGCCGCGCTGGGCCGGCGATACGAAGCGATAGAACTTGCGGGCGCCGCCCTGGTGATCGGGGCGTTGGCGGCGAACAACCTTTATCTCCGCCGGACCGCGTAGAGTCTCGGCTTCAGGCCTTTACCACGTTGTCCGCCGGCTCGGAAAAGACGCCGCGCGTGTCGACAATCAGCTTTGCGTGCCTGGCGATCATCGGGTAATCGAAAGAATCGTGATTCGTCGCGAGCAACAGAAGATCGTAGGACGCAATGCTTTCAGGCGTAAGGGCGACGCTTGCAAGATCGAAATGGTGTTCGCGCATTTTCGGAAACACAGGCACATGCAAGTCGGAATAGTCTACTTTGGCCCCGCGCGCAACCAACAATTCCATCAACTCCACTGCAGGTGACTCGCGCATGTCGTCGACGTTCTTCTTGTATGCAATGCCCAGCACGAGGATCTTGCTTCCTTTGACCGATCTGGTCCTGCTGTTCAGCGCATCTACGACCTTGCCGACGACCCATTCGGGCATGCTGTGATTGATTTCGCCGGCCAGCTCAATGAAACGTGTATGGAGGCCGAATTCGCGCGCTTTCCAGGTCAAATAAAACGGGTCGATCGGAATGCAGTGCCCACCCAATCCGGGGCCCGGCCAATAGGGCACGAAACCAAACGGCTTTGTCGCTGCCGCCCGGATGACCTCGTGAATGTCTATTTGCATGCGGTCACACAGGATCTTCATCTCGTTTACAAGGCCGATATTCACTGCCCTGTGAATGTTTTCAAGGAGCTTGGTCATTTCCGCCGCTCGCGTGGAACTGACCGGCACCACACTGTCGATTACCTGCTCATATAGCGTACGACCGACTTCGAGGCAGGCTCCGGTTATGCCACCGCAAATCTTCGGGATCGTTCGAGTAACAAACTCCGGATTGCCCGGATCCTCCCGTTCGGGCGAGAAGCACAAGAAAATATCTTGTCCGACTTTCAGGCCGCGGGACTCGATTCGAGGCTGCAGCTCCTCCTCCGTCGTACCCGGATAGGTTGTGCTTTCGAGGCAAATTAGTTGCCCGGCACGCAGATGCGGCACGAGCGAATCCATTGTTCCGGTTATGAACGATAGATCGGGCTCGCGGTGCTGGTTCAGCGGCGTGGGCACGCAAATGATGACCGCGTCGGCTTCCTTGGAGTGCGAGAAGTCGTTTGTGGCCTTGAAACCTTTCTTGCACGCCGCGGAAATCGAGGCGGCGGGAATGTGTTCGATGTAGCTTTCGCCATTTTTAAGCCTGGCTATCTTGGCGGAATCTGTGTCGATGCCGATGACTTTGAAGCCGACTTCGACGAACCGCAGCATGAGAGGCAAGCCAACATAGCCGAGCCCAACGATCCCTACGATCGCTTCTCGGCCTCGAAATTTTGTAAGCAGGGCGTCCTGAATCTTGGTCATGTCATTTGTTGCTGCAAATAAAAGGGGGCGATTATAAGCGTACTTAACGAG
>JBBQNG010000246.1:0-6506 GCA_038329645.1 Burkholderiales bacterium
TGCCGACATCGACGCGGGAAGGCACAGCACTTTCGAGTCGCCCGCTGAACTCAAGCATCGTTTGTCTTCGATTGCCGACAAGGTATTTGGCGGTAAGGCGCCCGTCGTACGCTCCAAGTGACGGCGGGCGTGCGGCCGTGGCGGATCCGCCTCACGGCGGCCGCGGAGGCCGATTTCGAGGGCATCCTGCAGTGGACGGTGGAACACTTTGGCCAGACTCAGGCTCGCGCCTATGCCGAAACACTTTCGGCGGCATTGCAGGCATTGGCTGAGGGTCCGGAAATTGTCGGCGCGACGGCTCGCAACGACATTGCGAAAGGACTGTTTTCGCTTCATGTCGCGCGCCAAGGGCGCCAAGGGCGTCACTTCGTCATCTTCCGGATTGGCGACGACAGAGATCGGGGTGCAATCGAGGTCCTTCGTCTGCTCCATTATGCCATGGACCTGTCGCGTCACCTGCCCAAGGGCGACGAGCCGGAATAACGCCTCTCTCGGCGTTCTCGATCTCGAACCCTGGCATCCCAGGCCAAGCCATGCCCAAGCCCAAGGCCAGGCGCAAGCGCCGAATCCGGCTACGACTCTCCGGCGAACTCGAAAGTCGCCTCCATCGCCTCCGCAGCTTTCCTCAGCAGCGGCAAATACTCCAGGGCATGCTCCAGCGGCATCCGCGACATCGGCGCATGCACCGCGATCGCCGCGCAAGGCTTCCCGCCGGGACTCCGCGTAGGGACGGCTACACAGACAAGCCCGGCGTGGTACTCCTCGTTGTCGGTTGCATGGCGCGCCTTGCGAATTCGCGCCAACTCCGCCTCGAGCGACTTTCGATCCGGAATCGTCGAAGGCGTGTAGCTCTTGTAGGAGAGGCTGGCGAGGATCCGGTCGCGCGCCGGCTTGGCCATGTACGCAAGCAGCAGCTTGCCGCTGGCGGTGCAGTGCAGGGGCACGCGCGATCCGCTGGTCAGGTTCATGCGCAGCGGCCACGCAGCCTCGACGCGGTCGAGGTACATCACCTCGCCGCCGTGCAGCATGGTGAAGTTGCACGTCTCGCCGATCTGCTCGACAAGCTGGGCGAGGATCGCGTGCCGCGCAGAGCTCAGGTTGCCGTTCTGCATGATGGCCAGGCCCAGTGACGCAAGCCGGGGGCCGGGCGCATAGCGTGCGGCGCCCGGGTCGCGCACAACCAGTCCGGCCGCTTCGAGCATCGCGAGCATTCGATACACGGTGGGCTTGGGCAGGGCGCACGTCTTCACGATGTCGGTGAGCGATGCGGATCGCTCCGAGGCGACCAGCGCTTCGAGTACCGCGAACGAGCGCAGGGTGGCCGGAACCTTGTCTTCTTTGCGGGTCACGCCGCGAAATTATCATATTCCGGAACAGCAGGTGCTTAAATTGCCAGCATTCGTTGCATTGTGCTTTGCGCGTATGAGAGACTTTCCGCGCCCGATTCCGTTTAATTCCCGATCCGGAGAACCCCGCCATGACCGATATTTCCGACGCGAAACGCATAGTCGTTTCCGGCAAGACCAGGATGTCCCCGTCCGAAGCGTTTGTCGAAACGATGGTCGCGCAGGGCGTGACGCACGTGTTCGGCATCGTGGGTTCGGCATACATGGACGCACTCGATCTCTTCCCCGCGGCCGGTATCCGCTTCGTGCCGACGGTGCACGAGCAGGGTTCGGCGCACATGGCCGACGGCTTTTCGCGCGTGTCGGGGCGCCATGGCGTCTGCATCGGCCAGAACGGACCGGGCATCACCAACTTCGTCACCGCGATTGCGGCGGCATATTGGGCGCATTCGCCGGTGGTGGCGATCACGCCGGAAACCGGCAGCATGGGGATCGGCCTCGGCGGTTTCCAGGAGACTGACCAGCTGCCGATCTTCTCCAAGATCACCAAGTTCCAGGCGCACGTGAACAACCCGGCGCGCATGGCCGAGCTGACTTCACGCGCGTTCGACCGCGCCATCCTCGAGATGGGCCCGACGCAGCTCAACATCCCGCGCGACTTCTTCTATGGCGAGCTCGACTGCGAGATCCCGCAGCCGATCCGCATCGAGCGCGGGCCCGGCGGCGGCAAGAACCTCGACGAGGCGGCCGAGCTGCTGGCGAAGGCCAAGTTCCCGGTGATCATCGCCGGTGGCGGCGTGATCATGTCCAACGGCGCAGACGCCTGCATCCAGCTGGCCGAGGCCCTGGAGGCGCCGGTCTGCAACTCCTACCTGCACAACGACACCTTCCCGGCGAGCCATCGCCTGTGGTGCGGCCCGCTCGGCTACCACGGCTCCAAGGCCGCGATGACAATTCTCAACAAGGCGGACGTCGTGGTCGCGCTGGGCTCGCGCCTCGGGCCGTTCGGCGTGCTGCCGCAGTACGACTTCGACTACTGGCCCAAGGACGCCAAGCTGATCCAGATCGACGCCGACCCGAAGATGCTTGGGCTGGTGAAGAAGACCTCGGTCACGATCAACGGCGATGCGCGCGAAGCCGCGATGGCGCTGGTGCAGCGCCTCAAGGGGCGGACGCTGGCCTGCATGTCCAACAAGGAAGAGCGCGTGAAGTCGATCGCGACCGAACGCGACAAGTGGAATGCCGAGCTCGCCAGCTGGCACCAGGAAAAAGACTCTTGGAGCATGGAAGTGGCAAAGAATTCCAAGTACATGCACCCGCGCCAGATGCTGCAGGAGCTTGAAAAGGCGATGCCGAAGGACGCCATGGTGTCGACCGACATCGGCAACATCTGCCAGATCGCCAACAGCTACCTCAAGTTCGACAAGCCGCGCAGCATGTTCGGCGCGATGATGTTCGGCAACTGCGGCTATGCTTTTCCGACGATGATCGGCTGCAAGGCCGCCGCGCCGGACCGGCCCGCCATAGCCTATGTTGGCGACGGCGCCTGGGGCATGAGCTTCGGCGAAATCCTCACTTGCGTGCGGGAGAAATTCCCGGTCACCGCCGTAGTGTTCAACAACCAGCAATGGGGCGCCGAGAAGAAGAACCACGTGGATTTCTACAAGAACCGCTTTCTCGGCGTGGACCTTGAGAACCCCAGCTGGGCCGGCGTGGCCAAGGCCATGGGCGCCGAAGGCGTGACGGTCGATTCGCTGTCCGAAGTCGGCCCCGCGCTGCAGGCCGCATGCAAGGCGCAGAAGGAAGGCAAGACTACGATCGTCGAGCTGATGGTGACGCGCGAGCTGGGCGATCCTTTCCGCCGCGACGCGTTGAAGCACCCGGTGCGCCACCTCGACAAGTACAAGTCGTATGTATAGGAACAGGGGAACCCGGGTTCCCCCGTTGGCCCTTCCTATCCTGCGCTCCTTTGCTCATTGCGCGGTTGCGGCCGCGCTCGCGCTGTTCGCGGTGGGCGCGGGCGCCCAGGACTGGCCCTCGAAGCCGGTCCGTTTCATCGTGCCGTATCCGCCGGGCGGGGGAACGGACGTGATAGCGCGCATCGTGCAGGAGCCGCTGTCGCGGGTATTGGGGCAGCAGATCGTGATCGAGAACCGCGGCGGGGCGGGGGGCGCAGTGGGGACCGAAGCGGCGGCAAAATCCGGCCCCGACGGTTACACCTTCCTCTTCACGCTGTCGTCCCACACGATCAACCCGCTGGTCTACAAGCTTTCATTCGACGTGGAAAAGGACTTCCTGTCCGTGACGACAGTTGCGAGCCTGCCGCAAATTATCGCAGCCTATCCGGCTTCGCCCTTCAGGACGATGCAGGACATCGTATCGATGGCCAAGGCGCAGCCGGGAAAGATTGCGTTCGCCTCCGCAGGCAATGGCACGCCCTCGCACATCGCGGGCGAACTGCTCAACCTGCGCGCAGGCATCAAGCTTCTGCACATCCCGTACAAGGGCGGCGGTCCCGCGACGACCGACGTGCTGGGCGGGCAGGTGCCGCTGCTCTTTATCTCGATCCCTGCAGCGATGGGGTTCGTGAAGAGCGGCAAGCTGCGGCCCGTCGCAGTGACCACACTCAAGCGTTCGCCCGCGGCGCCAGACATACCGACGGTGGCCGAGGCGCTCGGGATCGCCGACTTCGAAGTGGATTCGTGGTTCGCGATCTTTGCCCCGGCAAGGACGCCCGCGAATATCGTCGCCCGCATGCAGCAGGATGTCGCGCGGGTGGTCCGCTTGCCGGAGGTGAAGCAGAAGCTGCTCGAGCAGGGCGCCGATGCGGTAGGCAATTCCTCGGCGGAACTCGACCAGACCGTCAAGGCCGAGCTCAGGAAATGGGCCGTGCTGATCCAGCAGGCCGGAATAAAACTGGAATAGACTGGGGTTTTCCGCCACCAGAGAAGTCATGGCAGCCGTCCCAAGCATTTCCAGCGCAAAAGACATCGCAGCGGGTCTGGTCGCCCGCGCGCGGGCCGCGCAAAGGATTTTCGAGGCCTACGACCAGGCGCAGGTCGACGAAGTCGTCACCGCGGCAGGCTGGGCGATTGTCAAGCCGGAGAACAACCGGCGGCTCGCCGAGCTGGCAGTCCGGGACACGGGCCTTGGCAACGTTCCCGACAAGATCGCCAAGAACGAGCGCAAGACGATGGGATTGCTGCGCGATCTCAAGGGGGCGAAATCGGTGGACGTGATCGCCGAATACCCCGACCTGGGGATCGTCGAGATCGCGAGGCCCGTGGGCGTCGTAGCCGCCATCACGCCTTCGACCAACCCGGGGGCGACGCCGGCCAACAAGATCATCAATGCGCTCAAGGGGCGCAACGCGGTGGTCCTCGCGCCCTCGCCCAAGGGCTGGTCGACCGCGGCGCTGTTGCTCGAATTCGTACGCGCAGAGCTCGACAAGGTGGGTGCGCCACGCGATCTCGTGCAGACGCTGCCATCGCCGGTGACCAAGGAGACGACCTTCGAGCTCATGCGCCAGGCCGACCTCGTCGTCGCCACCGGCTCGCAGGCTAACGTGCGCGCCGCCTATGCTTCAGGCACGCCGGCGGTCGGCGTGGGACTGGGCAACGTCGCGGTGATCGTGGACGCGACCGCGAACCTGGCCGATGCCGCCGGCAAGATCCGCGACTCGAAGTGCTTCGACAACGCCACGAGCTGCTCGTCGGAAAACGCGGTAATCATCGTGGAGGCCGTGTACGCAGGGATGCTCGCCGAGTTGAGCAAGGCCGGAGGGGCGCTGCTCGACCCGGAAGAAAAGGAAAAGCTGCGTGCGGCGATGTGGCCCGGCGGCAAGCTCAACCCGGCGATCATGGCAAGGCCGGTGGCCGACATCCTCAAGATCGCGGGGCTCGAGCGCGCCGGCCTGCAAAACGCAAAATTCCTCATGGTTGAGGAAACCGGGATCGGCGGGAAATTCCCGTTCTCGGGCGAAAAGCTGTCCCTCGTATTAACGCTCTATCGCGTGAAGGATTTCGATCACGCATTCGACACCGTGAGGGAGATCTACGCCCACCAGGGCGCCGGGCACTCGGTGGGCATCCACACCGCGGACGACGCCCATGTGATGCGGCTGGGCCTGGAGATGCCGGCCGCTCGCGTCATCGTCAACCAGGCGCACGCGATCGCCAACGGCGGCGCGTTCGACAATGGCCTGCCGTTTTCGCTTTCGATGGGCTGCGGCACCTGGGGCCGCAATTCGATCTCCGAGAACATGAACTACCGCCATTACCTCAATACGACGCGCATCGTGAGGACCATCCCGGCACGCACGCCCACGACCGGGGAAATCTTCGGCGAGTACCACGCCAAGCGCGGAAAATAGTGGCCGGGACGACTGCCAGAACAGTCCGGTGCTACGTCGACAAGCAGGCTGAGGAACGGCCTGGCAGCGCGTACCTGATCGCGCCCGAAACGGGGCGCGTGCTGACGTTCGGCGCGCTCAGGCGGGAGGCCGGCAACCTTTGCCGGTTCCTGCTCGGCTCCGGCTACGCAGCGGGCGACCGGATCGGGTTCTACTGTGCCAACGGGTACCAGACCGTCGTGGTTTTCCTCGGGACGATGCACGGTGGGTTCGTTTCGGTCCCCCTTAACCTCCATGCGCAGGCCTCCCAGCTTGAGTACGTGCTCGGGCATTCGGGAATCCGCTTGGTGTTCACCGACGCCGAGCACGCACAGGCGCTCGGCGAACGCGTGAGGGCTGTGGGGCGTGAAATTGAAATCATCGTCATCGATGTCGATGCGCCAAGCCTGTTCCTAGAGGACCGGCTGCCCGCGGTCGCTGTGTCGAATCCCGGCGAAGAGGATCCCGCGCTGCTGATGTACACCTCCGGAACGACCGGGCGGCCCAAGGGGTGTCTCCTCACGCACAAGAACGTGATTTCCGGCGGCCTTTTCGTCCAGCACGCTCACGAACTCACGCCCGACGACCGCGTGCTGTCCTCGTTGCCGCTGTATCACATCAACGGTCAGATCGTGGCCACGGTCGGCCCGCTGGTGCACGGCGGCAGCGTGGTGGCGCCGCACCGCTTCTCGGTATCGCAGTTCTGGGAGCTGCTCGATCGGTACGAATGCACCTGGTTCAACGTGGTGCCGACGATCATCTCGTTTCTT
>JBBQNG010000247.1:0-6505 GCA_038329645.1 Burkholderiales bacterium
ATAGGGAGATGCGGCTGCTGCGAAGGCGTTGGTAGAGTATTTCTGCGTCTGCCGCATGTAGGCCACTTGTGCGGTGACCGTATGCGGATCGAGTAGATATTGATACTGGGTGTCGATTCCAACGTTTCTGAAACGCCCACGGTTGTTCGGGTCGGACGTATCCGAGCCGCCGTCGAAGACGTGAGCCACCATGCCGGAGGTGCCCAACATGATGTTGTGCGCCCCCCATTCGCGGGTATACGCAAGGCGCCAGTACGGATTGGTCCCGCCGAGCTTGGTCCTGTTGATATCTGCGATGCCTGCGCTCATAAATGAGAACGCCCGGTTGGCCGTACCGTATAAGCCGAACTCCCCATAAATCGCCTTGTTCCAGTAGGCATAAGCGGTGGCCCCCGCGATGTTACCGCCCGAGCCATACGCCGGATAAGGGCCATCGACGAATTGGTGTCCGGTAGGTGACGCGCCCGGGACATATTGCATCCACGCTGCCGCCGAATTCCACGGATCGGACACCGAGGGATTGTTGTTCAAGGTAAGCCCGACAATCAGATCATGGCTGGAATCTATAAAGCGATCTGCGTACCGAAAGTCCATGTTGTCGGCCTGGGTGTGGCCCTGGAACCTGCCCAACTCCCCATTGGGCCCAACTTTCTGACTGTGATAGTTATCGTAGGTCACCTGGGCAAACATGCCGATATTTTCAGTGACTTTGCCTGCGAGAAAAACGCTGCCCGTCGCAAATAGGGGCGAACCGTCCTTCTGGAAATCGACCGTAGGGTCATCGCTCTTTGTCGTGTCCCGGACCTTGGCCGCACTAAGTACGCCCATTACGGAAAGGGGAAGCGTGCGCGCGCCGATCGTGTAAGCCGTCAACTTAAAAAGACGGCCATAGGGAGTCAGCTCAGGAAACTGGCCTCCTGCGTGGCATGCTATGCAATTCTGTCCTGTCTGGCGCGCAAAGGAAGGGAGAGCCGGTGCATCGAGCGGGATAAGGGCCACAAGTAAAGCGACGAAACCTTGGGTGAAAGCCGATGTGGCGCTCAACAGCCCTAGTACTGATTTCCCCTTACCCGCCATTTCCGCCACCTTTCCCGAAATAGCTCACACAAGAATGGAATGCCCGATCAGGCGCATAAGCTAACTTCACGCGAGGGAGATGTATGTGCGATACCAAACATAAGCGGACCAGCTACCGATTACTCTATGGGGATCAGCATGAATTCGAAGTACTTCGCTGCTGGCCGATGTCTTCAATATTGCGAAAGGCCGCATATTGACCTGCCCCTATAGGCCTCACCATTTTAAGAGCGCCGAGCGTGCCGTCTTGTGGGGCTAACCCGCGATAGTTACCGCCACCCGCCGGTGCCGGGCCAGCACACGGAGGCGCTGAGCACCGCGATCATCGACATTGCCCAAGTCTGGTGACGCTTCGGCTATCGGCGGATCCATGACCTCTTGCGCCCGGAGTTCCCCGATGTGAACCACAAGCGCGTGTACCGGCTTTACAGCGTCGCCAAGCTGGCGGTACGCAAACGCAAGAAGGCCAAGCGGCCGACAAACGACCGCGTGCCGCTTCCCTGTTCCTGTGGCACGCCGCGCACCGGATCTTCCACAGCCTGCATGACCTGGGGTTGCGGACAGGCCCGGCGGCGATGGCGCTCTGCTACGGCGCGGCCTTCGCCGGCACGCTCGCCGCCGCTTTCGCGCTGGCCGCCCTCTAGCGCTTCCTGCCCTTCTTTTTCCTGCCTTTGCCCTTGCGGGCGTCCTCGAGGCTCTTCTCTAGCGCGGCGCAGAGCGTCTTCAGCACCTTGATGCGCGCGTGGTACTTGTTGTTCGCCTCCACCATAGTCCAGGGCGCGGTGGTGGTCGAGGTCCGGTCGACCATGTCGCACACGGCCTGCTCGTAAGCGTCCCATTTCTTGCGGTTGCGCCAGTCTTCTTCGGTGATCTTGAACCGCTTGAACGCCACTTTCTCGCGCAACTTGAAGCGCTTGAACTGCACCTCCTTGCCGATCGCCAGCCAGAACTTCACCACCACCACGTCGTGCCTGACCATGGACTGTTCGAAGTCGTTGATCTCGCTGTAGGCCCGCATCCAGTCGGCTTCGCTGCAGAACTTTTCCACCCTTTCGACCAGCACGCGGCCGTACCAGGAACGGTCGAAGATTGCGAAATGCCCGTGCCGGGGGATATGCCGCCAGAAACGCCAGAGATAGGGCTGCGCACGCTCCTCCTCGGTCGGCGCGGCCACCGAAATATTCCGGTACACCCGCGCGTCGAGCGCCCCCGTGATCCTGCGGATCGCGCCGCCCTTGCCGGCGGCGTCATTGCCTTCGAACACCGCGACCACCGACTTGCCGCGCATACCCGGGTTGCGCGAGAGCAGGTTGAGGCGCGACTGCCATTTCTCGAGCTCGGCCTGGTAGGCCTCGCGGGTCAGCGGCTGGTCGAGCTCGAGCGCCCTCAGCACGTTGAGGTTGTCCGCCGAGGTGAGCAGCGGCGGGGTCTTGTCAAGCACCCGCGCGCCCGGCTTCTCGTCGAGCCGCTCGCGCATTGCGGCGAGCAGGTGGCGTCCCACGGTCACCGCCCGGTAGCGCGGGTCCGCGCCCGGGACCACGATCCAGGGGTTCTCGCCGGTCGAAGTGCCGCGCAGGAAGGGCTCGCACACTTCGACGAACCGGTCGTACATCTTGAAGTAGTCCCACTCGATGTCGGTCACCCTCCAGCGGGTTTTCGGATCCTTTTCGAGATTCTTGAGGCGCTTCTTCTGCTGGCGCTTCGAGAGGTGGAACCAGTACTTGAGCAGCAGCACCCCTTCGTCGGCCAGCATTTTCTCGAGCCGCAGGATGTCCGAGATGTCGCTCGAATAGCCCGCTTCGTCGAGCCGGCCGATCACGCGGTCGACGATAGGCTGCGTGTGCCATGCGCCGAAGAAGACGCCGATCTTGCCGCGCGGCGGGAGCGCGCGCCAAAAGCGCCACAGCGGCGGGCGCTCGCGCTCCTCGTCCGAGGGCGAAGGGAAGGCGTGCGTCACGATGTGGCGCGGATCCATCCATTCGTTGAGCAGGTTCACCGTCTCGCCCTTGCCGGCGCCTTCCACGCCCGCGATCAGGATCAGGACCTGGAAGCGGCCGTTCTCCTTGAGGTCGTACTGCGCGTTCAGCAGCGCGGCGCGAAGCTTCGCTTCCTCGCGCACGTAGGCGGCCTTGTCCAGGCGGTGGTCCAGGTTTGCCGAATCGAACATGCGAGCCCCCCTTGTGGGAAAGTCTTCGGATTGTATTGTGGGTCGCAGCAATTCGCCCGCGTTTGACCAGGATCAACCCTTCAATGGGCAGCACGCGAGTGCACGCCGCGCTCAGCCTGTGCGGCGTTTGAATCCGCGCTCGGCAAGTCCGGCAACGACCGACAATAGCCGATCGGCCGCACCGCTTGAATCGAATGTCATGGCTTCGCGCGCCTCGTTCCCGGTCAGG
The DNA here is from genome assembly GCA_038329645.1 of Burkholderiales bacterium. Lineage (GTDB taxonomy): Bacteria > Pseudomonadota > Gammaproteobacteria > Burkholderiales > SG8-39 > SZAS-79. The sequence continues at coordinate 3,474 of JBBQNG010000247.1, forward strand.
GGTTCAAACGTAGCCAACTGCCGCGCCAGCACCTCCGGCCCGGCCTCCGAAGCGTCGGTGCCCTGGGCCTCGCGCCGGGCCACCCGCTCGCGCAGCGTCGCGTCAGGCGCCGCACAGGACACGATGGCGAAGGGCACGCCGGCCTCCCGGGCGAGCTTGCGGAAGGCCGCGCGGTGTCGCTTTTCCAGGAAAGTCGCATCCACAATGGCGACATAGCCTGCGCTAACCGAGTGACGTGCCAGTTCGGCCAGGCGCTCGTAGGTGCGCACCGTGCTGTTGGGGCCGTAGATCCCTGCCCCCGGGGTGCTTGCCGTGCGTGCCCCGGCCTGGAGGCCGTGCAGGCGCTTGCGTTCCACGTCGGAACGCAGGTGGATCGCGTCCAGTGCCACGGCAAGGCGCTTCGCGATGGTGGACTTGCCCGATCCCGAGAGGCCATGCATCAGCAGCAGGGCCCCTTGTCCGCCGGCGGCAACGGTTTCGGCGAACCGGACGTACTTCGAAAACTCGTTCGCGGCCTGCGCGCGGGTCTGCGCATCCGCGCCCGGCTGCCCGCCCCGGATGCACGCGACCTTCGCGCGCACCATGGCCCGGTAGGCCACGTAGAAGCGGAGCACACGCAGCCCGGCGTAGTCCCCGGTCGCTTCCAGGTACCGGTTCAGGAATCGGAACGCGAGCGCGGGATACCCGTGTTCCTCCAGATCCATGACGAGGAAGGCGACTTCGTTCATGACGTCGATCCAGCGGAACGCCGCGTTGAATTCGACGCAATCGAAAAGCGCCGGCTCCCCGGCAAGCAGGACGATATTGCCCAGGTGCAAGTCGCCGTGGCATTCGCGCACGAACGCGCCGCGCTTGCGCGCCGCGAACACGCTCGCAAGCCTGGCGTGCTCGCGGCGGGTCCACGCCTGCAATCGTTCAAGTGCGCGCGATTCGGCCGGCGGCGGCGCCATGGCCTCGATCTGCTCGAAGTTCTGCACGGCAGCGGCGAGGACCTGCGCTGCGGAGGCAAATCCGCGCCGGGCCGCCGATGGCGGCAGCGCGAGATGGAACGCCGCGACCGATGCACCCAATTGTTCAAGGATTGCCGGTACCAGCTCCCGTTCTTTCGCCATCCGGTCCAGCAGCGCCTCCCCGGGGAAGCGGCGCATCCGAACCGCGTAGTCGATCGCCTTCCCCTTGGCGCCAAGCAGCGGCTTCGAAGGGCTGCCCGCGATCGGAACGACGTCGATATAAAGCGAAGGCGCGGTGCGGCGGTTGAGGCGCAGTTCCTCCTGGCAATAGAAGCGCCTCGCGGCGAGCGTCGTGAAATCGAGGAAACCGAGATTCACCGGCTTCTTGATCTTGTAGGCGTGGACACCGGCCAGCAGGACGCAGGAGATATGCGTTTCGAGCAGCTCGATCCGGGCCGGCCGCCCGACCCCGGGAGGAAAATCGAGCGCGGCATACCGGCTTGGGTCGCGCAGGGATTCGATCATCTGTGCGAACGGCGCGAGCTCGGGCAAGGGCGGTCCTACAGGCAGAGGAGCACTCGCAGGACTGTATCTCCCAGATCCGCCGCGCGCGCCAGGCCGACGAGCCCGAAAGCGAGTACCAATGCGCCGGCGAGCCGCCGAACCAGCGGCCGCGTGGCCAATCGCTGGATGCGCGATAGCGCAAGCCCCGCGAGCATCAGGTTCGGCAGGGTTCCCAGACCAAAGGCGAGCATCGCCAGCGCCCCGCCGGCGGCGCTGCCGGCGGCCATCGCCGTGGCGAGCATGCCGTACACCAATCCGCACGGCAGCCAACCCCACAGGCTGCCGGCAACCAGGGCCCTCAGCGGCGTGTCGGCGGGAAGGAATCGAGCCGCCACCGGCTGAATGCGGCGCCATAGCGGCCTGCCAAGCCACTCGAGCCGCGCCAGAATCGGGCTCAGGCCGGCGAGGTAGAGCCCGATCAGGACCAGCATCACATTGGCGATGACGTACAAGCCCACCTGCAGGTCCACCGCCTGTGCGGCATAGGCGCCTGCCCCGCCGATCGCACCGGCCACCGCGCCCGCGAACGTGTAGGCACCGATGCGGCCGAGATTGAAAAGGCTTAGGCGCCCGAGCGACGGACGCCTCTGCGCAACCCCGCGGCCATCGACGATCGGGACGATGCTTCGCTGCGACGAAAACGCCGCGACGATCCCGCCGCACATGCCGATGCAATGCACGCCCGAGGCAAGGCCGAGCGCGAATCCGGCTACCGCAATGCCGATCGCCGGCGCCTCGATCACGGGTCAGATCACCTTCGAGTAAGTGGCGCCGCGCCGGGAGTCGCGCAGAAAGCGGTCGAACACCATGCAGATCGGCCGCACCAGCAGGCGGCCCCGCGGCGTGATGGTGATCCATTCGGCCGAGATGTCCACGAGGCCTTCCTTGACGAACGCGTCCAGGTCGGCCAGCTCGGGGGCGAAGTAGCTGCGGAAATCGACCAGGTAGGCCAGCTCGACCGACTCGACCGACAGGCGGAAGTGGCAGATGAGCGCCTGGATGACGGCGCGGCGCACCAGGTCGTCCTGCGTGAGCTCGATCCCGCGCTTGACCGGCAGGTGACCCCAGTCGAGAGCGTCGTAGTACTCGTCCAGCGTCTTGGTGTTCTGGTAGTAGGTCGGCCCGATGCGGCCGATGGCCGAAATGCCGAACGCGAGCAGGTCGCTGTCGGCATGCGTCGAATAGCCCTGGAAGTTGCGGTGCAGGCGGCCCTGGCGCTGCGCGACCGCCAGGTCGTCGTCCGGCTTGGCGAAGTGGTCCATGCCGATGTAGACGTAGCCCGCGGCGGTGAGCTTTTGCAAGGCCTCGGTGAAAATCGCCAGGCGCGCTTCGGCAGAGGGCAGCTCCGCCACATGGATGCGGCGCTGGGGCTTGAACACCGTGGGCAGGTGGGCATAGTTGTAGAGCGCGATGCGCTCGGGGGAAATGTCGATCACGCGGTCCAGCGTCGCATCGAACCCGGCCCGGGTCTGCCTGGGGAGCCCGTAGATCAGGTCGACGTTGATGGAGCGAAAGCCG
>JBBQNG010000248.1:0-6477 GCA_038329645.1 Burkholderiales bacterium
AAACTTGGCCCAGCTCCAGGGCTGGCCGAGGTACTCGGGGGCCATGATGCCTCCGACCGAAAGCCCGAACTGGACATTCGCGAAATACATCAGGACCAGGGCAAACAGGAAGTTGGGCGTCGCAAGACCTATATAGCCCAGCAGCGTCAGGCCGTAGTCGCTCCAGCTGTACTGGTGGGTCGCCGCGTAGGCGCCGATCGGAAAGGAGACCACCCAGGTGAACAGGATGATCGAAAAATTCAGGATGAACGACAACAGCAGGCGGTCGCCGACAACCTCCTTTACCGGCAGGTCGTATTCGAATGACCAGCCCCAGTCACCCTGCAACAGCCCCGAGAATCCCTGGTTGCCCGGCCAGAACCCTACCCATGTCGCGTATTGCTCCAGGAACGGCTTGTCCAGGCCGAACTGGCGGCGCAGGAACTCGATTTTCTCTAGAGCCGCGGTGTCCCCCTGGCTCCTCAGCTCGTCGATCTGGTTCGAAAGGTAGTCGCCCGGGGGCAGCTGGATGATGGTGAACGTGACCAGGCTGATGACGATCAGCGTCGGGATCAGGATCAGGATTCGCTGCAGGGTGTATTTCAGCATTTTTGGAAGCACCCTCTAGCGGGGTGGTCTCGGCAATGTCGTAAACGTCACTTGAACCAGAACGAGTCCGGATGGTAAATGCCGAAAAATGCGCCCGGTTCCCAGTTGTAGAACCCCTTCTCCGGCACGTTCATCAGCGTGGTGCGCACAAGGACCGGCTGGGGCACCGCGGAAATCACGCCGATCACGAATTGCTGCTCGGCGTGGATGGAAAGCATCTGGTGCCAAATTTTCTCGCGCTCGGCGCGCGTCCCTGCAGCGCGCCAGGCGGCGCTGAGCTTCACCAGCTCTATGGCCTCGGGAATGTCGGGCGCCTGGCCGGCCTTACCCGCGGTCTCGTGAAACTGGCCGAACTTCGGCCATTGCAACTGCTGCTGGCTCAACGGCGCGAGGTCGTCAGGGCTCATGTCCGGTGTGGCCAGGCCGTTTTCGAGGCCGCTCCATACCGACATCAGCGCCTCGCCACCGAAGACCCGGTTGCGCAGTACCTCGCGTTGCGACGGCTTGGTGAAAAGCTTGATGCCGACGGCCTTCCAGGTCTCGCGGACCAACTCCAGCACGTCGGCCTGCTCCGAGCTCTCGCCGGCGGTCTCCACGATGACCTCCAGCAAACGTCCGTCGGGCAGACGCCGAAAGCCGTCCGGCCCTCGCTTGAGGCCCATTTCGTCGAGCAGATTGTCGGCCCCTTTGCGGTCGAATTTTGCCCACTTTTTCTGGTAAGCCTCCTTGAACAGGGGGCTCTCGGGCAGCACCGTGTTGTTGGCCTCGGTGGCGAGGCCGAAGTACAGCACCTGGTTTATGAGGCTCCGGTCGATGGACATCGACAATGCACGCCGGAATCTGACGTCGCGGAGGACCGTCCTCCAAACAGCGTCATTTACGTTCAGGTTCGGGAAAAGCGCGAAATGCGATCCGATTCCCGTCCGCCACAGGAGGGCGCGGTAGTTGTTGAGCTTTTCGTTTTTCTTGAGGAAGGTGTAGTTGTTGAATTGCAGATCCCTCGCCTGCAGGTCCGATTCGCCCGCGCCCGCCTTCGCCGGGATCAGCTTGCCCTCGGCTACGGCAAGCACGACACGGTCGATGTAAGGCAGCTGGACGCCTTGCGCGTCGACGCGGTGGAAGTAGGGGTTGCGCACCGCCACGAACCGGTCCGCCGGCGGCCGCGTCGTGTTCACCCAGGGTTCCAGGGTGGGCAGGTCGGGATTGTCGAACTGGTACATGTTGTCCTGCTTGTTGTGCAGGGACGCCCAGCCGCGCTTGCCGGCCTTGTTCTCGGTTTCGGCCACCTTCGGCGAGTACTTCTTGTGGAATTTCTTGAGGTAGTGCGCCGGCCGGTAGATATAAAGCGGCGAAGCCCCTGCCAGCCGGGTGAGGAAATCGCGGTTCGGCTTGCTCCACGAGTAACGCACTGTGGTCGCATCGATGATCTCGACTTTCGGCTTCTCGCCATCGACGAGGAGGTCGCTTTGCGGCCCGGTCGGGCTGAGGTCCGTATTGTTCGCGACATCGTCCCAGAAATAGCGGAAGTCTTCGGTCGTGAACGGCTGCCCGTCGGACCACCGGTGGCCTTTGCGCAGCTTGAAAGTGAAAACTTTGTCGTCTTTCGAATCCAGACTCTCGAGGATGTCGGGCACGATGCCGAGCTTTCGGTCGTAACCGACCAGCCGCGCATAACCGTACACCACCAGCATGCGCACATCCCGGGCGCGCCCGATAAGCATGTTCAGCGTGCCGCCCTGCTTTCCAGTCTGCATGCCGGGCTCGTTCATCGCGCTCACCTGCGGCGAATCCGGAAGGCGTTTTTGCACCGGCGGCATTTTTCCCGCTGCCACGTCCTTGCGGAACATCTCGGTTTCAACCAGCGCGGCAGCCAGCGCAGCGTGCGGCAGGCATGCCACGAGGACGGCGCCAGCCAGCAGCGCCGCGCTTGTCCAATCCGGTTTTCTCATGCGATCAGCTCCGAGTGGTTGGCGGTCTCACGTGCGCGGACAAAGTGGCCTTCGCCCAGATCGATCATCGAGCTCGGGCCGGACCCATCCAGGCAAAAAGGTTGGGGCCAGGCGGTCGGATCCGACGCCCTGCCCTCCATCAGCGCGGCAAAGTCGAGCCTGCGGTCAAGATCCGGGGTGGGCACGGCCGCGAGCAACGCTTTGGTATAGGGATGCACCGGGTTGCGAAAAAGCTCTGCGTAGGGGGCGATTTCGACCAGGCGGCCCGCGCACATCACTGCTATGCGGTCGGCAATGTAATTCACGACCGCGAGGTTGTGCGAAACGAAGATGTAGGTGAGATTGAGCGCGTCGCGCAGGTCCCGCAGGAGGTTGAGCACCTGCGCCTGCACCGAAACATCGAGGGCGGAGACCGGCTCGTCGCAGATCAGCAGCGCAGGACTCAACGCAAGCGCGCGCGCAATGCCGAGGCGCTGGCGCTGTCCGCCCGAAAAACTATGCGGGTAGCGCCTGAGGTGGCGAACATCAAGACCCACGAGCGTTGTCAGCTCCTTGACCCGCTCGAACCGCTCGTCGGCATCGCCGATGCCGTGGATGACCAACGGCTCGCTCAGAATCTCGAATGCGGTCATGCGCGGATTGAGCGAGCCGACAGGATCCTGGAATACGAACTGCACCTTGCGCCGGTAAGCGAAAAGCTCCGCGCCCCGCAGCGAAAGGACATCCTGCGGTGTCCCGCTGTCGTTGAATATGATCTGGCCGCTGTCGGGCGTGATCGAACGCATGATCATTTTTGATGTCGTGGTCTTCCCGCAGCCCGATTCGCCGACCAGCCCCAGGCATTCCCCGGCGCGCACGGTGAAGCTCACGTCATTGACAGCCAGGACATGGCTGGCGCGCTTGCCGCCGAACAGGGAGGTTTTCCGAGTCCCGAAGCCCTTGGTGAGATTGCGGACCGTAAGCAGCGGCGCGTCCGAATCCTGCGTCGCGGCCGGACGCGGGCGCGCAGTCATGAGGTGGCTGGTGGAGACCTGGATCTCCCTGAGCGGGGTCAGTCGTTCGCCGGGCGCCATGTTGAACCGCGGCACCGCGCGCATCAGCGCTTTCAGGTACGGATGGCTGGGCTCCCGGAAGATAGCCTCGACGGTGCCGGATTCGACAACCCGCCCCTGGTACAGCACGACCACCTCCTCGGCCATGTTCGCCACCACGCCGAGATCGTGCGTAATGATCATTACAGCCATTCGCAATTCGCCCTGCAGCTGCATGATGAGCTGCAGGATCTGCGCCTGGATGGTCACGTCCAGCGCCGTGGTCGGCTCGTCTGCGATGAGCAGCGCCGGGCGGCAAACGAGCGCCATGGCAATCATCGCCCGCTGGCGCAGGCCGCCCGATAGCTCGAACGGATAGGTCTGCACGGCCCGTGCGGGATTCGGGAACCCGACGAGGCGGAGCATTTCGATGACGGCCTCCCGCCTTTGCGCCTTGCCGAGATCGCGATGCAGCGCCAGGGCTTCCTCGATCTGGTTGCCCACGGTGTGCAGGGGCGAGAGCGCCGTCATCGGCTCCTGGAAGATGATCGAAATGCGGCCGCCGCGAATGCCCCTCATCTCCGGATCCGTGACGCCGAGCCGCGCGATGTCGATAACGGCGCCGGACTTGTTCGGATCGGCGAACAGTATCTCGCCGCTTTCGATCCTCGCGATCCTGGGCAGGATACCCATGATTGCCTGGGCGATGATGGACTTCCCCGAGCCCGACTCGCCCACAAGCGCGATGGTGCGGCCTTCGGGAATACGGAACGAGACGCCGTCGGCCGCTTTCACCGTGCCGGCGTCGACTTTCAGGTAGACCTTGAGATCGCTTACCGTGAGAACGTTAGGCATTTCGTACAGTCAGTGGGTGATGCGCCGGACGACTGTCCACGCGCAGTATACGAGAAAGGCAGTGGCGATTGCTCCGATTGTCCCGATCGCCGCGATGTCATCGTCACGCGGGTCCGCCTTCACTCGCGGCGCGGCAATTGAACACGCGCCCGGGCGCGAGCCAGGATATCCCAGGTGCCCTGCGAGTGGATCCAAACAGGCGTTCGAGAAAAGCCCACGATTCTGCGTCGTGGACTGCGTGGTGGGTGAGCCAGCCTATGGGGATCGTTGCGCCTGTTGTTTTGTCGAGCCTTTGCGCGCCAAGCGCCGCAACTGCTTGGCCCAGCGCGAAATCGCTGCCCACAAACCCGCGGTGCCCTTTCCAGTCGACGATGTCGACGTGGGTGTTTGCCTGGGTCAGCGCACCGCGATTCGTGAAATAGTTCACACCGTAAGTGCTGAGCCCCTTGTAGCCTGCGGCGGACAGGAGCGGGACCAGGTGGGGCGAAATTCGATTCCAGGGCGGGACCAGGACCGGCAATACCCTCCCCGGGGCGATTCTTTCCAATAATTTGCGGCCCGCCTGAAGGCGATCCAGCGCGGCCTGCGCCGGCCCGCCCGCCGGAAACTCGCTCTTCTTTTCACCCGCGGCCGCGCGATTTCGATGGTCCACGCCGTGCTGCACGACTTCCACCCCGGTGGGAAGCGCCTCAAAGGCGGCCCGCTCCGCCAGGGCCGGAATGGCCGCCAGAGCGAGGGGAACCCCGCTACTGGAAGCCAGGCCGAGGAGGCGGTCCAGCGCCAGGTCCGGTCGGCAGGCATCGTCGTCGCGCCACCAGAATTCGACCGCCCGGCCCGTATCGCGCCAGCGGCCGATCTCTTCGGTAAATTCGCGCCATCCTGCCTCTACCACGCAACCTCCGAGGCCCATGCCGCGACCAGCGCAGCCGTACGGTGCGCGCCATCGAGGTTGACCACGCCAAGCGCCGGACGCGGTCGCATCGATGCACGGTCGGCCGCGGCCGCGAGCGACTGGGGAGTCAGCGCATCCTCAGCGACGACTTCTACCAGCCCGCGTTCGGCCAGTGCCCGAGCTCGCAACGCCTGCTCCGTTTCGGAATCCGCGGCAAAGGGAACGACTACGGAACGGGCGCGTGCCTGCAGGATCTCCATTACCGTGTTGTATCCGCCCTGGTTGATCGATAGCGCGCAGTTGGCGAGCAGGCGCGGGAAATCGGCCCGGAAGCGCTCCACGATTACCTGCCCGTCGCCGATATCCCGCGCAATGCGGGTGAGATCGGCCAGATCCCGCCCGGCGGCATTGACACCGCCGAGCACCCGCCAGGTCCGGTCGGCAAGTGTACTGTGACGTCGCGCCTGGATTGCTGTCTCGAGCAGGTGCCTGCCGACCGCGCCACCGCCGGCTGAAACGATGACTTCGCCTTCTCCCTGCTTGTCCGCGAAACCTCCGGTGGGGAGCGGATCTTCGACGACGTAGCCGGTGTAATGAAGCCTTTGCCCGATGCTGCCGGCATGGCGGAAAGTCCGGCCGAACGGGATGACGTCCGCATCGCCATGTACCAGGACGCAGTCGAAATAGCGCTCGAAAATTTCCAGCATTTCATCCTGCCGCGACGGGACTTTCTGTCCGCCACCGATCACGTCGCGGACCGAGCAGACGATTGCCGGCCGGTGTTCCGCCCGCAGCGCGGCGTCGAGCAACGGAACGAGCTCGAAACGCATCTGGCGCCGGCCAAACGGATAGAGTTCCAGCGCCAGCACATGGGGATCCGCGACGCGCCAGGCGTCCAGTAAATGTTCCCGCCGTCGGATCTTCCATTCCTCGTCGACCGGCTTTCCTTCGCCGTCTACCAGGACCTTGAAGGAAGAATCCGCTGCGCCCGCCGGCGGCAGTTGCACAAATCGCACCCCATCCAACCGCAGGTCCGGGACTGCGAACCCACCGCTTGCCAAAGTCACTTCGAGGCCTTCGGCGGCCAGCGCATTTGCCAGCGTGACCGCACGCCTCAGATGACCGATCCCAAGCAGGTGCTGCACGTAAAGGAAAACCCGCC
>JBBQNG010000249.1:0-6431 GCA_038329645.1 Burkholderiales bacterium
TTGTCAGTCCCGTCTTAGTCTCGCCCTTGATGATCGGCCAGTTGATCGACGAGGGACCGCGGAACTTCGGCAGCAGCGACGGGTGATACTGGATCGTGCCGTGCTTGGGTATTTTCACGAACTCCTGCGGCGCGAACTGAAGGACAAAAGCCATGATCCCGATGTCCACGCCGAGCTCCTTGAGCTTCTGGTGCGCTTCGGGCGCCTTCAGGGACGGAAATTGGAACACCCGGACACTTTTTTCCTGGGCGGCCACTTTGAGCGCGTCCGGGCGGGCGCCGGCCTTTTCAGGCGCACAAAAAACCCCCGCGACGGTATCGCCGCGTGCGAGGAAAGCCTCGAGGACCGCTTTGCCGAAGTCCTGCTGACCGATGATCGCGATTTTCATTTCAGGCTGCCTTTTTCGGAGGCGCCGAAAGGGCGCCGGCTTGCTTGAGCGCACCGATGCGCAACTCGTCGTAGCCGAGCACCTGCTTCAGCACCTCGTCCGTGTGCTCGCCCAGGAGCGGGCTGCGCTCGATCTTCGCCGGTGACGCGGATAGCTTGATCGGCATGCCGACGTTCCACCATTTGCCGCGCTGGGGATGGTCGAGCTCGATGTACATCTCACGCCCACGGATGTGCTCGTCGGTTGCAAGATCCTCGGTCGACATGATCGGACCGCAGGGGACGTCCAGCGGGTTCAGGATCGCCATGAATTCCCGTTTTGTGTAGTTCGACGCGAATTTGGTGAGCAGAGTCCAGAGCAGGCTCTGGTTCTTGCGCCGCTCGGCAATGGTGGCGAGGCGGGCGTCGCTGACGAGCTCGGGCATGCCTACATCCGGCCCGATCCGCCTGGCGAGCCCAGTCCATACCGCTTCCTGAACTACGACGTACAGCCAGTCATTCGCGCCGTGCGGCTTGCAATGGATCGCATTGCCCAGCTGGCCCCCGCCCGAATCGTTGCCGGCGCGGGGAACCTCGCCCATGTTCTGGTAGGTGGGCACCGAGTATTCGTCAAGCGCGCCGCGCGTGAGGCGCTGGTGGTCGCGGAACTTGACGCGGCAGAGGTTCATCACCCCGTCCATCATCGCGACCTCGACATACTGGCCTTCTCCCGTGCGGTCGGCCTGGTGAAGCGCGGCCAAAAGGCCGATCGCGAGGTGCAGGCCGGTGCCCGAGTCGCCGATCTGCGCGCCGGTGACGAACGGGGGGCCATCGGGCAATCCCGTGGTGCTCATCGCTCCGCCCATGGCCTGGGCGACGTTCTCGTAAGCCTTGAAATCCGCATAGGGGCCCGAGGAGCCGAAACCCTTGATGGAGCCCATCACGATCTTCGGATTGACCGCGTGGATCTTCTCCCACGTAAACCCGAACCGGTCGAGCACGCCAGGGCCGAAGTTCTCCATCACGATGTCGCACTTCTTTAGCAGGTCGACGAACACCGCCTTGCCCTCCTCGGTCTTCATGTTCACCGTGATCGACCGCTTGTTGCAGTTGAGCATTGTGAAGTAAAGGCTGTCGGCGTTCGGCACGTCGCGCAGCTGGCCGCGCGTGGCGTCGCCTTGCGGGGGCTCGAATTTGATGACGTCGGCGCCCATCCACGCCAGCAGCTGCGAGCAGGTCGGCCCCGCCTGCACGTGCGTCATGTCCAGGATCCGGACTCCTTTTAATGCTTCCATTCTTCTGATCTCCAAAAATTCGCCGGCTGGTGAAGCTACCCGCCGTTGCCAAGCCGGTTGGCTTACTTCTTTTTTGCGCTTTGCGGATTCAGGCTCGTGATGCGCCCGCTTTCGGTACCCGCGGATTCGTCGATCACCGCATTGATGAGCGTTGGCTTGCGCGAGCGGATCGCTTCCTCCATCGCCTTGCGCAACTCGTGAGGGGTCGTCGCATGCACCCCCACGCCACCGAACGCCTCCATCAGCTTGTCATAGCGCGCGCCCTTGACAAACACGGTGGGCGCCACGTCGGGGCCGCCGGTGGGATTGACGTCGGTCCCGCCGTACACCCCGTTATTGTTAAAGATCACCACGCAGACCGGCAGGTTGTAGCGGCAGATGGTCTCGACTTCCATGCCGGAGAAGCCGAAGGCGCTGTCGCCCTCGATCGCGATCACCGGCTGGTCGCTCACCACTGCGGCTGCCACCGCAAAGCCCATGCCGATGCCCATAATGCCCCAAGTGCCCACGTCCAGGCGCTTGCGCGGCTTGTACATGTCGACAATGCTGCGCGTAAAATCCAACGCATTGGCGCCTTCGTTGACCAGAACGGCGTCGGGGTTGGCCTTCACGATGTCGCGCACTACGTTCAGCGCGCTGTGGAAATTCATCGGGACAGGGTTCCTGGCCAGCGTCTCGGCCATCTTGGCGAGGTTCTTGTTTTTCCGCTCGGCAATTGCAGAGAGCCACTCGGCCGGCGGCTTGGGCCAGCTGGAGCCCGCAGTCGAACCAATCGCCGCGAGCAGCGCCGACACGCAGGAGCCGATGTCGCCGACCACCGGGGCGTCGATCGGGACATTGCTGTCCATCTCCTGCGGCGAAATGTCGACCTGGATATATTTCTGGCCGCCCCAGGCCTTGTGATCCTTGCCTCCCCAAGTCTTGCCTTTGCCGTGCGAAAGCAGCCAGTTTAGACGAGCGCCGACAAGCATCACCACGTCGGCCCCCGGCAGCACGAAGGACCTTGCAGCGGCAGCCGACTGCTCGTGCGTGTCCGGCAGCAGGCCCTTGGCCATCGACATTGGCAGGTACGGGATGCCGGTCTTCTCGATCAGCGCGCGGATGTCGGCGTCGGCCTGGGCGTAGGCGGCCCCCTTGCCCAGTAGGATGAGCGGACGCTTGGCGCTCTTCAGCAGGTCGACCGCGCGCTTGACCGCGTCGCCGGCCGGGATCTGGCGCGGCGCCGGGTCAACCACCTTGATCAGCGAGCTCTTGCCGGCTGCAGCGTCCATCGACTGCCCGAAAAGCTTGGCCGGGAAATCGAGATAGACGCCGCCCGGGCGGCCGGAGACCGCGGCGCGGATCGCGCGCGCGATTCCCACTCCGATGTCCTCGGCATTCAGCACGCGGAAAGCCGCCTTGCACAGGGGCTTCGCGATAGAGAGCTGGTCCATCTCCTCGTAGTCGCCCTGCTGCAGGTCGACGATCTCGCGCTCGCTCGAGCCGCTGATGAGGATCATCGGGAAGCAATTGGTGGTGGCGTTGGCAAGGGCGGTCAATCCGTTGAGAAAGCCGGGCGCCGACACCGTCAGGCAGATGCCGGGCTTCTGCGTCATGAAGCCCGCGATTGCGGCGGCGTTGCCGGCGTTCTGCTCGTGGCGGAACGAGATCACGCGCAGGCCCGCCGCCTGGGCCTTGCGGGTGAGGTCCGTGATCGGGATACCGGGCAGGCCGAAGATCGTGTCGATGCCGTTCAGCTTCAGGGCATCGATGACCAGGTGAAAGCCATCGGTCAATTCACCATGGTCCAGCTTGACTTCGGATGCGACCTGCGTTTCCACAGAGCCCATTCTTGTCTCCTTTGAGGTGCTTCTTGAGGTGATTCAGGTTGTGCCCCAATGGTAGGGAGCCGCCCCCCGGGCAACCTTGACTGCGGTCAAGGTTTTTTCGTCTAAAATGTCCGATTGATCCGTACGCGCGTGCCGCAATGGCCTCGATCGCGAACCATCCCCAAAGCAATACCGTCCGTCTCCAGCTCAGGCAGAGCCTCATCCTCGGCGAAATGGCGCAACCCGCCTGGGACGAGCTCGAGCCGCTGCTCGAGATCGCAGACTACGGCAAAGGCGAGCTCCTGGTTCGCCAGGGGGATACGGAGATGGAGCAATTTTTTGTGCTCGACGGCATGCTCAAGCGCGTCGTATCGAATGCCGAAGGCCATGAAATGATCCTGCGCTTCGCGGCCGAAGCCGACATGGACACTTCGTACGCCGCGTGGCGACTCAAGACCCCGGTGCCGTATTCCATTGTCGGCGTGACCAAGGTCCGCACGGCGAAAATCTCCATGCCGCTCTGGGTGGAATTCCTCGACCGCCATTGCGCCGTCAAGTCACGCTTCGAGTATGAAGTCATGAAGCTGATGTCCGAGGTCATGGCGCATACGATCACGCTTCACCTGCTGGACGCGCCAGGTCGCCTGCTGCGTTTCCAGCGCAAGCATTCAGAGCTCGCCGGGCGGATCCCGAAAAAGGAGCTGGCGGCCTACCTCAATCTCACGCCCGAGACCCTCTCGAGGCTCAAGCAGAAGGTCGTCACCGAAGATTAAGCCCGTCTCACCCGCGCGAGCAGCGCGCTCAACATCGGCCATAGCAGCAGGAACAGCGCCAGCCCGGTCAGCCCGCCCACCAGAGGCGTGGAGAAGAAGATCGACATGTCCCCCTGCGATACCAGCATCGCCTGGCGGAACGAGGCTTCCGCGCGGTCGCCCAGTACGATCGCCAGCACGAGCGGGGCAAGCGGATAGTTCAGCTTCTTGAACACGTATCCCATCACGCCGAACACGATCATCATCCAGACATCGAAGATCGCGTTGTGCACCGTGAATGCCCCGATCGCGCAGATCACCATGATGACTGGGGCAACGACGGCGAAGGGAATGCGCAGGATCGCCGCAAACAACGGCACGCAGGTCAGGACCACGATCAGCCCTGCGATGTTGCCCAGGTACATGCTGGCGATCAGGCCCCAGACGAAATCCTTCTGTTCGACGAATAGCAGCGGGCCCGGCTGCAGTCCCCAGATCAGCAGGCCCCCGAGCAGCACGGCGGCCGTGGGCGACCCTGGCACGCCCAGAGTGAGCATCGGCAGCAAAGCGGACGTGCCCGCGGCGTGGGCCGCGGTTTCCGGCGCCACCACCCCCTCGACCATGCCGGTGCCGAACTTGTCGCCGTCCTTCGAGAACCTGCGCGCGACGCCATAACTCATGAACGACGCCGGCGTTGCGCCCCCAGGAACGATGCCCATGAAGCAGCCCACCGCGGAAGAGCGCAGCGAGGTGAGCCAGTATTTCGGCAGTTCCCGCCACGTGTCGAGCACCACCCGCATGTTCATCTTCGCCTTGGTGCCGCGGAATTCAAGGCCCTCTTCCAGCGTCAGCAGGATTTCCCCGATGCCGAACAAGCCGATCACCGCGACCAGGAAATCGAAGCCGTTGAGCAGCTCGGTGTGCCCGAACGTCAGGCGCAGCGAACCGGTGACCGGATCCGTGCCGACAGCAGCCATCGCGAATCCGAGCATCATCGAGGCGATGGTTTTGAAAGGTGCCTCCTTGCTCATGCCGACGAAAGCGCAGAACGTCAGCAGGTAAACCGCAAAAAACTCGGGCGGACCGAATTCAAGCGCGAACTTGGCGACCACCGGGGACAGGAACGTGATCATGATCACCGCCACCAGGGCGCCCACGAACGAAGAGGTGAATGCTGCGGTGAGCGCCTCCCCCGCGCGCCCCTGCTGCGCAAGCGGATAGCCGTCGAAAGTCGTTGCCACCGACCACGGCTCGCCGGGAATGTTGAAGAGGATCGACGTGATCGCGCCGCCGAACAGGGCGCCCCAATAGATGCACGACAGGAGAATGATCGCGGAAGTGGTGCCGCCCGGGCTCTGCGCCATCGAGAACGTGAGCGGGAGCAGGATCGCCACCCCGTTGGCCCCGCCCAGGCCCGGCAGGACGCCGATGATGACGCCGAGGATGACGCCGGCAAACATGAGCACGAGGTTCTTGAGCGACAGGGCGATTGCAAACCCCTGCATCAGCGAATTGAGCTCCTCCATGTCAGTTCAGCCCCAAGGCTGCTTCGAGCGGGCCTTTGGGCAGCGGGATCTTGAACCAGGTCTCGAACACCAGGAAGAAAACCACGCTGTTGCCAATGCTGACCGCAGCGACCAGCCACCAGGGGTACTTGCCGAGCCAGCGCATGAAGAATGCGATGAACAGGGTCGAGGCGACGTAAAGGCCCAGCGGCCCGATCAGCGCGGTGTAGATCGCCGTGGGCACAAGGACCGAAAACACGAGCTTGAGGGCGGCGTATTCGACGAACTCGCTGTCCTCGCGCCGCGCCGCGGCCAATGCCTGCAACAGGTTGATCACGCTCGCGATGCACAGGATGATCCCGATGTAGAAGGGGAAATAGCCTGCCTGCGGCCCGTCCTCCCCCCACCTTGCGCCGAGACGGGCACTGTCGTAGATGACTATCGCGCTGCAGAGGAGGAAGAAAACCGCGATCGCGATTTCCATGGTCCTCGTCTTGATCGCAGCCTTGCCGCCCGTCCCTTCGGTCATGCGATCTCCCTCGCGTCGCCGGAATCGCGGCCGGCGCGCTTGTGTGGCCTATTTGCCGCCCAGGAACCCGGCGGTCTTCATAAGGAGCACGTGCCGGGCTTCTTCTTTTGCCACCCAGTCGGCGTAATCCTTGCCGCTGAGGGCGGTCTGGTTGAAGGCGCCCTTCTCCATGAAGT
>JBBQNG010000250.1:0-6431 GCA_038329645.1 Burkholderiales bacterium
TGGTCGATGGGCACCACCGCTTGGGATGCGAGCAGCGTGAGCGGATCGGCGCCGATCACGATCGCGATCGGCAGCGCCTCGCCCTTCTCCTCGGCCCTCGTGTGGAAGGCCGACAGGTGACGCGGCAGGATCAGCGCCTGCAGGCGCCGGCCGTCCTTGACCTGGATGCGCTGGATGGACACGTTCTGCGCGCCGGTCTTCGGATTGCGCGCGACGATCACGCCCGCCGTGATGTAAGGCGCGCTGTCGTGCTCGCTGTGGCGCGCGATCGGAAAAAGCTCGAGCAGGTCGGTCTTCTCCACCGTGACCTGCTGCACTGGCGCCTGCGCGCCGGGGATCTCTTTCCATTTCGTCGGCGACTCGGACGCATCGCGGAAGCGCGTAAGCAGCTCCGATTCGGGCACGCCCATGGCCTCGGCGATCCACGCGCGCGAGGCGACGTAGCCCGACACGATGGGCACGGAGTGACCGCCGGGTTTCGGAAACAGCACCGCCTGGCGGCCGTCGAGCTTCTTGGCGATCGCCGCGACCTCGTAGGCGAGCGCGGCGCCTTCGCGCGCCACCGCGAGGCGGCCGGTGGCGGCAAGGTGCCCGAGCCAGCCGCGCAGGCTGCGCGCACAGGCGGGAGAAACCCTGGCCGGTGAGGTCCTCGTTTTCATGCGCGGAACCTTAACGGCTCCACCTGCGTTTGGCTAGCCGAGGTTCAACTGCGCACGCACGCCTACAGCGACCGGCAGACGAGGCGCACCTGCGGCCCCTCGTCGCTGGGGCCCGACTCGAAGCCGAGCGATTTCATCAGCTCCAGCATCCCGTGGTTGTCGGCGAGCACGTAGCCTTCCATGTGCTTTATGCCGGCTTCGCGCGCGACCTCCATCAGCGCAAGCATAAGGCGATGCCCGATGCCATGGCGGTGCCACTCGTCGGACACCGCGATTGCATACTCGCAACGCTTGCCGTCATCCAGCCCGATGTAGCGCGCAACTGCGATCTCCTTCTCGCGATCCTCTGCGCGCACCGTGACGATCAGCGCAAAGTCATGCGGATAGTGGTTGTGCGTAAAGCGCTCGAGCAGCTCCGGGGTGAGTTCGCTGACTTCCCCCATGAAGCGGCTGTGGCGCGAATCGCGCGACAGGCCGCGCACGAACGACTGTTCGATGGCCGCGTCGCCCGGACGGATGGGCCGCACCGTGACGCGCCTGCCGTCGTCGAGCACCCACTCTTCGGTCCAGTGCGGCGCGTGCACCCCGGCTACTTCACCAGCAGGACCGGCACTTTGGCGCTGTGCAGCACCTTGGTCGCCACCGAGCCGACCACGAGACTCGCCGCGGAGCCCAGGCCGCGGGTGCCCATGCAGATCAGGTCGCATCCGCGCTCGGTCGCCTGGCCGCAGATCGTCTGGGCCGCGTCGCCGACCAGGATCGCGTCTTCGTGCGGGACCTTGGCGCTGTCGAGCAGCGCTTTCGCCTTGGCGATGCATTGCTCGCCCTCCTCGCGGTAGTACGTTTCCAGGTCGCCCTTCGACGGGCCGAATCCCCCGACCTTGGGAACCGGCAGGTGCACGTACAGGAGGTGCACGGCCGGCGGTTTGGCGAACCAGTTGACGTGGCTGATAAGAGAGGCTACGGCGTCGAGCGAATTCTTCGAGCCGTCCACTGCGAGCAGGATTTTCATTCGTCTTCCTCCGGTTTCTTGTGAATGCGCCGCCATTTTAGCCCGCGATCCGTTGCCCCGTTTGATGCAGGTCAACGTCCGCCGCCTCCTGCGGCATATTCTTATGCCTGCAACCCGCAACCGGAGAATCCCCATGTACAAGCACATCCTCGTGGCCACCGACGGCTCGAAGCTTTCGCTCAAAGCGGTGAAGACGGCCGCTGCGCTTGCCGCGGAGCTCGGCGCGCGCTTCACCGGCCTGTACGTCATGCCCGGGTTCATGCCGGTTTACGGGGAGGGGGCGATCTACCTCCCGCAACAATCGCAAGCCAAATTCAAGGAGGCCGTGGAGCTCGACGCCGCCGCCGCGCTCGCCTTCGTCGCCAGGGCCGCCGACGATGCGGACATTGCCTGCACCCTTGCCAAGGTCACGGCCGCGCAGCCGTGGGCCGCCATCATCAAGGCGGCGCGCGCAAGGAAGTGCGACCTGATCGTGATGGCTTCGCACGGCCGGCGCGGCCTGGCCGGACTCGTGCTCGGCAGCGAAACGAGCAAGGTCCTCACCCACTCCAAGGTGGCCGTGCTGGTCGTACGCTGAATCCCCAACCCAAGGAAAATCGCCATGTCCCATTTCCATGCTGTCGTCTGGAT
Organism: Burkholderiales bacterium; assembly: GCA_038329645.1. Classification (GTDB taxonomy): domain Bacteria; phylum Pseudomonadota; class Gammaproteobacteria; order Burkholderiales; family SG8-39; genus SZAS-79. Next base: position 2,302 of record JBBQNG010000250.1, read on the forward strand.
CGACCACGCCGAAGCGCACGTTCTTCAATTCACCCCGGACGAGGTCGAGGCGGCCCGCGTCGTTGCCGGAGGCAAGCACCCCCACCTCCACCACCACAGGGGCACCCTCGGCAGCGGCAAGGCCCCCGAAGACCGCGCCTATTTCGACGAGGTAGTCAAGTCGCTGGCAGGCGCCGAGCAGATCCTGGTCACCGGACCGGCCAATGAAAAGAACGAATTCAGGAAGCACCTCGAAGCGCACGCGAAAGACGTCGCGGCCCGCGTCGTCGCCGTCGAAACCTCGGACCATCCGACGGACGGTGAGCTCCTCAGTCTGGCGCGCAAGTTCTTCGTCGCCGCCGGCCGCATGCATACCCGCGGCTAGCCTCAGGTAATCGCCCGCCCGGGGTCGGTCCGCCGCGCATGCGCGAGCAGCAGCGCCGCCGCGCAGGACACCAGCCTCGAGCGCGGCTGGTCCGCGCGGCTGCTCAGGACTATCGGCACCTTCGCACCGAGCACCACCCCCGCCGCATCGGCGCCGGCGAGAAAAGAAAGGCTTTTCGCCAGCATGTTGCCCGCCTCCAGGTCGGGCACGACAAGCACGTTCGCACGCCCCGCGACGGCGGAGTCGATGAGCTTGATGCGCGCGGCCTTCAGGCTGATCGCGTTGTCGAGCGCGAGCGGCCCGTCGAGGATCGCGCCCACGATCTGGCCGCGGTCGGCCATCTTGCACAGCGCGGCGGCTTCGACCGTCGAGGCGATCTTGGGGTTGACGTTCTCGTTGGCCGCGAGGATCGCAACGCGCACCTCGCCGAACCGCAGCGCGCGCGCAAAGTCGATCGCGTTCTGCACGATGTCGGCCTTCTCGGCCAGCGTGGGCGCGACATTGACCGCCGCGTCGGTGATGATGACGAGGTCCTCCAGCAGCGGTACGTCCATAACGAAGCAATGGCTGATGCGGCGTGCGGTGCGCAGGCCGCGCTCGGCATCGACGACCGCGACCATGAACTCGTCGGTGTGCAGGCTGCCCTTGACCAGCAGCTGTGCCTCGCCTTTGCGCACCAGGCGCACCGCTTCGGCGGCCGACGCATGGCTGTGCGGCGTGTCCACGATTGCGTAGCCCGAAATGTCGATCGACGCGCCGGCGGCCGCGGCCCGGATCCGCGCCGCCGGACCGACCAGGATAGGCAGGACCAGGCCGGCCCGCGCGGCATCCACCGCGCCCTGCAGGGACGCCGCATCGCAGGGATGGGCGAACGCCGCGGGAAGGGGGGCAAGGCCTTTGCAGGCCTCGAGCAGGCGCTCGGATTTGTGGCGGACGGGTTCGCTCATGGCACCCACAATATCGCAGGCCGCCACATGGAGCTTGACCTGCATCAAGCGCGCGGCGGCGGCCGGGCGTAGGATTTCACCGTCCATCACCGGAGAATCCTCATGTACAAGCACATCCTCGTCGCCACCGACGGGTCCAAGCTGTCGCTGAAGGCCGTCAAGTCCGCGGCGAAGCTCGCCCACGCCGTCGGGGCGCGGCTCACCGGCATCTACGTGATGCCCGAATACATGCCGCCGGTCTACGGCGAGGCCTCGCTCTATGTCGCCCAGGTGTCGCCCAAGACCTTCAAGGAAGCGATGGAGAAAGACGCCAAGTCCGCGCTTGCCACCGTCACCCGGGAAGCCCAGGCCGCCCGCGTGATCTCGACCGGCCTGAAGGCGACCAACGCCCAGCCCTGGTCGGCGATCGTGAGCGCCGCGCGCTCGAAGAAATGCGACCTCGTCGTGATGGCCTCGCACGGCCGGCGCGGCCTGGCGGGCCTGCTATTGGGCAGCGAGACCACCAAAGTGCTCACCCACTCGAAGGTGCCGGTGCTCGTCGTGCGCTGACCCCGTGCGCTAAGCGCCCTGGCCGCGGGCGGCGCAAAGTTTGCGCCGTGTTGATCCAAATCAAACGGTCTTTTTTCCGTCGGTGCAGGGTGGCGATATCCATGACGAGGAGGTCCCCATGTCCGAAGCCATCGCCTTCTGGCGCGCCGAGCACGCCAATTTCGCGCACATGCTCGATCTGTTCGACAGGAAAGTGGCGGCGTTCCACCAGGATGCAGCGCCCGAGTACGCCATCATGCTCGACATCGTCGATTACCTGCGCCACTTTCCCGACCGGTACCACCACAGGCGCGAAGACGTCGCCTTCGCCTGCCTCGCACGGCGCAATCCGGCGCTCGCCCCCCTCATGGAGCGCCTGCAAACGGAGCACCGCCAGCTGGCGGCCGCGGGCGACGCGCTGCACTACCTGCTCGAAAACGCGCTCGAGGACGCCGTCCTGCCGCGCAAATCGATCGAAGCGGCCGCCGCCGATTACCTCGTCCTCTACCGCCGGCACATCGCGAGCGAGGAGATCAATGTCATCCCGCACGCGATCGAGCTCATGACGCCCGCCGACTGGCAGGAGGTCGCCCAAGTCGTCCCCCAGGACATCGACCCGTTGTTCGGCTCCGAGGCGGAAGAGGGTTACCGCGAGCTGCGCAGGCAGATCGCATTGGAAGCGGGTTGAGATCCCTCAGGGCAGGCGGTAGACGTAGCTCGCGGCGAGGTAGCTGACGCGCTGGGTGGGGTTCAAGCCGATGGTCGTCCCGTCGGAGAAGAGGAATGGAACCCACGTAGTTGCCGAAGAAATTGAGCCGGGTCTGGCGGAACACCACGTCCGGCAACCCGACCGAGCGGGCGAGGAAAGCGACGTTCGCTGCACTTGCGCCCGGATCGAGGCCCTGGTTGTAGATGTTGCGGTCGTTGATATAGGCCATGTTCGCGCCGACGTTCCACCGGGTGTTTGGCTTGCCGGACGCAGGCTACGCTTTGGTAATGTCATGAGTTATGGAAATGTCAATAATTCAGTCGTGTGGTTCATCGCGTAGGCTGCGATGAGTGGTTGCGCTCAGTGTCGTCGAGCGCCGCAAACTCGTCCGACCAGTTTTTGGCAGAGTGGCGCCGGTAATTTACCGCAGTGTCATGTCGTGGGGCGGCGCGCTCGATGGTTGCGCGGTTCCTTTGGGTGCCGGAAGCTCCCAGGGCGCTGGTGACTATTTCGCGTTCGGGAACGCCTGCAGATAGGCCGCAAGGGCCTTCTTGTCACCGCCCGTGAGCGGGTGTGAAATGGCTTCCATGGGTGTACCCGGTCTTCCTTGTGTGAATTGAAAAACCTCAAGCTGCTTCAGGACGTAGTCTTCGTGCTGATAGGCCAATCGGGGAAAGCTTGCGAGCCCTTCGCCTTGGGCTCCGTGGCAGGCCGAACAGGCCAGAACCTTCTCGTCAGGAATACCCTTTTCATAGATTTCTTTGCCAGCGGCTATTAGCTTTGCATCGCCGGCTGCATTGGGCAACGCCGTTTGCTTGGAGAAATATTCAGCGAGCCCGGCAATCTGCTCATCGGTGAGAAACCGGCTGATACCCCACATGTAGCGGGGTCCAGGTGGATCGGAGCGCTGCTGGGCCCTGAAGGTCGTTAATTGGCTGACGATATATTCTGGCCGCTGCGCCGCTAGACGGGGAAAGGTTGGCGATACCGAGTTTCCGTCAACACCGTGGCACGTCGAACACACTTGTACGGCCAGGACTCTGCCAGGGACGGCCGGGTCGGCCAGGTTGCGGGACCGCTCGATATTCGAGCAGCCGGCTCCGACCGCCGCAATCGTCAGGATGATGGAAGCTGCAGCGACTTTCATCAGTATGCAGCCCATAGGTACAGTCGAATGGTGTTGTTGTCCTTCGCGTTTCGACCGAAGCCATCGTAGTTGTTGGAGGCGCCGTTAAATACATTGTAGGCAGTGTATTGGGCGCCGACCCGAATGTATTGCAGTGGGGTCCAGAACGTCTCATAGGTAAAGCCTCGGGTAGCTGGATTGCCCGACAGATTGCCGTTTACCCGGGCGGAGGTAATGCCCGTTGCATTGGGGTCCCCTGAGGAGATCAGACCGGTCGAATCAAATCCCGACGTCTGATTCAAAGTATTGGTTGTGCCTCGTACATCAAAGAAGGAAACGCTCCCGCCATATTTGGCCTGGTAAACGTAGGTCAGCTTCGCGCGCAGCACATTGGTCTTGTCGGAGGGGTTCGCAGCAGCCACTGGCGTCACTCCGTCGGCGAGGAAATAGGGAGAT
>JBBQNG010000251.1:0-6421 GCA_038329645.1 Burkholderiales bacterium
GCGCCCATGTCGCACCCGGCCAGGCCCACGCGCGTAAACAGGAACGCGACCTTCGCGGCGGGCGTGCCGTAGCGCAGGTCGGAGAACAATGCCAGCATCGCGCCGGCGCCGGCACACGCGCCGTCGATCGCGCTGATGACCGGTTGCGGGCACGCGCGCATCGCCTTGATGAGGTCGCCGGTCATGCGCGTGAAATCCATGAGCTCGGGCATCGCCATCCTGGTGAGCGGCCCGATGATCTCGTGCACGTCGCCGCCGGAGCAGAAATTGCCGCCCGCGCCGGTAAGCACGACGGCCCTGATGTCGCCTGCATACTGGAGCTGGCGGAAGAAATCCCTGAGCTCGGCGTACGAGTCGAACGTGAGCGGGTTCTTCTTGTCCGGGCGGTCGATCGTGATGACGCCGACCTTGCCTTCGGCGCGCCAGCTGAAATGCTTCGGCTTGTGGGCGGCAAACCCGATACGTTTTTCCTTCATGGCGGTTCCTCAGTCGATGGTCTTTGCGTGCGTCGTGCCCATGGCGTGATGCTTGACCTTGGCAAGCAGGTCGAGCAGCGCCTGGTGCTCGCGCTTCGTCAGGCCGGAGAGCAAGCCGACGATCCAGGCCTCGTGCCCGGCGGCCATCTGGGCAAAGGCTTTGCCGCCGGCGCGGGTGAGACGGATCCGGAAAGCGCGCCGGTCGGACGGCTGCGGCGCGCGCTCGACCAGCCCTTCCTTCACCAGCTGGTCGGTTATGCCCGTCACATTGCCGCCGCTCACCATCATGCGCCGCGAGAGCTCGTTCATCTTGAGCCCCTCGGGATGCCGCTCGAGCTGCGACATCAGGTCGAACCGGGGCAGCGTGGTCCCGAACCGGACGCGCAGCTCGCTGCGCACGTGCCGCTCGATCAGCTGGGTGCAGGTCAGCAACCGCAGCCACAGGCGCAGTGCGCGATGGTCGTCGGGCCGGGCGGCGGTTTCGCGGTCGGAGGCGCGGCCGGCGCGCGGGCGGGAGGCAGGGGTTTGCCTTAGCATCTAGATACTTACGATCTGAATAGAATAAGCCTAAAGTATTTTAGGCCCTTGCGGGCGCGCTTGTCACGCTGCGGCGCGGCGGAGGGTGACAGCCGCTTGTATCCGCATGTAGCAGAGTGTTTCCGGATGTTCCGCCGATGGTGGGGGCCTGTCGCCTGCGCTATAGTCGCGCCTATGAACAAACCACTCCGCACTTGGTCCCTTGCCCTGCCGTTGGCCCTACTGTTTGCCACCGGTGCGGCTCACGCCCAGCTCAAGGCCCCGACCCCGACATCGCCGTCCAGGGAGGGCCTGGGGGGCGGATTGGGCAGCGGCCTGGGCGCGCCCGCGCAGCCGGTCACTCCCTCGCCCGCGGCAACTCCCGTCCCGACGGCGCCGGCTGCTAGCGCGCCCGCCCCCGCAGCAGCGGCACCCGGAAAAGGCCTGACCGGCGATGAGATCGTGCAGGAAATCGCCAATTGCGTGCTGGCCGGCCTGCCGCCCGACTGGAAACTGGCGCAGGTCGAGGTCAGGGAAATCGGCCGCAGCGACACGCAGCGCGAATTCGAGGCCTTCTATTCCTTCAAGGATGCGGCAGGCAAGTCGGCCGCGTTTACGCCCTGCGACCAGCGGGAGCCCGCCCTCAATGTCTACAAGCTGAACGGCGCTCTCGAGCCGGCCAAGCGCAACTGGGCGCGCGCCACGCTCGTCCTTTCGAGCGAAGGCAAATTCGAGCTCTCGTACGACTACCTGGGCAAAGAGGGCGATAAGCCGGCCGCCGAAGCCAAGCCGGGCGCTGCGGACGCGAAAAAGAGCGCCAAGAAGGACGCGCCGAAGAAGAAGTAGTCTCCGGGCGGCGCCTACGCGCGCCGCAGGAAATCGAAGTCGCAGCCGTCCTCGGCCTGCAGTACGTGATCCATGTAGAGCTTCGCATAGCCGCGCTTGGGCGCTTCCACGGGCGGCTTCCACTGCGCCCGCCGCTTCGCCAGCTCGTCCTCCGCAACCACCAGGTCGATGCGCCTGTCTTTAACCGACAGCCGGATGCGATCGCCGTTGCGGACCAGCGCGAGCGGGCCGCCGATCGCCGCCTCGGGCGAAACGTGCAGCACGATGGTGCCGAACGCCGTGCCGCTCATGCGCGCGTCCGAGATCCGCACCATGTCCTTGAGCCCGGCGCGTGCGAGCTTCTGCGGGATCGGCAGGTAGCCCGACTCGGGCATTGCATAGCCGCTCTTGGGGCCGGCGTTCTGCAGGACCATGAAGTCGTCGGGCTTGATGTCGAGCTCCGGCGTATCGACCCTCGCAGCAAGATCGTCGAGCGAGGAGAAGACCACCGCGCGCCCCTCTCGCTCGAACAGCGTCGGGTCCGCCGCCGAGCGTTTGAGGATGGCGCCATTGGGCGCAAGCGACCCGAACAGCGCGACGAGACCGCCCTGCTTCTGGTACGGATCGTCGAAGGTCCGCACGACAGAGCGATCGACCCAGCCGGGCTCGTTCGCCAGGCGCTCGCCCATCGTCTCGCCGGTGACCGTCATGCAATCGAGGTGGAGCAACGGTTTCAGCTCGCGCAGCACCGCGCCCAGGCCTCCTGCCGAATACAGATCGGACATGTAGTGCTGTCCAGTGGGCTTGAGGTCGACCAGCACCGGTGTCGTATCGGACAAGGTGTTGAGGCGGTTGAGGTCGATTTTTACGCCGACGCGGCCGGCGATCGCGGTGAGATGGACGATCGCGTTGGTCGAGCCGCCGATCGCGAGCAGGACGCGCAGCGCGTTCTCGATCGACTTTTCGGTGATGATCTGCGAGGGCCGGATCGGCTTGGCGGCGAGTTCCACCGCGCGCCGCCCGCTTGCCTCGGCCGCCCGCAGCCTGTCGGCGTGCACGGCCGGGATCGCCGCCGTCCCAGGCAGCGCCATGCCGAGCGCCTCGGCGATCGACGCCATGGTCGAGGCCGTGCCCATCACCGCGCAGGAACCCGCCGTCGCGGCAAGATTGCCTTCGATTTCATCGATGCCCGCCTGGTCGACCTTGCCGGCGCGGTGCATGCCCCAGAAGCGGCGGCAGTCCGTGCACGCGCCTAACCGCTCGCCGTGGAACATGTTCGGCATCATCGGACCGACGATCTGCTGGACCGCGGGTACATCAGCCGAGGCGGCACCCATCAGTTGTGCGGGGATCGTCTTGTCGCAGCCGCCGACCAGCACCACGGCATCCATGGGCTGGGCACGCACCATCTCCTCGGTGTCCATCGCCATCATGTTCCGGAACATCATCGAGGTCGGGTGGAGGAACACCTCGCCAAGGGAAATCGTTGGGAAAGATATCGGCAGCCCGCCCGCGGCGAGCACGCCGCGTTTTATGGCTTCGATCTGCTCGGGGACGTTACGATGGCAGTTGTTGAAGCCGCTCGAGGTGTCCGCTATGCCGATGACGGGCCGCGCAAGCATCTCGCCCGAATAGCCCATGCTTTTCGCGAACGAACGCCTGAGGTACAGCGAAAAATCGGCATCACCGTAGTTGGTGAGGCCGCGCGCTAGGCCGTGCTTGGATTTATCGGTCATGATCCGGGCATTTTAGCGGAGTGCGGCCGGATCCCGCGCGCGGGCAAGGTTAGACTTCGCCATGAACGAATGCCTGTCCCGGCGGGCGGCGCTTGCCCTCTTTGCCCTCGTGATCCTGTGCTGGGGCTTCAACTGGCCGGTAGCGAAACTCCTCGTGCAGACGGTGTCGCCATTATGGATGGTCGCCATCCGCTCGGCGATTGCGCTGGGCGTGCTGCTCATTCTCACTCTGGCGACCGGCAGCCTGCGCGTTCCCGCGCGCGGCGACCTGCCGGTGATCTTCAATATCGCCCTGCTCCACATGAGCGCTTTTGCGATCCTCATGGCGATCGGCCTAATGCACGTACCGGCAGGCCGATCGATCGTGCTGGGCTTCACCACGCCGCTGTGGGTGATCCCCGGCGCGATCCTGTTCCTTGGCGAGAGAATGACCCTGCGGCGGGCCGCGGGCATGGGTATCGGCCTGGCCGGCCTCGCCCTGCTTTTCAACCCGTTTGCGCTCGACTGGAGCGACCGGCGCGCGCTGCTGGGCAACGGCTTGCTCATGCTGGCGGCCCTGTGCTGGGCGATCAGCATCCTGCATCTGCGCGCGCACAAATGGATTTCGACGCCCTGGCAGCTTGTGTTCTGGGAAGTGCTGGTCGCCACCGGCGTGCTGACGTTGCTGGCCGCTGCGTTCGAAGGCAGGCCGGGGATCGAGTGGGATGCGAGCACCGTGCTGCTATTCGCCTACGCGGGCGTCTTCGGGGTAGCACTCGCCTACTGGGCGATGGCAACCGTGAATCGCAGCGTGCCGGCGATGACCACGTCCCTCGGCATGCTGGCCACGCCGGTGGTGGGCATGCTCGGCGCCATCGCCCTGCTCGGCGAGCCGTTCAGTCCCGGCCTTGCCGCGGCGCTGGCGACCATCATCGCCGGCGTGGTGCTGGGGACGGCCGGCGGTAAAAAACCGGCCTAGCCCCAGATCTTGCTCGCCGCCTCCACGCACAGCTTCAGCTTCGCCCGCTCATCCGCTTCGGTTACGGGATTGCCGCCCATCGTGCTCGCGAACCCGCACTGCGGGCTGATCGCGAGCTGCGAGGAGTCGAGATATTTGGCGGCCTCGTCGGCGCGGCGGCGCAATCCATCGATCGATTCGAGCAGCGGCACCTTAGAGCTCACCATGCCGAGAACCACGCCCTTGTTCTTGGGGACGAACCTGAGCGGCGCGAAGTCTCCCGCGCGAGGCGTGTCGAACTCGAGCAGGAAGTGGTTGACCTGTGCGCGGTTGAATAGCTTCTCTGCGATCGAGTCGTAGCCGCCCTCCGAGAGGTACTTGCCCTTGTAATTGCCGCGGCACATATGGACGCCGATCACCATATCCCGCGGTCGCCCGGCCACGGCTTCGTTGATCGCATCCACATACAGGTCGACGAGCTTTTCGGGGTCCTGGCCGCCCGCCTTGACCTTGTCGCGCGCCGTCGGGTCACACAGCATCGCAAGCGCCACCTCGTCGAGCTGGACGTACTGCGCGCCGGCGGCCGCGAGGCCGGCAATTTCCTCCCGGTAGACGCGTCCGAGCTCGGCGAAGAATTCCGCCGGATCGCGGTAAAGCCCAGGCGCCGCATAGTCGCTGAAGCGGTACAGGTGCATGGTCGAAGGCGCGGGCATCGTGATCTTGGGGACCGCCCGGGTGAGGCCCCGGACGAAGTCGAACTCGTCGAGCGTGATCGGCGCGCTGCGCGAAACCCGTCCCTCGGCGTAGGGCGCGGTAAAATCGGCTTCGTGGCCATGGTCGTCATGGAACTTGAAGACGGCTTCCTTGACGGTCAGACCCCGCGTGAGGCGGACGAATTTCTCCCAGTACGAAATGCGCCGGAACTCTCCGTCGTTGACCACGCCAAGGCCGCAGTCCTCCTGCAGCCTGACGACGTCGCGGATCGCGTCGTCCTGGGCGGCGCGGAAAGCCTCGTCCGAAATCTCACCCGCCGCGTGCTTGCGGAACGCCTGGCGCAGCGCCGGCGGGCGCAGCAGGCTGCCGATGTGGTCGGCGCGGAAAGGCGGCCGCCCGTTGGGGACGATTCTCGAAGCTGTGGCCATGGCGTGCATTCCTTTTCTATCGTGCTTTAGATTTGAATTTTCGCATGCTCACCCTTGCGCGGGTCGGTTCTAAAAACGCCGCAGCGCGGCGGGGATCTCCTCGGCCAGCTTATCCGAGGGCATGAGAATTGCTGCCATGATTTCAACAAGATCCGCTCCTAGAGCCAGTCTACTGTCGAATTACTGCCATACCATCTTCCGCGCAGCCAGCCAGCGCGTGCCTTCCGGATGCGCGAGCAACGCGCGCATCTCGTTCTCCGTAAGCACCACCGGGACGCGCTTCGACCGTGCGCGTCCCAATCGACGTGACGATACAATTACCCGTTTGCCACTTTCCGGGTCATTACATTCGTGCCGCTACCTACCTTGGATTTGACCGGGGACCTACCGTCAGGTGTTCATCGCGCTTCGCTTGAGGAGCTCCTGGAACGATTCGCTCAATCTACGCCTCAACGAAGCGTTGTTGGCATGCGCCTGGCGCGCGTTCACGGGTTGGCTGCGGCAACTGGTCACATGAAGCGGTTTATCGTATTCGGCTCGTTCGTGACCACCAAATCCGAACCAAACGACGTAGATGTGTTCGTGATCATGGACAACTCGTTTGATCTCAGCGAGGTCACGGGGGAGGCTCGGCTCATTTTCGATCATGCTGCGGCACAGGCGCACTTTGGAGCGAGCGTCTTCTGGCTGCGTGCTCTGGCTGCCCTGCCAGATGAAGAGCAATCGATAGCGGGCTGGCAGACCAAGCGAGATGGGACACAAAGGGGTATTGTTGAAATTACGGAGGCA
>JBBQNG010000252.1:0-6412 GCA_038329645.1 Burkholderiales bacterium
GTCGTACAGATTTCGGTAGTGTTGCAGGCCAAGCCGCGGGAATTCGTTTTCGAGCAGCTCAACGGCCTCGGTACGGTCCATCAGCCGAGGGTCCGTGGGCAAGCAGCATCTGTCGTTGAAACGCCTGAGAATGTCCAAGCCGAAACTGTGAAAAGTGCCGATGCGCAGCGCGGCGGCCTGCTGCGGGCGCTTCTGTGCAAGCCGCTCGGCCATTTCGCCTGCGGCCTTGTTCGAGAAGGTCAGAAGCAGGATGCGCCGGGGGTCGACGCCCTCATCAAGCAAGCTCTCAACGCGGGCCACCAGCGTGCGTGTCTTGCCCGTGCCTGGTCCAGCCTGGAGCAGGAACGCGGCGCCGCGATGTAGGGCGGCGGTTTCCTGCTTCTTGTTCAGCGGGATTTCGACCGGGGTTGCCGCGGCGATGGTCGGGAACGGAGGAAGCAGTAGGGCGTCCAGCATCTGCTGCGCGACGACCTCGAATGGAGCCCCAAGGCGCGCGGCAATTTCAGAGCACGTCTGGCGTTGAGCAACGTGCTGATCGACTACTACGTGCCTTGGGAGAAGGAGCTCCCGCGCGAAGAGGTCCATCTGGACCTCGCGCCGTTGCCGCCGGCTGTAGTCGACAACGCGGTCCATCCCAACAGGCGCGGCCTCCGAGGTGCGGGCTGGATCAATGTTGGCAGCGGGCTCAGCCTCTTCCTCACCATCGCCCAGTTGTGCGTGCCCGATTTCGTGCGCCACCAGGAAAGCTTGGTCAAAGGCGGTCCCTTTAGTCTCATGGAGGATCAGGGGAACGTCCGGATCGAAAAAGGCCCTGCCCCCATCGAGCAGCGCACTATCTGGAGCACAGCGCTCAACCCTGATCCCGAGGTCTTTGGCTATGCCGACTGCGAAGTCATACGGGGCCCACGGATTGCGCCCGCGCTGTACCGTCTCATCGTGTAGTCGCCGAGCGTGCTGTCGACCCAGCTCTATGGAGTCCATGGCTACTCCTCGCGGAGCAGATTCGAAATGGTTTGATCGTCGAGGCCGGCGTCTCGCAAGACCCTCTCGAACGACACCTTCTCAGGGGCTGTTGGCCTGACAGTCGACTTCTTTGCACGAGCCATGGGCACCATCACAGTAAGCGCGAGATACGAGAACAGCGTCTCGGTCGATGTCTTCAGCGCCTCAGCTACCTTCTCGGCCATGCGCAGGGGCAAGGTCGCAATGTCGATTCGACGCTCGCGAAATGCGAGGCCAACCTGCATGGGCAGGGCCAACAAGTCGAAAGCCTCGGTGAACGTCTTAGCGGGCGCCGCTTGCAGCGCCTCCAAAGTAATCGCCCTGTCTCGCAGACGCAGCATGCCTGCAGCGACGAGGTCGAACTCGGCAGCACCGGGAGGAAGGTCGTCGTCGAAAGCTCTAGTCAGCTCCATCGACAGGTCTACCAGGGCGATGGAGTGCTCTGGGTACTGGGCGAGGTATCGCTGTAACACGCCAGCTCCTGGCTCGAAGTCCATGGCGAAAGCCCTCAGGATGTCGCCAGCCGTGATCTGGGGACGTTGGGCCATCACATCTTCCCTTTGCGCTCGAGACGCAGCTTCAGGGATGCAAATGCCTTGTCACGATGCGTGCGAATGGTCTTCGCGGATTTCCCCAGTACCTCGCTGATGGATTTGACCGAGGGGTCGTTGGACTCGATGGGAATTTCTTGATGCCACATCACGACGATCCTCCTTTGGAACTCAGGCAGGCTTTCAATCGCCTCATCGAGGAGCAGCCGGTAATCTTTTTTGTCGAGTTCGTCGGCGTCGAACGGATCGTACTCGCCAGCAGCTGATTCGACCTCGGATGAGACCTGACCGTCATCGGTCTCGAGCTCAGCGGTTCGATTCTCATGTTTCCAATGGCGTTTGTTCGCATCGAGACGATCCGCTGCTACTGCGCCATTGAAGTTGACTTCGTAGTAGTCGAGGCGTTCGTCATACTGCCGCCGGTCGCTAAGCAGCAAGTCTATGAAGTGGTCGCGGACATCCTCTCGGATGTTCATCTTGGTCAATGAGACCGCGTTGGCGTCGGCGACGGAGGGGACTCGACGCGCCACACGTACCAGAAGCTTCTCGGTTAGCTTTTCGCGGTGGGCGTCGCCCTTTGCGTTGCGCGCGAAATAGAGCAACGCTTCGGGGGAGATGAACTCAGGGTCGCTGACTTGCCACAAGCTGGCGCGGCGCTCCAGCTCGGCGGCGTTGATTCCAGAGAGATCTTGAATCTCGGCTTCGACCTTCTCTCGCCTGAAATACGGCGTGCCGTCGAGCTTGTGCTTTCGAAGGGGGTGTGACACGACTATTCCTCTATCTCGTGTGCAATCAGCTCTTCTTTGAGAGCGCACCGAAATGTAACAGGAGGTGGTACGCGACGCCTTTATCAATGCAAAGAAGCCCATAAGTTTCGCGTCTTATGGGCCTCCGTTTCGCACCTTATGCCTGGCTCAACAATCCGCGCGACTCGTTCTATCGCAACTACTGTGGCAGCCAGTCGCAATCGAGTGACGCCAGTCGCACTTACTCTGGCGCCCTACGCCTACAGACATCTCAAACGTCAATATTCGCCGCCCTCAACGCATTCTGCTCAATGAAGTTCCGACGCGGCTCCACCTCGTCGCCCATCAGCATCGTGAACACGTGATCGGCCTCGATGGCATCCTCGATCTCCACCCTCAACAGCCGCCGCACGGTGGGATCCATCGTGGTCTCCCACAGTTGCTCGGGGTTCATCTCGCCGAGACCCTTGTAGCGCTGGCGGGCCACGGCGCTTTCGGCCTGGATCATGAGCCAGGCCATGGCGGCGCGGAAGTCGGCGACCTTGCTTTCCTTCTGGCGTTCGCCTTCGCCGCGCTTGACCACCGCGTCGGCGCTCAGCAGGCCCTTGAAGGTGACGCCGGCGCTGCTCAGGGCGTCGTAGTCGGCGCCGTGCACGAACTCCTGCGTGATGACGCTGGCCTTCGTGTTGCCGTGGTGCATGCGCTCGATCTTGAGCACGTGCTTGTCGGTGCGTTCGTCGAACAGCGCGCTCACGTGGGCGCCGTGCAGCGCGGTGGACAGCGCGACGGCGCTGGCCTCGGCTTGCGAGGCGTCGTCCAGGTTGAGCGTGAGGCCGTCGGCGAGGGTGCGCAGGGCCTCCACGTCCATCCAGTTGGACAGGCGATCCATGACGCTGGTGGCCAGCAGGTACTTGCGCGCCAGCTCTTCCAGCGTGGAACCGGCGAGCGGGGCACGGCCTTCGCCCGGGTCGATCTGGGCGCCGTCGAGCGCCACCTTCAGCAGGAAGGCGTTGAGCTCGTCGCCGTCCTTCAGGTACTGCTCGTGCTTGCCCTGCTTGACCTTGTAGAGCGGCGGCTGCGCGATGTAGATGTGGCCGCGTTCCACCAGGTCGGGCATCTGGCGATAGAAGAACGTGAGCAGCAGCGTGCGGATGTGGGCGCCGTCGACGTCTGCGTCCGTCATGATGATGATGCGGTGGTAGCGCAGCTTGTCGGGGTTGAAGTCGTCGCCGCCCATGCCCTTGCCGATGCCGGTGCCCAGCGCGGTGATGAGGGTGAGGATGGCCTCGGACGACAGCAGCTTCTCGTAGCGCGCCTTCTCGACGTTCAGGATCTTGCCGCGCAGCGGCAGGATGGCCTGGAACTTCCGGTCGCGGCCCTGCTTGGCGGAGCCGCCGGCGGAGTCGCCCTCCACGATGTAGATCTCGCACATGGCGGGATCCTTCTCCTGGCAGTCGGCCAGCTTGCCGGGCAGGCCCATGCCATCGAGCACGCCCTTGCGGCGGGTCATCTCGCGCGCCTTGCGGGCCGCGTCACGCGCGCGGGCCGCGTCGACGATCTTGCCGCAGATGATCTTGGCGTCGGACGGGTTCTCGAGCAGCCAATCGGTGAGCAGGCGGCTGACGATATCTTCCACCGGCGCGCGCACCTCGCTCGAGACCAGCTTGTCCTTGGTCTGGCTGGAGAACTTGGGCTCGGGCACCTTCACGCTCACCACACAGGCCAGGCCTTCGCGCATGTCGTCACCGGCGATCTCGACCTTGGCCTTCTTGGCGAAGTCGTTGTCGTCGATGTACTTGTTGATGACGCGGGTCATCGCGGCGCGCAGGCCGGTCAGGTGGGTGCCGCCGTCTCGCTGCGGGATGTTGTTGGTGAAGCACAGCACCGACTCGTTGTAGGAGTCGTTCCACTGCATGGCCACTTCGACCGACACCAACGTGCTCTGGTCGCTCTGCTTCTCGCCCCGCGCGTGAAAGATGTTGGGGTGCAGGACGCTCTTGCCCTTGTTGATGAACTCGACGAAGCCCTTGACGCCGCCAACGTAGGCGAAGTTGTCTTCCTTGGCGTTGCGCTCGTCCACCAGGCGGATCTTCACGCCGTTGTTCAGGAACGAGAGCTCGCGCAGGCGCTTGGCCAGGATGTCGTAGTGGAAGTCGACGTTGGTGAAGATCTCGGTGTCGGGGAGGAAGTGCACCTCGGTGCCGCGGCGCTCGGTGTCGCCGGTGATCTTCATCGGGCTGGTCTCGAAGCCGTCGCGCATCTCGATGACGCGATCCTGCGGGATGCCCTTGCGGAACTCGATGAGGTGCTGCTTGCCGTCGCGGCGCACGATGAGGCGCAGCGTGCTGGAGAGCGCGTTCACGCACGACACGCCCACGCCGTGCAGGCCGCCCGATACCTTGTAGCTGTTCTGGTTGAACTTGCCGCCGGCGTGCAGCTCGGTGAGCGCGATCTCGGCCGCCGAGCGCTTGGGCTCGTGCTTGTCGTCCATCTTCACGCCGGTGGGAATGCCGCGGCCGTTGTCGATGACCGATATGGAGTTGTCGGTGTGGATGGTGACGGTGATGTCGTCGCAATAGCCCGCCAGCGCCTCGTCGATGGAGTTGTCCACCACCTCGAAGACCAGGTGGTGCAGGCCTGTGCCGTCGGACGTGTCGCCGATGTACATGCCAGGGCGCTTGCGCACCGCTTCCAGGCCTTCCAGGATCTGGATCGAGCCCTCGCCATAGGCCGCCGACACCGCGAGCGATTTGGCGGCCTTGTCGGCCTTCAGCTCTTCGGCCGACAGCGCCGGCATTTCCGGCAACGCCGGCACCGCGCCGCTGAGGTCGGGCTGTTGCGGGGTCGGAACGTCCTTCGGGGTGTCGTCGGGCGAGGTCTGGTCGGTCATTGCAATTCACTTCCTGGATGCCGGCGCGCCCCGTGGGCGGCAGGCTCTTGTCTTGGTGCGGACAGAAAAACTCCTCGCCGGCCCTCGCTCGCAGGCGAAGGCAGCGGGGCCTGCGCGTGCAGGCTTCAGATGCGCATCGGCATCACGACGTACTTGAAGCCCGGTTGCTCCGGCACGGTGATGAGCGCGCTCGAATTGCCGTCCTGCAGCTCGAGCTTGACCATGTCATGGTCGATGTTGTTCAACGCGTCCATGAGGTAGGTGACGTTGAAGCCGATCTCGATGGCGTCGCCGCCGTAGTCGATCTCGAGCTCTTCCTTGGCCTCTTCCTGCTCGGCGTTGCTCGATGCGATGCGCAGCGCGCCCGGCTCGAGGTTGACGCGGACCCCCTTGAACTTCTCGCTGGTGAGGATGGCCGCACGCTGCAGGCTGGACAGGAACGGCTGGCGCCCGAGGATGACCGAGTTCTTGTGGTTCTTCGGGATCACGCGGTTGTAGTCGGGGAACTTGCCCTCCACCAGCTTCGTGACGAACTCGAGGCCGGCGAACGCGAACTTGGCCTGGTTGCCGGCGAAGCGCATCTCGATGGCGTCGTCGACGTTGCCCAGCAGGCGCGACAGCTCGAGCACCGTCTTGCGCGGGAGGATGACCTCCTGCTTGGGGATCTCGGTCTCGAGCGTGGCCTGCGCCAGGCCCAGGCGGTGGCCGTCGGTGGCCACCAGCGTGAGCGTCTTGCCTTCGGCGACGAACAGGATGCCGTTGAGGTAGTAGCGGATGTCGTGCACGGCCATCGCGAAGTGCACCTGGTCGATCAGGGTCTTGAGCACCTTCTGCGGCACGCCGAAGCTGGGGCCGAAGTCGACCGCTTCGTTGACGAGCGGGAAGTCGTCGGCCGGCAGCGTCTGCATCGTGAAGCGGCTCTTGCCGGCCTGCAGCGTCAGCTTGGTGCCGCTGGAAGACAGCGAGACGATCTGGTCGCCGGGCAGCGACTTCAGGATGTCGATCATCTTGCGCGAGCCGACGGTGGTCGCGAGGCTGCCCTCGTCACCGCCCAGCGATGCGGACGTGCGCACCTGGATCTCGAGATCGCTGGTGGTGAACTCGATCGTGTCGCCGTTCTTGCGCATCAGCACGTTGGCCAGGATGGGCAGGGTATGCCGGCGTTCCACGATCCCCGACACCGCCTGCAACGCGCCAAGCAGTTTTTCCTGAGGCGCTTTGAG
>JBBQNG010000253.1:0-6404 GCA_038329645.1 Burkholderiales bacterium
GGGCGAGAATCTTTTTCGCCACGGTGAGGCATCCGGTGAACCCGCCCCACTTGGCAATGTCGGGCTGGAGGACCGCGAACGCGTGCGATTCGAGCGCCTTTTCGAAGGCGGGAAATGCTGCCAGATTTTCGCCAGCGGCAAGGCCTGCTCTGGCTGAGGAGGCCAATTGCTGCCATTCGCTCCACGGGCGGTCGGCGCGCAAAGGCTCCTCGATCCAGCCCAGGCCGAAGGGTTCGAACGCCGCGGCCATCTCCCGCGCTGTGTCCAGGTCCCAGGCCTGGTTGGCGTCGACCATCAGCGGCAGGGTGCCGATGGCGGCCCGCAGCGCCTTAAGGTTGGCGATGTCGCGGTCCTTGCCGAAGCCGACCTTGAGCTTGAAGGCGCGATAGCCTTCCGCCATCTTCTGCGCCGCGAGCTTCTCCGGCGCCGTGGGATTGAGGCCGCTGGCGTAGACGGGGATGCGCGACGATTTTCCGCCGAGTAGTTTCCAGAGCGGCTGCCCCTGGCGCCGTGCGTGCAGGTCCCACAAGGCAATGTCGATACCCGCGATGCACTGCGCGACCGGCCCGGGCTCCGCGGCCTGGATTGCCAGCACCTCGGTCCGGGCGGTGAGGTCGAGGAAGGCCATTTCGGGAGTGGCAAAAGCCTTGTCCTGGATGAGGGGCGCAAACACCGAGTCGACCAGCCGCGCGCGATGCTCTGCGCCGACGGTGGGGAAATTGCACCAGATCTCGCCCCAGCCCTGGGCGCCTTCGCTGTCGGTCACGCGCACGAAAACAGCCGGCCGGTCGCGCATGATGCCGAACGAGGTCTGCACCGGGGTTTCGATCGGCGCGCGATAGACAAAGGCATCGAGCAAGGTGATATGCATGGGGCCGGTCATGGCCGAAGTCGATCCCGAAATGATGTGCCAAACGATCGATTCATAGTACCTTTGGCGCGCTGCCGCTACAACGTATAGCGGCGCGCATTCGACATAACGAACCGGAGACTGGCTCACTTGCGTCGCACCCTCCTGATCCTCGCGCCGTGGGCATTGATCGTCATCCTCTGGTACGCGATCGCCTATTCGGGCCTGGTGAATCCGTCACTCGTGCCCACGCCGCACGCCGTGGCCGCGCGCTTCTGGGAGCTGGCCACCCAGGGCCGCCTGCCGCAGGATGTGTGGATGTCCACCCAGCGCGTCTTCATCGGCGTGATGCTCGGTACCGCGTTGGCAGTGCCCGTGGGCTTCGTGCTCGGCTGGTACAAGGAGATCCGCGCCTTCATCGACCCGCTTATCAATTTCTTCCGGGCGCTTCCGCCGATCGCGCTGATCCCGCTGGTGATCGTGTATTTCGGCATCGGCGAGATCGCCAAAGTCGTGATCCTGTTCTACGCATCGTTCTTTGCCGGCGTGATCGTCATGTACGAGGGCATCGCGCAGATCAGCCCGATCTACGTGCGCGTGGCGCGGACGCTGGGAGCGACGGATGCGGAGATTTTCCGCAAGGTCATCGTGCCGCTCACCGTGCCGCACATGCTTACCGCGCTGCGCGTCGCGCTCGGTGTCGCCTGGGCAACGCTTGTTGCTTCCGAGCTGATCGCCGCGCAGCAGGGGTTGGGCGCGATGATCCAGAACGCATCGAGCTTCTTCCAGCTCGACATCATCTACGTCGGCATCATTTGCATCGGCTTCATCGCGCTGGCCATGGACTTTGGCTTGCGCAGGGTCGCCCGCCGCATGGTGGCATGGCAGGACAGGCTGGCATGAACTCGCGCATCGTTTTCGACCACGTTTCAGTCCGGTTCGGCGATTTGCAAGTCGTGGAGGACGTGAGCTTTTCAATTCAAGACCGCGAGTTCGTCTCGGTCATCGGCCCGTCCGGATGCGGCAAGACCACGATGATGAACATCGTCGCGGGATTCGTGATGCCGACCTCCGGTACGGTGCTGCTCGACGGCAAGCCGGTCTCCGGACCCGGACCCGAGCGCGGTGTGATCTTCCAGGAGTACGGCGTGTTCCCTTGGCTCACGGTCAAGGAGAACATCGCCTTCGGCCTCAAGCTGGCGGCCAACCGGGTACCGGAGGCGGAGCGCGAAGAGATCTGCGCACGCTATATGGGGCTTATGGGCCTCGCCGATTTTGCCGATGCGCATCCCAAGACCCTTTCGGGCGGTATGCGGCAGCGCCTCGCGATCGCGCGGGCCTATGCGGTCAAGCCGCAGTTCCTGCTGATGGACGAGCCCTTCGGGGCCCTCGATGCGCAGACGCGCTCCAACATGCAGGACCTCCTGCTCGAGGTCCTTGCCGCCGAGCGCAAGACGGTGATGCTGATCACGCACTCGGTGGAGGAGGCGATCTACCTCTCCTCCAGGATCGTCGTGGTGACCGCGCGGCCTTCGCGCATCCGGGAAACGATCGACGTCCCGTTCGGCTACCCGCGCGACGACAAATTGCACGAAACCCACGAGTTCGCCGAACTGCGTTCCCATATCCGCGATCTTGTGATGCAGGAATACGCAGCACAGCAACGACAGACTGCAAATTTGGCCAACTAGGAAAGGAGACACGCAATGAACAGCAATCGCAGAAAGATACTCAAGGCGGGCGGCGCGGTCGCAGGCTTGTCAATCGCCGGCTTCCCAGCCATCGCGCAGCAGAAGACCAAGGTCAAGGTGGGGTATCTCCACACGTCCGCGGTAGACGGCCAGATCTGGACCGGCCAGGCGATGGGCTCGTTCGCCAAGCAGGGCCTCGATCTCGATCTGATCCAGTTCACCACGGGCCTGGAGATTTTCCAGGCCATGGTCGGCGGCAGCCTCGACATGCTTGCTACCGGCGCGGTGGTGTCGAATTTCCCGGCGCGCGGCCAAGGCAAGGTATTCCTCATCAATAACGTCGAGTTCGCCACTGCGCAGCTCTGGGTGCGCGAGGACATGGGCATCAAGTCCTTCGCTGACCTCAAGGGCAAGAAGATCTCGACTACCACGGGTACGACGGCGCACGTCTTCCTCGACAACGCGTTGCGGGCGAACAAGCTCGATGCCGCGAAGGATGTCGAGATCGTCAACCAGCGCATGGCCGAGGCGGTGACGTCGTTCATCTCGGGCGCGGTGCCCGCAGTGGCGCTGTGGGTGCCGTTCGACATCACGGTGCGCAGCAAGGTGCCGGGGGCGAAAAAGCTCGTCGATGCCTCGGCCTACTATCCGCAGGCGGCGATCGTCGGCGGTTGGGCGGCGCGCAACGACTATTACGACAAGAACCGCGACGTCTGCCAGCGCGTGATTCGCGGCTGGGCCGAGGCGAACGATGCGCTGATCCACAGCGACGCTGCGATCGAGGCGCTGCAGAAGACGCAGTACGCGCAGGTGCCGCTGGCCGACTTCAAGGACCAGTTCAAGGCGTCGAAGTATTTCTCTTCCGCCGAGTGGAGGAAGATGTATGCCGATGGCACGGTCACCAAATGGCTCCAGCAGGTGACTGATTTTTTCGTCAAGGCGGGCAACATCCAGAACCCGGTGCCCGCGGCGCAGTATTTCGATACCAAGCTGTATCTGGATACCATCAAGGCCTGATGTTGGCTTTCCAGCGCGAGGCGTGACTTGAACTACGACTACATCGTTGTCGGGGCCGGCTCGGCGGGGTGCCTTCTCGCGAATCGGCTGTCGGGTGCGGGTCACCGCGTGCTCCTGCTTGAGGCGGGCGGATCGGATCGCAACTTCTGGATCCACCTGCCGGTCGGGTATTTCAAAACCATGGTCGACCCGCGTTTTACGCGTAACTTCGACACCGAGCCAAGCGTTGGCTCGGGCGGACGCAATGTGGTCTGGCCGCGCGGACGCGTGCTGGGTGGATCGAGCTCGGTCAACGGCCTCATCTACATCCGAGGCCAGCATGAGGACTACACCGACTGGGTGGCCGCCGGGGCCAAAGGCTGGGACTACGAGTCGGTGCTGCCGTATTTCAAGCGGTCGGAAAACTACGCCGGCGGCGAGAACGAGTATCACGGCGCTTCGGGAGAGCTGGGGGTCTCCGATCTGCAGAACGACCATCCGTATTGCGAAACCTGGCTCGAGGCTGGGCAGCAGTATGGACTGCCCCCGAATCCGGATTTCAATGGCGCAACCGACTACGGCGTCGGGCGCTACCAGCTTTCAATGAAAGACGGGTGGCGCTCTTCGGCTGCGCGCTGCTTCCTGCGACCCGCGCTGAAGCGACCGAATCTCACGCTTGCGACGCACGCCCATGTTTCGCGTGTGTTGTTCGAGGGCACTACCGCCGTTGGCGTCGAATGGATCGCCGATGGCGCGGCCAGGAGCGCGCGCGCAGAAAGGGAAGTCATCCTTTCCGGCGGCTCGCTCCAGACGCCGCAGATCCTGCAGTTGTCCGGCATCGGGCCCGCGAACCTGCTTCGGCAGCACGGGATCGCAGTCGTTGCCGAAGCGCCCGAGGTCGGCGAAAACCTGCAGGATCATTACCAGGCGCGCGTGATGCTGCGCCTGAAGAAAAAAATGTCGCTCAACGACCAGGTCCGCAATCCCTATGAACTCGCGAAGATGGGCCTGCAGTGGCTGCTGGCGAACCGCGGGCCGCTGACGGTGGGCGCGGGACAGGTTGGGGGCTTTGCGCGCACGCCTTACGCGCGCGATTCGCGCGCCGACATGCAGTTCAACGTCATGCCGCTTTCGGTCGACAAGCCGGGCGACCCGCTGCACGACTATTCCGGCTTCAGCGCCTCGGCCTGCCAGTGCCGCCCGCTGTCGCGCGGGCGATTGCAGATCCAGTCATCCGATCCGATGCAGCAGGCACGCATCGAGCCGCGGTATTTCTCCGAGCAGCATGATCGCGAAGTGATCGTGTCGGGGCTTGAGATGCTGCGCGAAATTTATCGCCAACCGGCATTCAGGGACCTGTGGGACAAGGAGATGCTGCCGGGGGAGGACCTGAAGACGCGCTCCGACCTGTGGAAATTCGCCAGCTCGCGGGGTGGGACGGTGTTCCATCCGACGAGCACCTGCCGGATGGGGAGCGACGAGCGTTCGGTGGTGGATCCCCAGTTGCGAGTGCGCGGGGTGGAGCGGCTTCGGGTGATCGATGCTTCGGTGATGCCGTCGGTGACGTCGGCCAATACCAACGCGGCGACGATCATGGTCGCGGAGCGGGGGGCGGGGCTGGTGCTGGGGAATATAAGTAAAGTGGGATAGGAGTTGGCAGGAAACCCGCAGAGCTATTGAATCTACGAAAATAAAAGTTCGACTTTGTTAGGGAATTCTGAACAGAGTTTCCTTGGTCAAGCCTCCGCTCGGAAAGCTTTTGCCCGCTCCTCCGGCCCATGCATTTGCTACTCTGCGGCCACTGCATTTAATGCAAGAGACCAAGAGCCGCCATGGCCATTAAAAAATCCGACCTTTATTCCTCCATCTGGGCTTCTTGCGACGAGCTTCGTGGCGGCATGGATGCGAGCCAGTACAAGGACTATGTCCTGTTCATGCTGTTCATCAAGTACATCAGCGACAAGTACGGCAATAGCAACGACTTCGCGCCGCCAGTCACTATTCCCAAAGGCGCCAGCTTCAAGGACATGATCGCCCTGAAAGGCAAGCCGGACATGGGCAACAAGATCAACACGGAGATCATTCAGCCGCTGATCGACGCCAATGCGCGGTTGGCCCGCAGCGACTTTCCTGACTTCAACGACCCGAACAAACTCGGGGATCCGAGCTGACCGGCAATTGGACGGTACCGCATGAAGCCCTTCGCCCGACCGCTGACGGCCAGCCTGTAGGCCGCGCTGCGTGATACGCCGGTGGAGTGTCCTTCCGGGGCCGCGCCAGTCCGGCAATACAACGCCTTCGCGCGCGGCGTCGGGAGTCAGACGGGCGAACCGCTCACCGAAGCGGGCAAAAAAGCTTCAGTGGAAACTTCGGTGAAAACTTCGGTGAAAGTGGATCCTCCCGCCGGGCACGGCAAGCAGAATCGGAAAGTTGGCTGAGGGACGTCGGTGGCGGGCGCTAGACCGGGAAGCGATCTACGGCGCGGCCAGATCGGAAGCGGCTTATGGCCTCAATAATCCTTGCAATTCTAAACATGTGCATTAGAATTACAATGTATGAACCTAAAACGCACCGCCTACCTCCACACCCTCCGCGAGCGCCTGTGGGACAACCCGATCGTGTCCCTGGTCGGCCCCCGTCAGGCGGGCAAGACGACGCTTGCCCGCGCGCTCGCCAAAGAGTCCACGGAGCCCGTGCACTTCTTCGATCTCGAATCACCGTCCGATCTGGCGCGCCTCAGCAATCCGGAGCTGGTTCTGCGCCCGCTCAAGGGGCTGGTGATTCTCGACGAAGTCCAGCGCCGGCCCGATCTCTTTCCGCTTTTGCGCGTGCTGGCCGACCGACAACCCCTGCAAGCGCGCTTCCTG
>JBBQNG010000254.1:0-6394 GCA_038329645.1 Burkholderiales bacterium
CGGCTTCCTGCTGATAGGCACCGACAACACCGCGCGCAAGCAGGCCGAAGAGGCGCTGCTGAATGCCGGTGCATTACAGCGGGCGATCTTCAACAGCGCCAACTTCTCAAGCATCGCCACCGACGCCAAGGGCGTGATCCAGATCTTCAACGTCGGCGCCGAGCGCATGCTGGGCTACACGGCTGCCGAAGTGATGAACAAGATCACGCCGGCCGATATTTCCGATCCGCAAGAGGTGATCGCGCGCGCCAAGGCGTTGTCCGTCGAACTGGATACGCCGATCACGCCCGGCTTCGAGGCGCTGGTCTTCAAGGCCTCGCGTGGCATCGAGGACATCTACGAGCTGACCTATATCCGCAAGGACGGCAGCCGCTTTCCCGCGGTGGTGTCGGTGACGGCGCTGCGCGACGCGCAGGACGCGATCATCGGTTACCTCCTGATCGGCACCGACAACACGGCGAGGAAACAGGTCGAGGAAGAGCAGAAGAAGCTCGACCAGCGCCTGCGCGACCAGCAGTTCTATACGCGCTCCCTCATCGAATCGAACATCGACGCGCTGATGACGACCGACCCCTCGGGAATCATCACCGACGTCAACAAGCAGATGGAGGCGCTCACCGGCTGCACGCGCGACGAGCTGATCGGCGCGCCGTTCAAGAGCTACTTCACCGACCCTGAGCGCGCCGAGGCGGCGATCAAGCTGGTGCTGGGCGAGAAGAAGCTCACCAACTACGAGCTCACCGCTCGCACCCGGGACGGCAAGGAAACCGTGGTGTCGTACAACGCCACGACCTTCTACGACCGGGATCGCAAACTGCAGGGCGTGTTCGCCGCGGCGCGCGACGTCACCGAGAGGAAGCGCCTGGACAACGCGCTGGAGGAAGCCAAGGAAGCCGCCGAAGACTCCAACCGCGCCAAGAGCATTTTTCTCTCCACCATGAGCCACGAGATCCGCACGCCGATGAACGGCGTGCTCGGCATGCTCGAACTGCTCAGCCTGACCAAGCTCGACGCCGCGCAGCGCGTCACGCTCGAGGTGGTGCGCGAGTCGGGAACGTCCCTGCAGCGGATCATCGACGACATCCTCGACTATTCGAAGATCGAGGCGGGCAAGCTCGAGGTGCGCCCCGAGGCGTCCTCGATCACCTCCGCGCTCGAAGCGGTGCGCGACATCTATTCGGGCAACGCCAGCAGCCGCGGCGTGCTGCTCAAGTGCAGCATCGACCCGAAGATCAGCGCCGCGTTGATGGTCGACCCGATGCGCCTGCGCCAGATCCTCAATAACCTGATCAGCAATGCGCTCAAGTTCACTGCCAAGGGCTCCATCGAGCTCAAGGCCGAGCTGGTGGATCGTACCGACGGCGAAGAACGGGTGCGGTTCTCGGTCAAGGACACCGGAGTCGGCATTTCCCAGGAGGACCAGGCGCGCCTGTTCCAGCCTTTCGTGCAGGCCGCGGGCGAAGCCGCTCAGCGCTTCGGCGGCACGGGCCTGGGGCTCACCATCTGCCGGCGCCTGGCGCGGATGATGGGCGGGTCGATCGAGATGCAAAGCGAGCTCGGCGTCGGCACGACGATGATCCTCGAGCTGACGCTGCCGATTGCCGACCCGCTCGTCCTGGCCAAAGCGAATGCCGGCGAGGCCACCGACGGGCTGGGCACGACGACGCGATTGCGCCGCGCCGCGCCGAATGTGGAAGCGGCCCGCACGGAGGGCACCCTGGTGCTGCTCGCGGACGACCACCCGACCAACCGGTCGCTGCTGCTGCGCCAGGTGAACATGCTGGGTTACGCGGCTGAGAGCGCCGAGAACGGCGTGGAAGCGCTCGCCATGTGGAAGTCCGGCCGCTATGGGTTGCTCATTACGGATTGCAACATGCCCGAGATGAACGGATACGACCTCACCCGCAGCATCCGCGTGATCGAGGGCGCCGCCGGGGCCGCCCATGGCGGGCCCAAGCGCATCCCCATCGTGGCCTGTACAGCCATCGCGCTGGAAGGCGAGGCGGAAGCCTGCGCCGCCGCGGGCATGGACGACTACCTCGCCAAGCCGGTCGGCCTCATGGACCTGGCCAAGAAGCTCGACCAATGGCTGCCGATAGCGCAGGCAGCGGTGCCGGTCGACCGGTCCATGCTCGCCGCGATCTGCGGCGGGGACGCGGCGGCCGAGCGCGAAATCCTCGCTGACTTCCGTCGCGTCAACGAGGATGACGCCGCCAGCCTCAGGGCCGCGGTGCGCGGCGGCGACGCCGAGCAGGTCAAGCACGCCTCGCACCGCATCAAGGGCGCCAGCAGCGCGATCGGGGCGATCGCGCTCGCCGCCGTGTGCGAGCGCCTGGAGCGCGGCGGCCGGGCCGCCGACTGGCAGGCGATCGAGGCCGACATGGGGGCCTTCCACCGCGAAATGGAGCGCCTGAATGCCTATTGCGAGGCGGCGGCATGAGCATCGGGGACTTGAGCTTCCTGGTGGTGGAGGACCACGAGTTCCAGCGCCAGGTGCTGCTGAGGATCCTGGCCGGACTGGGTGCGGCCAACGTGTCGGTGGCCGCCGACGGGCGTGAGGCGCTGGAGGTCGTCATGGCGCCGGATTCGACCATCGACATCATCATCAGCGACCTCGACATGCCTGGCATGGACGGGGCCGAGTTCATGCGCCACCTGGGCGAGGCGCACGTCCCGGTTGCCATCATCCTCGCCAGCGCCCTCGGGGGCCTCTTGCTCGCGTCGGTCGAGGCAACGACGCGCGACTATGGCGTGAGAATCCTCGGGGTGATCGAAAAGCCCCTCACGCCGGCCAAGCTTGCGGCATTGATCGATCTGCACGCGCCGATTCAGCCGGCCCCCCCGGGGGCCTGGTCGCTGGTCAAATCGGCGCCGGCTGTCGTCGTGAAGGGCCTCGCCCACGGCTTGCGCCGGCAGCTCGACCAATGGTCGCGGATAGCGCAACCGGCGGTTTGCGTCGACCGCACGGTGCTGGCCGCGATCTGCGATGGCAATGCCGCAGCGGAGCGCGAAATCCTGGCCGACTTCCGCCGGGTCAACGACGAGGATGCAGCGGTTTTTAAGCTCGCAGTCACGCAGTGCGACGCGGGGCAGGTCACCAGTTCGTCGGACCGCATTTCGGGGGCGAGCAAATCCATCGGCGCATTCGCGCTCAGCCGCGCCTGTGAGCGCGTGGAGCGCGCCGGCGCGATCGGCGACTGGAAGGTCGCCCACGCGAGGATGGGCACGTTCGAGCGCGAGCTCGGTCGCCTGAACAACTATTGCGAGGAAGCGAAATGCACATCTCCGGCTTGAGGTTCCTGGTGGTGGAGGACCACGATTTTCAGCGCGGCATCCTGCTCAAGATGCTGGCCGGCCTCGGCGCCACGCGCCTGTACGCGGCCGCCGACGGCAGCGCGGCTATGAGGATAGTCATGGCGCCGGAGGCACCGGTGGACATCATCATCTGCGATCTCCACATGCCGGGCATGGATGGCATGGAGTTCATGCGGCACCTGGGCGAATCGGGCAGCGCGGCCTGGGTGATCCTCGCGAGCGCTCTGGAAGGCCCCGTGCTTGCTTCGGTCGAGACGATGGCGAAGGCCTACGGCGTCAGGGTCCTCGGCGCCATCGCCAAGCCGATCACGCCTCGGATGCTGGATGCTCTGATCGGGCTCCACGCTCAGCGGGCGCGCGTGCCTGCCGAGTGCGAGACTGCCGTGCGCGAGGTGGGGCTATGAAAATTTCCGGGTTGAAATTGCTGGTGGTGGAGGACCACGAGTTCCAGCGCGGTCTCCTGCTGAAGAAGCTGGCGGGGCTGGGCGCGGAAGACGTCCGCGAGGCCGCCGACGGCCGCGCAGCGCTGATGATCGTGCGCTCGCAGGCGCCGTCGGTGGACATCATCATCAGCGACCTCGACATGCCCGGCATGGACGGGTTGGAATTCATGCGCCACCTCGGGGAAGCGGGTTTCCCGGTCTCGATCATTCTCGCCAGTGCGCTCGAAAGCCCGCTCCTGGCGTCGGTCGAAACGATGGCCCGCGGTTACGGCGTCAGGGTGCTCGGCGTAATCCACAAGCCGGTCACGCCCGAAAAGCTTGTGGCGCTGATCGGCCTCCATGCTCAGGACCCGGGAAGCAAGCCGGCCGTACGCGCGGCCGGTCCGTCGTTCGCGCTCGAGGAAATCTTGGAAGGGCTGAAGAACGACGAGTTCGAGCCGTTCTTCCAGGCTAAGGTCGACCTGGCCACTGGCCGGGTGGTGGGGGCAGAGGCGCTTGCGCGATGGCGTCATCCGCAGCAGGGCATCATTGCACCGGCGGCATTCATCGGCCCGCTGGAGGCCAGCGGCGAGATCGATGCGCTGACCCGCATCGTGGTCAGGCGGGCCGCCGCTTTCTGCCGCCTGTGGCACGCGGGGGGCGCCCCCGAGGCGACCGTATCGGTCAACCTGTCCGTACAGTCCCTACCCGCAGCGCAGCTTGCGGAGCGCCTGACGGAGCTTGCGCGCGGCGAAGGCCTCGATCCCCGGCACATGATCTTCGAGGTGACCGAATCCGCAGCCGGCAGCCAGGCGGGGCTTGCGCTTGAAAACCTCTCCCGGCTGCGCATGAAAGGCTTCGGGCTGTCGATCGACCACTATGGCACCGGACGATCATCGATGCAGGAGCTCACGCGCGTGGCGTTTTCGGAGCTCAAGATCGACCGGTCTTTCGTTGCCAATGCGGCAACGCAGCCGGCGGCGCGCGTCGTGCTCGGATCAAGCCTCGAAATGGCGAAGAGCCTGAAGATCACCTCGGTGGGCTCCGGTGTCGAAACGCAGCAGGACTGGTTCCTGCTGCGCCAGCTCGGCTGCGACCTGGCGCAGGGGTATCACATCGCCAAGCCAATGCCGGCCGCAAGCTTCATGAAGTGGGCCCGCGAGCATACCAACGCCGGCCTGCAGTCCGAGCCATAATTAAAAACTTTCATCTTGCGAGATCCGCTCCCTGACTGGATTTCCGGTCAGTTTATGTATCGGTACCGGTACATCTCCGGGTTGGGCTAGAATCTCTCCTCCATGCCCGACCCCGTATTCCTGCATTCGCTGTGGGCGTCTACGGCGCCCCCGCCACCGGCAACGCACGCTCTCGAAAGCGACGTGCGCGCCGACGTGGCGATCATCGGCGGCGGCTATACGGGCCTCGCCTGTGCCCTCGCCGTGGCCCAGGGCGGCGCCAAGGTGGTGGTGCTCGAAGCCGACGTCATCGGCTACGGCGCGTCGGGCCGCAACAACGGCCAGGTGATCCCGACCCTGTCCCGGATCGATCCCGACGACGTGCCGGCCCGCATCCCGGCCCAAGCAGGCGGCGCCGCGAAAGGCGAGCAGCTCGTGCAGCTGGTGGCCGATTCGGCGAAGTTCACCTTCGACCTGATCCGCCGCCACAAGATCGAATGCGAGGCGGTCCAGAACGGCTGGGTCCAGCCGGTGCATTCGCCCGGGCGCATGAAGCTGGCCGAAAAGCGGGTAAAGGCCTGGGGGAGGCGCGGAGCCCCGGTCGAGCTGCTCGACGCGAAAGGCGTCGAGGCCGTCACCGGTTCGAAGTTCTGGCATGGCGGCTGGGAAAACGCCACTGGCGGCAAGCTCAATCCTCTCGCCTACGTGCGCGGCCTTGCGCGCGCGGCCATCGGCGCGGGTGCAACCGTCCATACCGAAAGTCCTGTGGTGGCGCTTGAGAGATCGGGCACCGTTTGGCGCGTGCGGACAGCGCGCGGCACGGTGATTGCCGACAAGGTGGTGATTGCCACTCACGCTTACGGCGACACGTTCTCGGCTTCCCTCTGGCCCAGGCTCATGCAGACGGTATTTCCGGTGCGCAGCCACCAGATGGCTACCCACGTATACCCGGATGAAGTGCGCGCCTCCGTGCTGCCCGAAGATCACGCCTGCTCGGATTCGCAAGGCGACCTGCATTTTTTCCGCTGGGACGCGCACGGGCGCCTCGTGACCGGCGCGGCACTCGCGGTTCCGCTTGGCTGGCGCGAGCGCGCACCGGCGCGTGCGGCAGAGCGTGTCGAAAAAGTGTTCCCCCAGCTGGGCCGGCCGAAGTTCGACTATGTCTGGCACGGGTATGTCGGCATCACCTGGGACAAGCTGCCGCACTGCCATGAGCTCGCGCCGGGCGTGCTCGCTTTCGTCGGCTGCAATGGGCTCGGCGTTGCGCTCGCAACTTCAATCGGCACCGAGCTTGCCCGGGCGATGCTCGGGGCCCGGGTGGCCGACCTGCCGATGCCGTTCACGCCGCTCGAGCCTTTCCCCGCGCACGCCATCGCGCGCAAATTCCCGTCATTTCCGATCCTCCTCTACCGGCGCCGCGACGCAAAGGAAATTGCATGAAGAAAAACCGCCTGTCCGACAGCCCGCTGGAAGTCACCGAGT
>JBBQNG010000255.1:0-6386 GCA_038329645.1 Burkholderiales bacterium
GATGACGGCTACCGAGTCCTGCCGGTTTTGAAGGACAAGATCAGAGCAACGAAAAAATAGCGTCCGCCGTTAATTTTGACGGTCGCTCTGTTTTGACTTTGAGGATCCGGGCTGCGTACGTTGAAATTCCTCCGTTGCAACAAACGATGAGGGAGTTTCAGCGATGCATGACAGTCCACAGAAGAGCGGCGAATACCTTCTACGCCTACCCGATGTCGAAGCCCGCACCGGGCTGAAAAAGTCCGCAATCTATGCCGGCATGAAGGCCGGCACCTTCCCGGCCTGCGTGAAACTATCGGCGCGGGCGGCTGCCTGGCCCTTGTCCGTAGTCGAGTCCTGGATAGCTGAACGCATCCGCACCTCGCGCAAGGCGGCGCGTTGAAGGCCGCGAAGTGCAGGGTATGTGGTGGTG
The DNA here is from genome assembly GCA_038329645.1 of Burkholderiales bacterium. Classification (GTDB taxonomy): domain Bacteria; phylum Pseudomonadota; class Gammaproteobacteria; order Burkholderiales; family SG8-39; genus SZAS-79. Next base: position 413 of record JBBQNG010000255.1, read on the forward strand.
TGTCTCAAGGGTTTCCGCATCTACCGGCTTCACGGTCCGCATTCGTGCGCGTTACGGTGGAGGGCCCCGGGTCGAAGCGAAACGGCGAATTTTCTCTGTGCCCGCAATGCCTGGATTTTTCGAATTCGCCCAAGCGAACCGAGAGCATTCAGGCCGCGCTGCTGGCGGAATTCCTGGCGCTTTGGCGGCGGTAAGCGCAGGGTGAGTGCAGACGTTTGTACGCCGTCGACCCCGCTACCGCCGGATACACGGGCAGAGCAATGCGGGCGAGCGGCGGATTATATGGCGGCGCACCCTGGCTGCACGCTACTCGAGTTGACCACGAACGCGGACCTTGGCAGCGCGTCCAAGGTGGTATCCGAAATGAAGCTACGCGGCTACCGCGTGCGCACGTCGCGGGATCGCGTGCCGTGCGCTGATGGCCGGCGTAGCCGAAGCGTCGCCCGCTACTGGCTTGAAGGCCGGCCAGTTGAACCGCAGCCTGACCTGTTCGGTGGGCCATGAAGCCATTAACTGCGGCTACGATCAGCGCGGCGCTTCAGTGCATCCCCGCCGACTTGCCGCGCGACGAATGGGCTCGCATTGCGATGGCGCTGAAATCGGAGCTGGGTGAGGCGGGTTTCGAGCTGTTCGATGCGTGGAGTAAGCAGAGCGAGAGATACAACGCCAAGGCGACACGCGAGACCTGGCGCAGCGTGAAGGCCGGCGGGCGCGTGAAGATCGGCACGCTGATTCATACGGCGAGGGCGCACGGGTTCCGCATCGTGGACGCGCCGCCCGGCGCGACCGTGAGTGCGGCGGACTTGAAGGCACAGCGCGAGGCACGCACGGCGAGCGAGAAACGCGAACGAGCAGAACGGGAGGGGGCGCAACGCGCGGCGGCAGGGGAAGCGGTGCGGCAGTGGTCGTCGTCGAGCGAGACCGGCGAGAGCCCGTACCTGGTACGCAAGGGTGTGCAGGGCTACGGCGTGCGCTATGCGGCGGGCGGATGGCTCCTGGTGCCCCTACGTGACGCCGACGGCGAGCTGTGGAACGTTCAGCGCATCGCGCCCGAGCGGGCCGGCGAAGGTCCTGAAAAACTCTTCCTCAAGGGCGGGCGCAAGTCGGGGCTGTGGCACTGGTGCGGCGACCCTGCGAATGCGCCCTCGCTATTGGTCGCAGAGGGCTATGCAACGGCCGCAAGCGTTCACCACGCAACCGGCCGCCCTGTTGCAGTCGCGTTTGACGCGGGGAATCTGTCTCACGTCGCGCGTGCGTTGCGCAAGGCGCATCCGGCCGCGCTGATCGTGATATGCGCGGACGACGATTGCGCGACGGAAACCAAGACCGGCCGCAATCCTGGCCGCGAGTATTCGAAGATCGCGGCGGATATGGTGCACGGGGCGGTGGTACTGCCCGATGCGCTGCCTGAGGGCGGGAGCGACTTCAACGACATGGCTGTGCACGCCGGCAGCGATGCGGTGCGCGAGAGAATCGAGGCGGGCATCACGACGGCGCTACAGCCGCGCAGCATAAGCAAGTCGGGTGGCGAGGCGGAAGCCAAAGCCGCAGGCGCGGTAATCGATCGCTTCACGGTCGATGCTGCCGGCGTGTGGTATGCGGCCCACGACAACGAAGGCAGGCCCAAGTCTCCGCAATGGGTTTGTTCCCGGGTCGAAGTCCCTGCGTTGACCCGCGACGCGGACGGGCAAGGGTGGGGCTACTTGCTGGAATTCATGGACCCGGCTGGCCACGCGAGGCAGTGGGCCATGCCGGCGCGGATGCTCGCGGGCGACGGTGCAGAGTTCCGGGGGGTGCTGATGGCGCAGGGGTTGCGGATCGCGGCGCATACGAGTGCCCGCGCCCTCTTGGCGCAGTACATCCAGACCCGGCAACCGGACGAGCATGCCCGCTGCACGGATCGCGTTGGCTGGCATGGCGCGGCATACGTGCTCCCGCGTGAAACCCTGGGGCAGGGCGGCGAGCGCATCGTGTTCCAGACGGACGGCGCACTTGAAAGCACCTTGCGGCAGCGAGGCACAATCGCTTCATGGCGTGAGCGGGTCGCGGCATTGTGTGTCGGTAATTCCCGGCTCACGTTCGCGGTGTCTTGTGCTTTCGCGGGGCCGATGCTGCGCCCGGCCGGCATCGATAGCGGCGGCTTCCACCTGCGCGGCGAATCGAGTTCCGGCAAGACGACGGCGCTGCGTGTCGCGGCATCGGTCTACGGCGGCGCAAACTACATGCAGCGGTGGCGATCGACGGACAACGCTCTTGAGGCGATCGCCGCGCAGCACTGTGATGGGCTTCTGATCCTGGACGAGCTGGCGCAGGTTGACCCCAAGACGGCCGGCGAGTGCGCCTACATGCTGGCGAATGAGACTTCGAAGGCCCGCAGCACACGCACCGGGCAGACGAGGCCGCGACTGACTTGGCGGCTGCTGTTCCTGAGTGCGGGAGAAATCGGTTTGGCTGCGCATATGGCCGAAGGCGGCAAGCGGGCGCGTGTAGGACAGGAAGTGCGCATGGCGGACGTGCCCGCCGATGCGGGCGCAGGCTGCGGGATATTCGAAAATCTTCACGAGCACGAAAACGGCGCGACCTTGGCGCAGCACTTGAGCAAGGTCAGTGAAGCGCAGCACGGCACGGCGGGCCGTGAGTTCCTGTGCTGGGCGGTTGAGCATGTAGATACGCTTCGTGATCGCATGCGGGACGGCGTTGAACACCTGGCTGCGCAGTGGATTCCCGAGCTTGCATCGGGTCAAGTGCAGCGCGTTGGCCGGCGCTTCGCGGCAGTGGCCACGGCGGGCGAGTTGGCAACCGAGGCGGGCATAACCGGATGGCCGCAGGGCGAGGCGACGCGGGCGGCGCTGAAGTGCTTCCACGCCTGGCTCGAGTCGCGCGGCGGGATCGGCAACGCCGAGGAAACGCAGATGGTTCGGCAAGTGCGCCGATTCTATGAAGCGCACGGCGAAGGCCGGTTCACGCATTGGGATCGCGCCGAACGCGACGACGACCATGCGCCAAAGACGCTGCACCGGGCGGGCTTTCGGCGTGCGACCAAGGATGAGATAGGCAACGTTGCCGCGTGGGAGTTCTACACGCTCCCCGAAACCTTCCGGGCTGAAGTGTGCGAAGGATTCGACGCCACGGCGGTCCTGCGCGTGCTACGCGAACGCGGTGACCTGGTGCCTGATAAGGGCCGCCCCTTCGATTGCAGAGCCCGCCTGCCCGGCCTGGGGCTCACTGCGTGCTATCGCATCAAGTCCTCTATCTTGGACGCCGGCACCGATGCCTGATCTCCTTGTGCCCGGCCCGCGCGGCGGGCGGCGCGGCGGCTAGTTTCTTTCGCGCGGGAATAGGCAGCCGAGGGCGAGCACCAAGACGAAGCGGGGCCGGCTACTCCTCTGCGGACGCTCCCGGAATAAGTTGTCCTCAGTGTCCTCAGTCCGTCGCGGGTTGTCCTCAGTCGGGACTGAGGACGCGGAGCGCCAGCATCCATGCGGGTCTCCGGGGAATCGGGCCAGTTGTCCTCAGTGTCCTCAGTTTCAAATGTCGATACCCGAGAACGCCCGGCTTGAAGGGCGGCTTGAAGGGCGGCGAGTCGCCTGAGGGCGGCGGGTCCTTTTAGGCATCGCCCCCGAGAGCAAAGGGGAGGCGCGATCTAGAGCCAGTGGCACGTACGCAGGATGACTTGACACCATGGCCGTCAGCCTTACGCGAGTGCTGGCAAACGGCGGGTCCCTCCTGGCGTTTTCAAAGTGCGGACGCAGAGGCCGCGTTTTATAGTTAGTGCGTGAATTTTCCCCGGGGCGGTCACTAGGTGGCCACTAGCGGTCAGTGGGCGCGGGCGCCAATGGTTGGGGGTGGTCAAAATCTAGCGCGGTCCGTAGACGTTCGTATACGTTCGTAGGGGTGTTTGCGAAATTCCCGGTATGAAAAATGGCGAATTTCTCTCGGGTCCTGTGGTGGCATTGATGCTGGCATGGGGGCATCCTAGGGGGCATTACACGCGCCGACTGCCTGCGGCCCCGCGTGGATAGTGGTTCTCCGGGGAAGGTTCGAATCCCTCGCTCCGCCAGAGGGCTTTCCAAGATGCTCCAAGGTAGTCCAAGGAAGTCACACAAAACCCTGACGATTCAACCTTGCCGCTAGAGGCGATCAACAAGGCCAGCGCGCGGGAGAAATCGATCTGCCACGGATATCCGAGCACACAGATTGCCCTTCGAGCGCTCGCACCCGACAATGCCGGGACTATCCGTCCGGAGCGAACGAAGTCCCCGTGAACCCAACCGCCGAAGCAATGCTCGATCTGCCTGGCGCGCCTGGCGTGACCGCCTCGCGCAAAGTCTTGCGCACCGCTTGAAGTTTCGATGATGCGGTTCAAGAGCCTTCAGAGTCGTATCGCATTCTTTTTTCTGGGTCTCCTGATACTCGTCCAGTCGCTCGTTTTCTATGCGGTCGACGCGCTCAATACGCGCCAGGCTCACGAGCAAATCGAGCAGGCACTCGTGGCCGGCGCCGGCAATTTCCGCCGCATGACGGACTTGCGCACCACCCAGCTGGTGGAATCGGTCCGCATCCTGTCTTCGGATTTTGCATTCAAGGAGGCGATCTCAACGGGCGATAAGGCCACAGTTCATTCCGTGCTCTCCAATCACGGCAGCCGTGTCGGCGCGGACGTGATGATCCTTGTTTCGCTGAATCACAGCGTTTTGGAAGATACGCGCACCACGAGCGGGGTCTACCCACCGGCGCTGGGCCAGCTGGTTCGCGAGGCCGAAACGAGGCAGCGCGCTTCAGCGCTCATCGTCCTGGACGGCAAGCCCTACCAGGTGGCGGTCCTGCCCGTGCTCGCCCCGGAACCCGTCGCGTGGCTGGTTGCCGGATTCGCCCTCGACGACCGGCTCGCCCGGTCGATGCAGCAGCTGCTGAAGCTGGACGTGTCGTTCTACGAATCCGCCGCGCGCGAATTCGCGCTTCTCGCATCCTCGCTCCCGCAGCGCGCCCGCGCGATGCTGGTAAGCGCCGATCCACACGCCCTCGAAAAGGAGCGGGTGGCCTCCCTCGTCATCGATGGCAGCGAGGTGCTGAGTTTCACGACTCGCGTAGGCACGCAGGGGGGCACCTCCGTTTTCGTCCTGCTGCAACGGTCCATGGACGAGGAGCTCAAGCCGTTCCGGGAGACGCGCAACATCGTGTTGCTGCTTTCGTTCGGCGGGCTGTTGCTGTCCTTGATGGCGGCATTCCTGATTGCGCGCTCGGTCACCCGGCCGGTACGCGCCCTCGTCGAGGCGGCGCGCGGTGTGGAGCGCGGCGACTACAACATCGTGCTGGATGTGCGCCAGCAGGACGAGTTAGGCGAACTCGCCATCGCGTTCAACCACATGGTCAAGGGGTTGGTCGAACGCGACAAGGTGCGCGACCTGTTCGGAAAGTTCGTTCCGCGCGCCGTGGCCGACCGGGCGCTGGCGGGCGGCGAAGCTGTCCTGGGCGGCGAGGAGCGCCAGATCACCGTGCTGTTCTCCGACCTGCGTAATTTCACCTCGTTTTCCGAGCATCGCCCGCCGCAGGAAATCGTGTCGCGACTCAACCGCTACTTCACGCGCATGAGCGAGGTGGTCGAACGCAACCACGGGATGATCGACAAGTTCCTGGGCGACGGGGTCATGGCAATCTTCGGCGCGCCCGCGGCCGGGGAGGACGACGCCGGGAACGCGATGCAGGCCGCGCTCGACATGTGCGTGGCGCTCGAGAGTCTTAACAGGGAGTTTGCCGCGCAAGGGCTGCACAGGCTCGATGTCGGCATCGGCATCAACACCGGGCTCATGGTAGCCGGCAACATGGGCAGCCTCAGCAGGCTCAACTACACCGTCATCGGCGACGGCGTGAACCTTGCCGCGCGCATAGAGGGCCTGACCAAGCGGCCGGAGTACGGCACCAGGATCATCGTGACCGAAGCGACCCTGCGCGCCTCGCGGCGCAGTTTCGAGAG